>CAVHIP010000168.1:0-2122 GCA_963636125.1 Oscillospiraceae bacterium | reverse complement strand
GAGCTGGAGCTTGTCGCAACGCTCGATGAGACAGACCGCGGCGACAGCGGTTTCGGATCTACCGGAAGATAAAAAGAATATTTATGTGACGAGAGGCCTTGGAGCCCGGTGTCCGAGATTATGTCCGAAAGGGCATCAAAGGGGGTACTGGGCTTTTTGGCTTACACACGCAAGATTATAACGGCGGGGCCGTTGGTAAAAGAGGTTATTTATCCGCGCATCGACCGCAAGGACAGCGACAATGTCAGAGCGGCGAAGAAAAAGGCGTCCACCGCGGCGCAGGCGAGGATGAACGCGAAATACAGCAGGGAAAAATGCGAGATGAAAATGGCGGCGAACTTCGTTGTCGGCGATCCGGTCATCACGCTGACCTACGATGACGCGCATCTGCCGCAGAAGCGGACGCAGGTCAAGCGGCACATGGAGCAGTTTATCAAGGAAGCGGGCAAGCTGATGCCGAAGAAAAGCCGCGTACCGTTCAAGCTGCTGTATGTGATTCAGAACAAGAGCAGCGAGGGACGGTGGCATGTGCATCTGATATGCAACGCGCCTTGCGATTACGAGGCGCTGAGAGGCTGCTGGCGGCGCGGCAACGCGGAGATCAAGCCGTTTCGCTTCGACAAGGAAAAGAATTATGAGACGCTGGCAAGGTACATGTGCCGCGAGGCGAGAGAAAAGCCGGGGCTCAGACTGTGGAGCTGCACAAGGTCGTGCGTCAATCCAGAGGTCGAGACAATGGCCGTGCCGAACGATACGCAGCTCGGTCTGCCCCGCGGCGCGGAGATGATAGAGCAGATTAAAGAGCGCACGGAGTACGGCAGGTACGAATATATAAAGTACTCGTTCAAGGCGGGCGTGCGGAGGAAACACTTCCGGCGTCGGCGACGGGCGAACAAATAGCGGCTTTTTATATATTTTTTAGTCTTGGAAACATATATTAACTTAAACCAAGAGGTGAAAGAGGGCTTGATTGCAGGCGAGAAATTTGATACAATACCGGTGAGAGATGGTTATATCATCTGTCCGCGCTGCAGGGACGAGGGGTGGAACGTGAAGCTCCTCCAGATCCGTCCGGACAGCGTGGCTATGAACATCCGTCTGTTTTGCAAGAGGTGCAAGACAGAGTACACGGTGGATATACTGAGAGGCCAGTGCTTTGAGAGCCGGTGCCCATGAGTTCAGACCAAGGCGGTCGTGCGCTCATGAGCCCGGCTTTTTTCTATCCTGCCGGAGGTGGCAGCCCGTTGTCAGGGGTAGGGGGGTCTTGAAAAACATGGCCGAAAAAAATACACCCGGGGGGGTCAAAAAATCTAACCCCCGGTCGAGCAACGGCGCCCTCCGGCGAAAGTACCGGCAGCGGTTCAGAGCGATGGGAGCGGCGTGCGGAATCTGCGGCGGCAGACTCGGCCCGATCCGATACGACGAACCCAGCGACGCGGCGCATCCGCTCAGCTTCGTAATCGATGAGATCGTGCCGGTCAGTAAATACTACGTCGGGGGCTACGCATCGCGCGAAGCCGCGGCGCAGGACTGGGGCAACCTCCAGGCGGCGCACTACGTATGCAACGCCGCAAAGAGCGACAAAATGCGCGGCGAAGCGGCAGCGCATTCGGCGCGAATGTTCACGCCGGACGGCGAGTGGTAGGGGGAGGGAGCCCCCAAGCCACTGGTGGCTCCCTCATCGCGCCAGCGCCGAAATACCCCCGAGGGAAATTTGGGGCGGGGCGAATAATCCGGGAAAAAACGGATGATATAAATAAACTATAGATTGCGCGACACGCGCACGGATTGCGGACGCTGTCGCCTGCGGCGATACGCTGCGGTGCGAAGGAGGCGAGGGAGATATGTCCAAGGAACAGGATTACGTGAAGACGCTCAAGGAGCTGGGGATATACTCTCCGGCTTTCGATGGGGAAATACATCAGCTCTGCATCTTGGAGAGAGAGCTGTCAAGGGCGCGGAAAGAATGGAAGCGCACTGCCGAGGGCAAGAGCGCGCCGTCATTCACGGAGCCGATCTACGGCGTCATCCTCAAGATACAGGCCGAGATTGACAAGAAGAACGAGACGCTCGGTCTGACGCCGAAGAGCTTGCGGAAAATCAAAGGCAGCATGGAGGCCGC
>CAVHIP010000167.1:0-2194 GCA_963636125.1 Oscillospiraceae bacterium | reverse complement strand
GACCCGAAGAGCATCAAGCATATTCTCATTACCCATCAGGACACCGACCATGTCGGCGCGGTGGAAGCGGACAGCCCGGGACTTTTCAAAAGCGCAAAACTCTACATCGGTGAAGTCGAAAACTGCTATCTGACAGGAGAGAAATCGCGCAGAGTGCTGCACGGAATATATAAGCTCCCGAAGGTTACGATTCCCAACGAGAAAATACTGCTCCGCGACGGCGAGGTTTTGGATATTGACGACATCCGTGTCGAATGCTTCCTTGTTCCCGGACACACATGGGGACATATGGTCTATCTCATTGATGACAAATACCTCTTCACGGGTGACACCATCTGGTTCGGGGCGGACGGCGGGTATAGCTTTATCTCTTCCCTCGCGGAGGATAATAAGGTTGCCGTCAGGTCGCTTGCGGAGCTGGAGGAAAAGCTCCGCACCCGCTCGCTGAAGCCCGTATTTCTGACGGGTCACACCGGCTGGACGGATCATTTCGAATTCGCTTTTGCTCACAGGGATAAGCTCTGCTCTGTCTATAAGAAGAAGGTTCACGACCCGAACGCCCCCTATGACGCATACGACGAATCGGACGATACCGAGCGGAACGCAAAGAGCGGATATCTTCCCGGTGTAGGTCGGTAAAAAACAGACAATGCGGATGGATTGAGAGATTGATCTATGATTGTAACGGCAGCGGCAACGATAATGATTATGGCGGCGTATTTTCTTCTCTTGTATGCCGCCGTGGGGTTCATTCAGGATAAACGGCTCTTCTCCTCCGCACCGAAGGAGATTCTCGCCGTAATTAGGGATAAAGAGGAAAGATTTCACGGCGCTCACATCGTCGGTTGGCTGATGGCGGGGCTTGCCGTTTTGATGTTCATCGGCGCGTTTGTTCTCGGCGGATGGGACGGCATACGCAGCAATTATAATTTTTTCGGTTTCTTCGTGCGGTTTCTTATAATGCTTTATCTCATGGAGCTCTATGACATCTTCTTTTTCGACTGGTTTCTGCTCTGCCGTTCGGGATTTTACCCGCATTTTTATCCCGAGACAAGGGAAATCGTAAGTCCGCAGCTGTTCGGCTTTAATAAGAAAGCACACATCTGCCATTTTCTCGTCTATCTGCCCGTGTCGGCGGTTCTCTCCCTGATATGCCTGATTTTCTGAAATGCGGTAAATATTCTGTCGGAAAGGAAAAATAGGATGGATAAATACCTGAAAGAAACGCCGATGCTCGACTTTTCGGATGAGAGCATACAGCGGCTGATTGAAAAGCGAAAATGGCGGGAGTTAAATGAATTTGAACGCGTGCGCTCAATTTATAATTTCATTCGGGATGAGATTCTCTTCGGTTACAACACCGACGACAGCATCCCCGCCTCGGAAGTTCTGAAAGATGGATACGGACAATGCAACACCAAAGGCACGCTGTTTATGGCTCTGCTTCGCGCCTGCGGTATTCCGTGCCGGATTCACGGCTTCACCATCGACAAAAAGCTGCAGAAGGGCGCCATGACCGGCCTTGTTTATAAAAAAGCTCCGCAGAACATCTTCCACAGCTGGGTTGAGGTATATTTTGAGGATACGTGGTATGAGCTGGAGGCGTTTATCCTCGACAAGCCGTATCTTGAAAGGTTGCAGGCGAAAAACAGCGGCTGTTCCGGCTCGTTCTGCGGCTACGGCGTGGCGGTTGCGGATTTCAAACATCCCGTAATAGATTTCAACCGGAACAACACCTATATTCAGAGCGAGGGCATTACACAGGACTTCGGCGTATACGATTCGCCCGATGAGCTGCTCAGAGAGCATCATCAGCAGATGTCTGCATTCAAGGCGTTCCTGTATAGAAATGTCGGGCGGCACCTGATGAATCGCAATGTCCGAAAAATCAGAGCAGACTGAGGGATAACAAACATGTCGCATCCTGATTTAATCAATTCATCACGGGAGGTTCTTTCACATGAAGTATAACGGCTTTTATTTTTGGATGTTCAAGGGTTCCATGAAAAAGGTCCTGATTGAAAAATATGACAAAGCGTATGCGGATGAGATCATGAAAAAGAGCAAAACGGTCTATCGGCAGCTGGTCGAGCAGGCGGACGACATCGGCAGTGACAATCCTATGGCGTATAATGAGCTGTTCGCGCTGGCTTTTGTCGCGCCGTATCTGGCAAGCGAAAAGAAGATTCCTCCG
>CAVHIP010000166.1:0-2204 GCA_963636125.1 Oscillospiraceae bacterium | reverse complement strand
GAGAAATACAAAGTGCAAGGCGGGGAAATAAAGCAAAAAATCATCAGAAGAGAAATTTAGGAGGTATGAAATGAAAAAAATATCATGTGAGATGTGTGGAAGCAACGATTTAATCAAACAGAACGGAGTGTTTGTGTGCCAAAGCTGCGGAGCAAAGTATTCTGTTGAAGAAGCCAAGAAAATGATGATTGAAAGTCCTGCAGACGTAAGTGAAAACCCGGCAAAAATTGATAATAAAGCCGCAAATTACACAAAATCCGGAGATGCAGCCAAGAAGAAAAAAATACTCTCAATCGTTCTCACAGCGGCTGTTATTGTTGCAGCAATTTCAATTATTGCAACAAAAGTGATAATTCCAAGCATCAAATATAACGCCGCCGTTGAGCTTATGGAAAGCGGCGAATACGAACAAGCGATCACGGCGTTTGAAGCGCTGGACGGGTATAAGGACAGCAACGCACAAATTGAAAATTGTTATATTGAGAAGTATGGCTTAGAAAAATGGGAAGAGATTAAAAATATCAAGGCCGGAGATACCTATACATTCGGTTCATACGAGCAAGATAACGATATTGCCAACGGTGCAGAAGATATAGAATGGTTGGTACTTGACAGGCAGGAAGATAAAATACTTATAATAAGCAAATACGGTTTGGATGCTAAGCCGTACAACAAAGAGAAAATTGATATCACGTGGGAAAACTGTACTCTTCGCAGTTGGCTGAATGATGATTTTTATAACACTGCGTTCAGTTCGGATGAAAAAAAGGCAGTCGCTGAAACATCAGTGTCGGCGGATAAAAATCCGAAGTATGACACAAATCCCGGGAACAGCACGACGGATAATGTCTTTCTGCTGAGCATCACGGAGGCAAACAAGTATTTCTCGTCTGACAGCGCGAGGCAGTGCGAACCAACGGACTACGCAGTTGCCAATGGAGCTTATACAAGCGACAGCGGCACCTGTTGGTGGTGGCTTCGGTCGCCCGGCTGCGTTCAGGACTACGCTGCCTGTGTCAACGATCACGGCACGGTCCGCGTCTATGGCTACTATGTCTACTACGATTGTGGCTGTGTTCGCCCCGCTTTGTGGATAAATCTTTACTCTTAACTCTTCAAATCTTTAATCATCCACTCGGCATAGCCATCTTGGTTGACTTATTCCGCCAAGATGGCTATAATTTGTATAAGGCATTGCCGCGCAATATTGTATAGAATTTTCAAGAGCAGACCGAACTAACCGGCCATTATCCGGCAAGATAAATGGCAAGATAAATGGCCGGATAAGTGACCATATAAGTGAGTTTGAACAATCAACACCGGAGTTGCCGAGAAAAAATCCAAAGCTGTCAAACGCAGACCTGATCGAACTAACCGGCAAATCCCGGCGCACAATAACGAGAACGTTGGCCACACTTAATGGCAAAGAGCTGATACTGAAAACTGATTAAAACATTTAATGACAATTAAATGTTTTAATAGCCGCCGCAGCGGCGTAGTTTTCGTATGATAAGTGAGCGTCCAAATCTCCGATTTGGCATACGCGAACTTATGCCGTCGGCGGACGCCTTTTGAAGCCTAACCGCGCTTTAAGCGCGGCTCTTACAGGCTTCAAAAGATTTCATTAAAATTGAAGATTTTAATGAAAAAATAGTATGATTACCCGTATTGGGTCGAATAAGTCCGGTTATTGGAAAGTAAAATAACGCTAAAATTTTGCCCCGCGCGGATAACTCCGCGCGGGGCATTTCTATATGCTGCTGTTGCGTTTATCTCAGATTTTCGAGATAGTCAACAATCTTTCCGACGGTATCCAGATGCATTGCGTCTTCATCGGAAATGCTGATGGAAAAGGTTTCTTCAAGGGACATGATCAATTCAACTATGTCCAGAGAATCTGCGCCGAGATCATCGACAAGACTGGTATCCATTGTGATTGACTCGGGAGCGATTTCAAACTGCTCCGAAAGCGCGTTGACGACTTGCTCAAATATCATAATAATCCTCCATGCGGCCGCCGCGAATCGGCAGGCCCGACGGTACTTTATAATAGTATTGCTGTTGTAATTCTCTCTGACGTGCTGACACGCAAAGTATTATATTTCATACTGAAAACTGATTAAAACATTTAATTGTCATTAAATGTTTTAATAGCCGCCGCAGCGGCGTAGTTTTCGTATGAGACGCCTTTTGAAGCCTAACCG
>CAVHIP010000165.1:0-2405 GCA_963636125.1 Oscillospiraceae bacterium | reverse complement strand
CCTGCAAAAAGGACTGCAACGACGAAACACGGGAGTCTGTCCGCTATATCCTCGATAAAAATATCGTTTGCGGCAACGCGCTGACCATGATGTGCGTTGACGAAAATCAGGAGGACACAGATATTTATATCACCTTTGCCGAGTTCAAGACCTGCGGCAAGATGTATATGCTCAAACGCCGTGATTATCGCCTTGATGTGCTCTTGAAGGCAAACGAAAAGCCTACGAAAAAAACGCAGATTTCGCTGCTTGACGATACAGAGGATATTTACAGTTATCTTGAAACAAACCCGGTTACCGGTGAATATATGCCGAAGCCGCTGCGGGAATATCCGCCGCTTCATTACAGGAGGTTAAACGAAAATGGCTGAACAGTCTTTCTTTGATAAAGTATCATCCCACGCATCGCACGTGCCGGATGTGCTTTCCTGCATCGCGAATCTTTCAAATGACGAGGTGTTTACTCCGCCCGATGTGGTAAACAAAATGCTTGATCTCCTGCCGCAGGAGCTTTTCGCCGATCCGACAACCACATTCCTCGATCCGGCGACGAAAACAGGCGTTTTCCTGCGCGAGATTGCCAAGCGCTGCCTTGAAGCGCGGCTGCCGGGATATGCAGAGCGTGCCGCCGAGATTTCCGAAAAGAAAGCGCTGAATATTCCGCTTGACGAATATGACATTGCCTTTCAGGCACAGCTTCAGGAGAAAATAGACCATATTTTCCATAAGCAGCTTTACGGCATTGCCATTACGGAGCTTACAAGCCTGCTTTCCCGCCGAAGCCTCTATTGCTCGAAATACCCGAACGGCCCCTATTCCATCACGCATTTTGACGATGCGGAGGGCAATATCCGTTTTCGCAGAACCGAGCACACATGGAAAAACGGCAAGTGCGTGTGGTGCGGTGCGTCGCAGGAACAGTACGACCGTGATAAAGAACTTGAATCCCACGCATACGAGTTTATCCACCTCAAAAATCCGGAGGAGATTTTCAAAATGAAGTTTGATGTTATTATAAGCAACCCGCCGTATCAGCTGAGTACGCAGGAAAACAGCAAACAAGCTAAACCTATATATCACAAGTTTGTGGAACAAGCAAAAAAGCTAAATCCGCGTTTTTTGACAATGATAATACCTTCACGTTGGTTCTCTGGTGGTATGGGACTGGATTCATTTAGAAGTGAAATGCTAAATGATAAAAGAATATGCGAAATTGTTGATTATCCTAATTCACATGATGTCTTTTCGGGTGTCGATGTTCCTGGCGGTGTATGCTTCTTCTTATGGGATAATGGAAAAAGTGGTCCTTGTAAAGTCACAAATATTGTTGAAGGTAAAGAGCAAACTTCCATTAGAGAATTAAACGAATACAGTACTTTTATTAGATTTAGTAAAGCGGTTACAATCGTTAGAAAAGTTTTCGAGATTGAAAAGCCATCCAAGACAATGGAGCAAACTGTTTCAAGTGCTAAGCCTTTTGGACTTCCGACAAATTATCAGCCAAGAGATACCGGAATTCCTTGTTGGTTTATTCAAAAAATAGGACGAAGATTCGCAGACCCTAAAGATGTGAATGACGCAAATGGGTATCTCAAAAAATGGAAATTTCTTATACCAAGATCGCCTATTGCCGGTCAAACTGATTTTACAAAGCCAGTTGGGTTTTATTACGATGGTAATACAAGAATTGCTGAACCAGGCGAGTGTTGCACAGAGTCTTTTCTTATTGCTGGTGCATTTGATACCAAAGAGGAGGTACTGTATTTTAAGTCATATTTATTCACAAAGACAGTAAGATTTTTGCTTTTACAAGCTGTAGTATCGCAGGATGTTCTTAGAAACAAATATTGCTTTGTTCCTGCATTAGAAAAGTATGACCATATGTATTCTGACAAAGAATTATGTGAAAGATGGAATATAACTGATGATGAATGGGCATATATAGATTCAAGGATACACAATTACGGAGGTGAGGAATCGTAATGGCTAACACAATCTCGTTAAGTCAGATTCTTACCTCCCGTCCTGCGGTATGTCCGACGATATACGGCTATATACTGCCGTCGGTTCCCGACCACAACGGCTATATCAAAATCGGCTACACCGACAAGGAAGATGTCGAGGCTCGAATTTACGAGCAGATTCACACGGCGGGGCTCAGTCACAAAACTCTGTTTGCCGTGTCCGCCATGCGTGATGACGGCACCTGCTTTACCGATAAAGACATTCACGCCGTACTCAAAAAGAACGGCTATGCGCAGCTGAATTTCGGCGAGGACAGAAACGAGTGGTTCAAGGTCTCAAAGGACGAGGCTCTTGCCGTTATAAATTCGGTTCGCAACAACACAAAATACACGGTCGGCAGAACGGCGCATTTCCCCATGCGTGCCGAACAGGCACGGGCG
>CAVHIP010000164.1:0-3506 GCA_963636125.1 Oscillospiraceae bacterium | reverse complement strand
AATGGTAATTTGTGTTACAGGAAATTGGCTAATACGAAGGTTTTCATTCGCCGGCAAGTTGCTTTTAGGGAATAGGACAGACGGATTGAAAACAACCCCAGCAAGATAAATGGTAACCGAAAATTCAACACGGGAGAAAGCGGCCGATGCCGTAATGAACATGAATACAAGCCTTTATTTAACGCAATCATATTCCGATGCGTGGAGCGATTACGAACGATCTAAAAGAAGCGAAACCTTTCCGACATGGGATGTTGTAATTCTGACCGCCGGAGACGAGCATCAGGCGGAGGGATTCCGCGCGCAGATAGAGGACAGAAGGAGTTTTCTGCCCTCAAGAACAATTTTTACCGTGATTCCGGACGAAGGCGGCGTACGTGTCGGCAGCGGCGGCGCAACGCTGAGCGTACTGAAGTGGCTTTCGGAGAACGGCGGCTGGAAAGGCAGGCGCATCCTCGTCATCCACAGCGGCGGAGACAGCAAGAGAGTTCCGCAATACAGCGCCTTGGGCAAGCTGTTCTCTCCCGTGCCGCACAAGCTGCCGGACGGACGCAGTTCCACCCTTTTTGACGAGTTTATGATCTGCATGAGCTCGGTTCCGGGCCGTTTCCGCGAAGGTATGCTGCTTCTCAGCGGCGATGTTCTGCTGCTGTTCAATCCGCTGCTCATTGACTGGAACGGCAGAGGCGCGGCGGTAATCAGCTTCAAAGAGGACGTGGAGACCGGCAAAGATCACGGCGTGTATCTGCGCGGTGATGACGGAAATGTCCGCTCCTTCTTGCACAAACAGACAGTGGAGACATTGCGCGGCGTCGGCGCGGTGAACGAACACAATTGCGTGGACATCGATACCGGCGCAATTCTCATGGGAACAGATATGCTGGACTCGCTGGCATCGCTTATCACTACGGACGGCGCGGCGGATGAAGAGAAGTATCACGCGTTTGTGAACAATGAGGTCAGGCTGTCGCTGTATGGGGATTTTCAGTATCCTCTGGCGACAGATTCAACTTTGGAGCAGTTTCTTCGCGAGAAGCCGGAGGGAGAATACAGCGATGCGCTGACAGTTTGCAGAAAAGCGGTATGGGAAGTGTTGAGGCCATATCGCCTGAAGTTGCTTCGAATGGCTCCGGCGAAGTTCATTCACTTCGGTACAACTAAGGAAATTCTTTCGCTCATGACGACGGATGTGAAGAGCTACGGCACCCTTGGGTGGAGCGGTATTGTCAACAGCAGTCTGAACGATTGCGCCGGATATAATTCGGTGATTTCCGCAGGCGCGACGATAGGAGAAAATGTCTACTGCGAGGTGAGCTATGTTCATGGTGGGGCGACTGTCGGCTCCGGAACTGTGCTCTCCTATATCGATATTCACGATGAGTCTATTCCATCCGGCGTGGTATTACACGGACTGAAGCAGATAAACGGAAAATTCGTGGCTCGTATATTCGGCGTACAAGACAATCCGAAGGAAAACAAGCTGTTCGGCCATACGATACCGGAAAAGCTCGGCAGCAGCCTTTGGGAGGCGCCTATCTATCCGGAATGCGGCACCATCCGCGAAGCAGTGGCGGCGGCGCTGAGATTGTACTGTGCGGTGACGGAAGAACGATGGTCGGACGTTGTGCAAGGCAAATCACTGGCGGCGGGCTTCCGCGATGCAGATCCGGAAGCGATTCTCGCGTGGAATAAGCGCATGACCGAGCTTATTCAGATGAATGATATACGGCAGATGATAGATGACCGTATCCCTGCCTCCAAAGCGAAGCTGACCGCTCCAATGACCAAAATTCAAGCCGAGTGGCTGGAGAAAAGAATTGACGAGGCGCAGTACGGCGAGCGGATGCGGCTCCGCTACTACGTGGGATCCGCGCTCGGCGGGAGAGACGGAGACATGCAGCTTGCAAAAGCGTTTTCAACGCTGTCCGACGCTATTCTAAAAGAAACCTTGGCGGGAATTCATTGGAACACGGAGTGCAGGATTGTCAAGGATTTTGTCGAGGTCAGTCTTCCTCTTCGCGTCAATTGGGGCGGTGGATGGAGCGATACTCCGCCGTATTGCAACGAAAACGGAGGCACGGTTCTTAACGCGGCAATTTTGCTGAACGGAGAAAGACCTGTCAAAGTGAGCCTAAGACGACTGGAGGAAAAGAAAATTGTTTTCGAGAGCCGCGACATGGACATGTACGGCGAGTTTGACAGGATAGAACCGCTTCAATCCGTAGGCGATCCCTATGACCCATACGTGCTCCAAAAAGCTGCGCTGCTCTCTTGCGGCGTGATTCCGGCGAAAGGCGGAAATCTGCAGGAGATATTGGCAAGACTCGGCGGCGGTATCTGGATGGATACGGAGGTTACCGGCGTACCCAAAGGAAGCGGCCTTGGGACGTCCTCTATTCTCGCGGCGGCGTGCGTCAAGGCGATTTTCGATTTTCTCGCGATTTTGCGCACCGAGGATGATCTGTATTCCACGGTACTCTGTATGGAACAGATCATGTCCACAGGCGGCGGCTGGCAGGATCAGGCGGGCGGAGTGACCGATGGCGTCAAATATATCACCTCCAAACCCGGCCTGAACCAGAAGCTGACCGTTCGGCACCTGAAACTCAGCGACGAAACTTTAGAGGAACTGAACAAACGCTTCTGTCTTATCTATACCGGGCAGAGGCGACTGGCGAGAAATCTTCTGCGCGATGTTGTTGGACGTTATATCGGCAACGAACCGGATACGGTGAATGCGCTCAACGAAATTCAGCGCGTTGCCGCCCTGATGCGATTTGAGCTGGAGCGCGGTCATGTGGATGACTTTGCGGAATTGCTCAACCGGCACTGGGAGCTTTCAAAGAAAATAGACGCAGGCTCTACCAATACCCTGATTGATCAGATCTTCGATACGTCTGAGGATTTGCTGGACGGCAAAATGGTCTGCGGCGCGGGCGGCGGCGGTTTTTTACAGGTGGTTTTGAAGAAAAACGTCACAAAGGAGCAGCTTCAAACTCGGTTGAAATCGGTCTTTGCGGATACGGACATCAACGTCTGGAACTGCGCGTTGGTATGAATAAATTGATATAATCTTTGGAATTACAGCAATTATGATATTAGGGCAATACCGCATAATGCGGCAAGAGCAGGCGGCGAGAGAATTTGGGTTCTGATGACGGAACTTTTTTGCAGATATACTTTGTGTATTTCAAGAAAAAGTTCCTAAATCAGGGCGCAAATTATCCGTCGGATGCCGCAGACGTATTGTGTGGTGTTGCCTTAATTTAATGACCGGTGAATAAGGTGAATAACTCAGCGTACTGTTTACATTTGCTTATGGGTACTGGCTTTTGCGTGGCTGGTAATATGTGTTGTACTCTCATCTCAGAGCGGTGAAGCATCTGGCAACCCCTCTGTATAGGGGAGCATATCCACGGCCGTAAAATAATTGATTGAGTGAGTGGAATATATGTCATTGCCGAAAGCAATTCGGAACACCCGACCCTAAAGGGTGTGTCGGTGTA
>CAVHIP010000163.1:0-4597 GCA_963636125.1 Oscillospiraceae bacterium | reverse complement strand
CGTGAGGATATGCCTTATCTGCCCGACGGCACTCCTCTTGATATCGTTCTGAATCCTCTGGGCGTTCCTTCCCGTATGAACATAGGTCAGATCCTTGAGGTTCACCTCGGATATGCGGCCGCGGCTCTCGGCTGGAAGGTTGCGACTCCCATATTCAACGGCGCGAATGAAACCACTATCCGCGAAACCCTTCGTCAGGCCGGCCTGCGCGAAGACGGCAAGAGCGTGATGTACGACGGACGTACGGGCGAAAAGTTCGATAACGACGTCACCGTCGGCTGGGTATACTTCCTCAAGCTCCACCATCTTGTCGACGATAAGATTCACGCCCGTTCAACCGGACCTTACAGCCTTGTCACGCAGCAGCCTTTGGGCGGCAAAGCGCAGTTCGGCGGACAGCGTTTCGGCGAAATGGAAGTTTGGGCATTGGAAGCTTACGGCGCCGCCTATACGCTGCAGGAAATTCTTACCGTTAAGTCCGACGATGTCACCGGCCGTGTAAAGACTTATGAGGCAATAGTAAAAGGCAACAATATCCCACAGCCGGGCGTACCCGAGTCATTCAAGGTTCTCATTAAAGAACTGCAGTCTTTGTGTCTTGACGTTCGCGTCCTGGATAAGGAAGGCAACGAGATTGAGCTTAAAGACGATGACGATGATGATTTCATACCCGATATGAAGGATGAAATTTATGCGTCCGATGAAAGCGAGATTGAAGCCGGCGGATACAGCATCGAAGATGCCGAGGAAGAAACCGATGACTTTGCTCCGGTTAATGATGATGCTTTCGGCGAGGATACTGACAGCGCAGATTTTACCTTGCCCGATATGAATTTTGATTCTGAGGAGGATATGTGATGAGCTATACACCGTTTGACTCGATTCAGATAGGCCTCGCCTCTCCCGAGATGATCCTCAGCTGGTCTCACGGTGAGGTAAAAAAACCCGAGACAATTAACTACCGTACTCTTAAGCCGGAACGCGACGGCCTTTTCTGCGAGCGTATTTTCGGACCCACCAAGGACTGGGAATGTCATTGCGGAAAATATAAAAAGATCCGTTACAAGGGCAAGATATGCGACCGTTGCGGCGTTGAAGTTACCAAGAGCAAGGTACGCCGCGAGCGCATGGGGCATATCGAGCTTGCCGCTCCCGTTTCTCACATCTGGTACTTTAAGGGAATACCCAGCCGCATGGGACTTATGCTAGACCTTACTCCCAGAATGCTGGAAAAAGTTCTCTATTTCGCAAACTATATCGTAATCGATCCCGGATACACTCCGCTGCAGCGCTGCCAGATACTCACCGAGCGTGAGTACCGCGATATGCGCGAAAAGTATGAGGACGATTTCAAGGCCGGCATAGGCGCCGAAGCCATTAAAGAGCTGCTCTCTCAGATTGACTGCGAAAAGCTTGCCGCCGAGCTTCGCGAAGAGCTCAAGAACGCCTCCGGGCAAAAGAAGGCAAAGCTCGTTAAGAGACTTGAATGCGTTGAGGCATTCCGCCAGAGCGGTTATCGCCCAGAATGGATGGTTATTGACGTTCTTCCTGTCATTCCGCCCGAGATTCGCCCGATGGTTCAGCTTGACGGCGGCCGCTTCGCCACATCCGATCTGAACGACCTCTACCGCAGGGTTATCAACAGGAATAACCGTCTAAAGAAGCTCCAGCAGCTTAACGCGCCCGATATTATAGTCAGGAACGAAAAGCGTATGCTTCAGGAAGCCGTTGACGCGCTTATTGATAACGGCCGCCGCGGCAGAGCCGTCACCGGCGCCAACTCCCGCGCTCTCAAATCTCTGAGCGACATGCTCAAAGGCAAACAGGGTCGTTTCCGTCAGAACCTTCTCGGCAAGCGCGTTGACTATTCCGGCCGTTCCGTTATCGTTGTCGGCCCGGATCTTAAGATTTACCAGTGCGGTGTTCCAAAGGAAATGGCCATTGAGCTCTTCCGCCCCTTTGTTATGAAGAAGCTGGTTGAGGACGGCGTTGCCAACAACATCAAGTCCGCGAAGAAGATGGTTGACAAGCAGCGCACCGAGGTTTGGGACGCGCTTGAAGATGTCATAAAAGAGCATCCCGTTATGCTCAACCGTGCGCCTACTCTGCACCGTCTCGGTATTCAGGCGTTTGAGCCTGTTCTGGTTGAGGGCCGCGCTCTCAAGCTCCACCCGCTCAACTGTACCGCCTTCAACGCCGACTTTGACGGCGACCAGATGGCTATCCATGTACCTCTCTCCGCAGAGGCGCAGGCAGAAGCAAGATTGCTGATGCTCTCCGCGAATAACCTTCTCCGTCCGCAGGACGGCAACCCCGTCACCGTTCCTACTCAGGATATGATACTCGGCTCTTATTATCTCACTATGGTTCGCATAGGAAAGGCCGAAAAGGGCGCAGAGGAACTGTGGGTTACCGACGCAGGTGACAGCGAGGTTGTTCAGGCAAATACAATGGCCGACGGCGATGTTATATACGAGCAGAATAAACAGCTTAAAGAAAACGGACTGAAAGAAATTCAGTATCTGCCGAAGCTTATGTTCCGCGATGCCGACGAGGCCATTATGGCGTATAACGAAGGCTCTGTCGGGCTTCACGCGCCCATCCGCCTTCGCGTCACGAAGACTGTGAACGGCGAAAAGGTCAGCAAAGTAATTACCAGCACAGTCGGCCGCATAATTTTCAATGAGCCTATTCCGCAGGATCTCGGCTATGTTGACCGTACCGATCCCGAGCATATGTTCGATGACGAGATAAGCTTCCAGGTCGGCAAAAAACAGCTTGGCCAGATTATTGACAGATGCATAAGAAAATACGACTTCGCAATTTCCGCTGAGGTTCTCGACAGCGTTAAGGCTCTCGGCTACAAGTACTCCACCCGCGCCGCAATCACCATTTCCGTCGCCGATATGACCGTTCCTTCCGATAAGAAAGAAATGATTGCCGCGACCGAGCAGGAAGTCGTTAAGATTGAACGTCAGTATAAGCGCGGCTTCATCACCGATGACGAGCGTTACCGTCTTGTCGTTTCCGAGTGGGAAAAGACGACGAAGGAAGTTACCGATGCCCTTTCGAATTGCCTTGATGAGTATAACCCCATCTATATGATGGCAAACTCCGGCGCTCGAGGCAGCATGAACCAGATTCGTCAGCTTGCCGGTATGCGCGGCTTGATGGCCAACACCTCCGGTAAGACGATTGAAATTCCTATCAAGTCCAACTTCCGCGAAGGCCTTTCCGTTTTGGAATACTTCATTTCTACGAGAGGCGCTCGTAAGGGTATGGCGGATACCGCTCTTCGTACCGCTGACTCCGGTTATCTTACACGCCGTATGGTCGATGTCTGCCAGGATGTCATTATCCGCGAGAAAGATTGCGGCACATCCGACGGCGTATGGGCATCCGAGGTTTTGGACAGAGGCCAGGTTGTCGAATCTTTCGGCACCGCCATTCACGGTCGTTTCCCCGTCGCGCCTATTACCGATCCCGAAACCGGCGAGGTGCTGTTCGATAAAGATCATATGCTTACAAGCAAGGACGCAAAGCTTCTTGAGGAGCGCGGAATTCATCGCGTATTTATCCGCTCCGTTCTTGCCTGCGAGGCAAAGATTGGCGTTTGCGCCCGCTGCTACGGCATGAATCTTGCAATAGGCAAGCCCGTTAATGCAGGCGAAGCGGTCGGCGTTATTGCGGCGCAGTCTATCGGCGAACCCGGTACTCAGCTTACAATGCGTACCTTCCACACCGGCGGTGTCGCGGGCGACGATATAACCCAGGGTCTTCCCCGTGTTGAAGAACTTTTCGAGGCGCGCAAGCCTAAGAAGATGGCTGTTCTCTCCGAAATATCCGGCACTGTCACAATTGACGAGGCGAAAAAGGGCGTTATGTACTCCATCACCGTCACCAACGAGGCGGAAGGGGAGACGTTCGTTACCACCGTTCCTCACTCTGCGGGTATTCTTGTCCACACCGGCGATCATGTTGACCGCGGCCAGGAACTCACATCCGGCGCACTCAACCCGCATGATGTGCTCCGTATACGCGGCATAAACGACGATGAATTCGGCCGTCAGGGTGTGCGTAGCTATATAACCAGCGAAGTTCAGAAGGTTTATCGTCAGCAGGGCGTTGATATCAACGATAAGCATATCGAGGTTATCGTTCGCCAGATGATGCGCAAGGTGCGCGTGGAGGATGCCGGCAGCACCGATTTGCTCTCCGGCTCGACAATAGATATTTCCGTGCTTAAGGCAGCCAATAAGGCTCTTGACGATCGCGAGGCAAACGGCGAACAGGGTCTTGTCCGCGCAACCTATACTCAGCTTCTCATGGGTATTACAAAGGCCTCCCTTGCTACCGACAGCTGGATGTCCGCCGCTTCCTTCCAGGAGACTACGAAGGTTCTTACCGACGCGGCTATCAAGGGCAAGAAGGATCATCTCATCGGCCTTAAGGAAAATGTCATTATCGGTAAGCTTATCCCCGCCGGTACCGGCCTTGAGCAGTACCGTGATTTTGAGGAAAAAACCGATGATACCGTCTCCGCAGAGCCGGAAAATATCATCGACCTCTCCGCTCTTGTCAGCAAAACAAACGCGCT
>CAVHIP010000162.1:0-5136 GCA_963636125.1 Oscillospiraceae bacterium | reverse complement strand
CGCTCGGCATATTGTTTTACCGGCCGAGAGAAGCGCTCTTTGCGGTCTCGTCTATACTCGACGGTGAACTTGTCGTATTTTGCGTTCAATCAAATTTCAAAGCCGTTGGGAAAAACGACGGTCAGCAGCCATTTGAACGGCTCCTCGCCGTAAACGGCGTGCGGGATATTGGCGGGCATGACGAGGGTCTCACCGGCCTTTACAATGTGGGGCACTCCGCCTACCGTGAAGCGGCCGACACCTTCCAGAACCGTGACCATGGCGTCGCCGACGGATTCATGGGTGCTGATCTCCTCGCCCTTATCGAAGGCAAACAGCGTCACACTGACTGCCTTGTTCTGCGTAAGGGTCTTGCTTACCACCTGTCCGGGCTGAATCGAAACAAGGTCTGTGAGCTTGAGAACGGTTTCATGATCAATATTTTTGATGAAATTCTGCATTTTATTATTCTCCTAATCAACAATAATACAAGAAAGAACGCAGCCGCGACCGGCCTGCCTCATCCCAGTCGCCGTCAAGCGACAGCTCAAACAGCGGCGCCGTACAGCTTTGTGCAATACCGCGCAGGCTGAGCACCATTTCCGTATTTTCGTAGCGCGGCGAAAGTGTCAGCACCGCTGCGGCATGCTCGCCCATCTGAACGGCCTTTGCGTAACGATACCGCCCGTTTGCACCTGCAAAGCCGTCAAGATGCGCCTGAGCCGTGGTGAAAAGTCCGTCGGGATCACAGGAGAACAAGCCGACTTGACGCGTTTGTGCCGAGACGGCGTCCAGCAGCGACCGGTCGGCACTTTTGCCGTTATCACGCCACAGGAACCACAGCATTTCGCTCAGCGGCATACGGCGAACGGTCTTGCCCTCGCTCTCGAGTACGGACAAAATGCCCTCGTCAAGGCTTGTCAGGCACATCGGTGTGCCCACAGCGGCCAAAGCCCTGTCATCTGCCGGAATGAGCTTTGCCAGATTAATCAGCCCGTCCTTGTCGGGAATGCGCTCCGGTCTGAGCTGATTGCGGCTGACGGCCGGCAGTGCATATACCAAGTCACCTGTAAGCACGGCGCGCATGAGAAGCTCCGGATCTTCGGCCTTCTCGGAAAGCTCCTCCATGATTGGCGCAACAATCAGACATTTGGTATAACCCCGTCTGTCAAGAATGGAGCGCACCGCCCTCGCGTATTGGCCGTCAGCGTCGGCGCCGTAGCCGTAGGGAATGAGAAATTGCAGGTCATCGTCGCCGCCGTTTTTTTCAATAGCCTGAAGGCAGGCACCCACGAGCATGGGAAGCGGCAGATACTCCTTTGAGTTCATTTCCGCACGGCCGAGAGAAAGCGTTTCCCTGTCAAACGGCGGCATGGCCTCGGCATTTATGCCCTGACGGCCGAAATATTCCGCGAGATACGGCGTGTATTCGCCGAGATTCGGTATCAGCAATTTGCGGTTTTTATCAGGCTTTTCCTGAATATTCGTCGGGCGCATAGCCACATTGAGAATATTGAAATTATCCGGCAGCTCCGCGGGCGGTCGATGTGACAGGCTGTTCAAAAACGCCTCCACTCGGGTGATAACGCCGACACGGGAGTAATGCTCGTCAACCTCGATCTGCAAATAAGGCTTATCGCCCATTTCCTCGCGCACGAGATGCGAAAGCAGCGTATCCGGACCGCAACCGTGATTGGTAAGATACACGGCGTACAGATTAGGATGATTTGCTATCAGCTTTATGCCGGACAGCACATGGTCACCGAACGGCCAGTACATGTGCGGATAATCTGCCGAGATATCCAGATCCATCCCGGGCAAATGCCCCAGCGTCATGACCTTGTAGCCGCGTGAAAGCAGAATCTCGGGAATTCCCATGTTGAGCACGGGATCCGAAATTCCGTAGTTGCGGGTGATGAGCACCAACACCTTGTCCTCCGGCTTCAGGGATGCCAGCATCTCGCGTCCGAGTCCCTCCACACCTTCGGTGTATTTCTTGACCGCCATTGCTCCCTTGAGCAGGCCCGGCAGACAGCGGGGCTTTGAAAAACCCAGCGATTTTCCGACATCCAGCATGGCAAGACCCATCATCTGAGCGCCAAGGTCGAGGTCAAGAATGGGACTGAGCAGCTTAATGCCTCGTTTTTCCAGTCCCAGCGTGTCAAACACCGCCTTGGCGGCCATCTGCATATATGGGCAGGCGTAGTTGTGCACGGCGTGCGAGTGCGGATGCCGAATGGTATGAATAGACGGCAGAAAAATATAGTCCACGCCCTGCTCGGCAAGCTGCATCATGTGGCCGTAGATGAGCTTCACGGGATAGCAGGTCTCGCCCTGAGCGTACTGCTGAGAAAGTTTGATGGTCTCTTCGTTGGTTGCGTGAGACAAAACGACGTTGAAGCCGAGGTTTTTGAAAAAGGCGTTCACCATGGGGAAGAATTTGAACATTATAAGCGTAAGCGGTACGCCAATCGTCTTTTTAAGCGGGTCTATCGTGCCGTCATAGTCCTCCACCGCCAGCTGACCTGCCTTCCGGTAAAAAGCCTTGTTGCGGCGTATCTCCTCATTGGTGGCGGTAATTTTCTTTTCCTCTTTCGGGAAGTCAAAGCCGAGAAAGCTGCTTTGAGCCGTACCCACGGCTTCTTTCGCGAGCAGTGCCGCACCGAACGCACCCGAGATGGAGAACACGGGCGATACACGCACCCTGTCGCCGTATGCGCTTTGGAACGCGGCCACTATGCCGGGATTGTAGTCAACGCCGCCCTGGAGGACTATGTGCTGTCCCACCGGTTTGCCGCCCACGACCTTATGCAGATAGTTTTTAACTATGGAATGGCACAGGCCTGCGGCTATATCCGCCTGAGATGCACCCTGAGCTTCCGCCTGCGCGATAGAGGTTTCAATAAACACCGTGCAGCGCTCGCCTAAATCGCAGGGGCGGGTACCTTTGAGCGCAAGAGGGCCGAAATCGGCAATGGGAATACCCATGCGTGCAGCCTGCTCCTCGACAAACGAGCCTGTACCGGCGGCGCAGACCTTGTTCATCTGAAAGTCGGCCACCTGCCCGTCTTTGAGCGATATATATTTGCTGTCCTGACCGCCTATCTCGAACACGGTGTCCGATTCCGGCACCCAATGGCTTGCGGCACGGGCTTGCGCGGTTATCTCGTCACGGATGGCATCTGCCCCCATCATTCTGCCCATGCGCTCGCGGCCGGAGCCTGTTACGCCAACGCCGAGAACGGGGAAATTGCCGTATTTGTCCTGTATCTGCTTCAGTCCCCGGCGGACAACTCCCTCGGGATCACCGGCGGTGCGCAGATATTGAAAATCAATGAGTGTATCATCACGGCTCACGAGCACAAGGTCGGTGCTGGTAGAGCCGATATCGATGCCGATAAAAGCTCCCTGCTCGGGCATGACTTCCGTGCAATGCGGCTCGGAAAGATCCGTGCCTTCCGCCAAAACGAGCGGGGGCAGATTCATCTCCTGTTCGCGCCGCCCCTCACCATGCGAAAGTGCAGACATCAGTTCTTCGGTCTCCGCTGTCTGCTCTGCCGCATGAGACGCACCATAAGCCGCCGCAAAACGGGCATTTTCGGGCACAATAAGCTCGCTGTCCTGCAGATGGAAGATATCCTTTACAGCACGAACGACGCCACTATTGAGCGTAACGCCGCCGCAGAAGGCCACCGGCTTTTCAAGCGGCAGATTTTTTACAATGGTCGCCTTGTAGTTGCGTATCATTGCATAGCACAGGCCGAGCAAAATATCCTGCTTCGGCACGCCCTCCTGCTGGCGGTGGATGATATCCGTCTTTGCGAAGACCGCGCAGCGCCCCGACAGGCTGGGGATCTCCCGAGCCTGCGCAACTAGCCTTGAATAGTCCTCAATCTTCAGACCGAGGCGGGACATCTGGTCTTCAAAGAACGAGCCGGTACCGCCCGCGCAGTGCTCATTTACCGAAAAACGCGGCGTTTTGCCGTGCAGATCGGTGATAAAGCGTGCGCTCTGACTGCCGATCTCTATTACACAGCCCGCTTCGGGAGCAAGCATCCCGGTACCCGAAACGATAGCCGGAATGTCCTCTATCTGCTGCAGCTGCGGGCAGAGCGTCAATACTGTGCGGCGGTTGCTGCCGGTCACGCACACGGCGATCTTCTCGGGCAGCTGCATGCTTTTGAGTCCGTCGAGCAGGGTCTGCACCACACGACCGTGGTGCAGGGCGCACCAGACTGTATCCGCGCCGTTGCCGGTCAGCACCAGCTTGACGGTCGAGGTGCCTAAGTCGATACCTAATTTGTTCATAATAGCTCCTTTTTACGCACGAACGAGAACGGAGTGTTTTCTTCGTTCTCGCCGTATCGTAGTTTAGTTCATGTAATAAAACCCGTCGTCGGGCATTTTGCCGCCGACTGCGTCAGGGTTGGAATCATAAATGATCTGCAGAAAACCGGAGAGAATATCCTTCATCTCCTGTCCGGTCAAGGTGACGATGCTGCACTCCGGGATAGCGGTTTTGGCAATATCCGGGTTCAGAAAGGTCTCATAATCCTCCGTCCACTGCGCGGCTTCGTCAAGATTATTCAGACAGTAATCGGTCGACTGCTTTGCAAGCTCAAGATATTCCTTCACCGCCTGCTCGTGCTCCTCCAGAAATTCAGTTCGGACGACCGTCACAGTGGTGACCGACTGCACGCCGCTGTCGGAGTTAACGCTGTTCCATGCATCGGTCACATCAATTGCGACGCGCAGACCCGGCACGAGCATTTTTGCGACCTCAACAAAGGGCTGTGGCAGCAGGGCGATAGAGTTTTCCTCCTCCTGCAGGAGATTGAGCACCTCAAACGGGGTAGCGCGGAACGAAAAATTCACATCATCCGACAGGTCATACTGTTCAAGCAGATACTCGAAGGTGTACTCCGGAGGGCCGCCCTCACCGATGGAATAGACCGTGCGGCCTTTGAGGTCATCCATGGTATTGACGCTCTCGTCGGTGGTCAGAACATAAAGCAGTCCGAGATTTCCGATGCTTATCACCTTTATCTGCTCTTTCATGTCGGGGTTGTTATAGAGGATAGCGGCGACATTTGACGGCACGGTAGCAATATCATAATCGCCCTGATTCAGGGAAGCGGAGACGGCCGAGTAATCAAC
>CAVHIP010000161.1:0-2115 GCA_963636125.1 Oscillospiraceae bacterium | reverse complement strand
GTTGGGTGTTTCGGATTATCTCCTAATCCTTACCCCAACATTTATTATAGAACCCGTTTTTTTCGGTAACGCGTGAAAATCATCTTATACTTATCTCGCCAAAGTCTATGCGCTTTCTTTCGCCGTTTTCCTCGACGATGAGCGCAAAACTGTCGTCCACATCGATGGAGTAAACTTTGGTCCGCTCGTCCCCACGGATGATATAAATCCCGCGGCCGATGCTGTCGCATTTTTTTCTGTACTCGTCAATGCAATAGCTCTTGTCAGCTTTCCAGCTTTCGTACATCTCATCCAGCCGGCGCACTATTTCGGCGGTCAGCGCGGCTATATCGGTGATCTTTCCGGTCGTATCAAAAATCGAAGCGGCCGTTTCCTGCATTTCGGGCGCAAGCTCTTCTACCTTTGTGTTCACGTTGATGCCGATTCCTATAACCACATAGCGTCTTCCGCAGTATGAAGAGCTTTCCGTCAGAATGCCGCAGAGCTTTTTGCCGTTTATTTTGAGATCGTTCGGCCACTTTATTTTGGGCGCAACGCCGCATATCTTTTCGATTGCTTGGCTGACCGCCACCGCCGCGCAGGGCGTGATCGTGGCTGTTTCCTCCGGCAGACACTTCGGATAGAGCAGCATGGACAGATATAGCCCTCCAATGGGGGACTCAAAGCTCCTACCCAAGCGCCCGCGGCCGGATGTCTGCTTTTCGGCGGCAAGCACAAAGCCTTCCGGCAGACCGGACTGCACCAACCCTTTGATTATGGTATTTGTAGAAGTGACGCACTCTTTGCATACAATGGGCGCGTTTCGATTTAATCCTTTAATTTCCATATTCGTCATATAAGCTTTGCAAAATCATTATGGCATTGTATCCCACCGGCGAGAATTGATGATTTTCTCCCGTCAAGCGGCAGCGGGGAAGAATCCAGCGCCGTGCATTTTCCGCCGGCTTCTTCCACCAACAGCATCCCCGCGGCATAATCCCAGAAGCTGAGACTCAACTCAAAGTAAAGCCCGGCTCTTCCCGCGGCGACATATGCCAGATCAAGCTCTGCCGAGGCGCAGCGGCGAAGGTCAAGGCTCGCGTCGTAGGCGATTCTTGCCAGGCGAAATGTTTCGTCGGTGTTTTCCGGAACATAGGGAGATGAGCCCATGCAGAAAACGTTTTCGCCGAGCGGCGTTTTGGCGGCGTGTATGGGCGCGCCGTTGAGCCACGCGCCTTTCCCCTTGATTGCGGAAAACATCTCGTCCATATAAGGATCATACACTGCGGCGGCAGTCGGCACTCCGTTATGCAGATAGCCGATTGAAATGCAGCTGTGGTTGAAATTCTTTACGAAATTCATCGTCCCGTCAATCGGGTCGACGACAAAAACATGCTCCGCGTGAAGATCATCCTGCATGCTGTTCTCTTCGCAGAAAAATCGCGCGTCCCCGACGGTCTCTTTGAGCCGGTTTACCACGAGCGCCTGCACCTTCTTGTCGTATTCGGTCACAACGTCTCTGTGACTTGTCTTGTCGTGTACGTGAATTCTCCCCTTGTGCAGGATAATCTCCGCGCCGGCCCGCTCCGCAGAGAGCATTACGTTATATATTTTTTCGATATCAAAGTTATCCATTTTCCAACCTCTTGTAATATTTCCTTAATACGCCGGTATTATAACACTGCCGCATTAAAATGTCGAGATATGGCGCGTCAGCCGGAAAATGCCCGGCGGATTTTACCGTGAGTAAAATAATTCTTGACAAAAACATAATAGATGCTATAATAAACACCGTTATTGATGCGGCTTTAGCTCATCCGGTAGAGCGCCACCTTGCCAAGGTGGAGGTAGCGAGTTCGAGCCTCGTAAGCCGCTCCATAAGTTTTAATTGCTGCATTTTGCTTCTGCATTATGCAGTATTTTAATCTGCGGGTATGATGGAATTGGCAGACATGCGAGATTTAGGTTCTCGTGCCGAGAGGCATGCAGGTTCGACCCCTGTTACCCGCACCATATCGAGTATTCATAAGGGATTTGACCTATGAATACTCGATTTTTGTAAGCGTCAAATAAATTATCCATACATAGTTGAATATGACTAAGAAAGCGTTGCAACCTTTACGGGATTGCAACGCT
>CAVHIP010000160.1:0-2587 GCA_963636125.1 Oscillospiraceae bacterium | reverse complement strand
AGCAAGGGACTGAAAATCCCTGTGTCGGTGGTTCGACTCCACTCTGAGGCACCATGTATGCGGGAGTAGCTCATTCGGTAGAGCGCTGCCTTGCCAAGGCAGAGGTGGCGGGTTCGAGCCCCGTCTCCCGCTCCATTATCGGCACCATAGCCAAGCGGTAAGGCAGAGGTCTGCAAAACCTTTATTCCCCAGTTCGATTCTGGGTGGTGCCTCCATTAAAAGAAGCAGTCGCTGAATTCCGGCGGCTGTTTTTTTGTTGCGAAAAAGGGCCGCGTGTGCGGTCCTTTTGGTAATCACGAGAATGCCTTCTTCAATTAAATCTGCTTTTTATCTCTACTCATCCGCATCTTCCCCATCGTAGCCTTCTGAAACAACGGAAATGGAAAATGCCGATTGGTCAACGCCGTACTCTTTCAGAAGATTATCGATAAGATGCATAATCTTTCTCGCAGAAAGATTTGATTCTAAATAAATGCCATCCTTCAAATCCCATGGCCAATACATACCATCAGACATTGTAGACAAAAGCGGATGCTTATTTTTTGCCGTGCTGAAGGAGTAGTCGTGCGACGCAAGTTTTTCCAGCTTTCCGGGCATCTTTTGGTCGAGCAGCTTGATAACATCCAACAACATAAAAACATACCTGTTTTGGTGGAAGGTTTCCCCCTCAAAGCAGAAGTTAACCAGCTTTTTGCCGGTAACCGCATCATAATCATCAAGCGTAATTTTCGTAAGGTATTCGAATTCTATGCTGTTATCAACAATTTTTTCAATCGGATAACGTTTCATTACGATTGCCGCAAGGCGTTCGCCGCGTTTCTTAATATCCTCAATTGTCCAGGTTTCTTTATCCCAAACATCTTTATTAAGTATAACTGCCTTAGAGTTATCTTTGATGACTTTTCTTTTTTCAGCGAAGCTCTTATTGGAAAGTTCCGAATTATACCCGGTTACGGAAAGATTCCCGAGAACATGCAGATAATCCTCATGATCCTTCTCGGATATATAACGCCACTCAACGCTTAACGTCTGCGGCATAATATGTTCTATGGTCAGGGTATCAACAATAAGGGTTTCCTTCCTGTCGCCGTTTTCAATATCCGCAAGCAAAAATTTGCACAAGGCACTATTGCTGTACATGTTGGCCTGATTTAGAGACCGCCAAAACTCATCATCGGACGGAACCGCATCCCTGGTAGCAACAGTGTGGAAAAATTTATTTATCGACTCATAATACTTTCTCTTGTTTGAGGCAACTTTGAATACGCGGCTGTACAGATAAATAAACATTCCGCGCAAAGTGTTTGACGGTATGCCGCAAACAGCACGCCGAAGCAAATAGGAAAGAGTGAATTTTAGGACTTTGTCAAGCGTGCCCGCGTCTATAACGCCCTGCTCATAATCGTCGAAAACATGCAGCAGGAACGGATAGCACGTAGTCTGTTTTAATTGGCGCAGGCTCTTAAGAGTTTTTCGGATATGGTCAGGGTACTTAGAGTCGTCATATACGAAAGCCCTAAATATATCGGCATAGTATTTAAGCTCCTTAAGGCAGGTTTCCTGCGTGTAACCATTACTTTTGAATAGCTGTACGAATTGCGTATAAATGCGATCGGCATTGATCGGTGCGTTTGTTTTGTACGCTAAATACTGCATGAAAAACATATTAAGATTGGCATAATCGGTGTTTTTCTTCAGTGTTTTTTCAATGTACAGCCAATATTCCTCATATAGTCTTTCCTGGTCGGGAGCATTCATCAGCAGGAAGTTGCGTATCAGATCAGCACTTGAAAGCTCAAGCCCGGTGGAGTTGATGCTCTCAAATATAACCTGCGGATCATCTTCGCCCTTTTTCAGGCTTATATAGACCATTTCCAGGCGCTCCAAAGCCTCCAGAATAGTGCCGGCGCTAATGCCGGACTGCACCCATTTTTCAATACGCTTACGGCAAATACCGTAATTGAGCGCAATATGCCCCTCCGGATCCAATTCATCTTCTTTATCATTGAGCAAAGCGATAAACTGATCGTTATCCGATTTAATCGGTTTCAGCTTTACTTTGTATTCCTCGGCGCAATGTTTGTTGTGCAGATAGTCATGCTGAATTTCGTCAACACAATCGACTTCACCGTTTTCCGCGGCCACATCGGAGAGAGCTTTCAGCAATATCATCATGGTGGTCAGGCGTTGCTGTCCGTCAATAACGGTGTAGGTTTGCAATGAAAAGCCATGCTCCTTAGTAGACATGAATACAATTGAGCCGAGAAAATGCTTTTCACCGGTATCTATAATATTTTTAATATCATCCAAAAGGCGGTTGCAATTCATTTCCGACCAGTCGTAGTTGCGCTGATAAACCGGAATTTGGAAAAGAACCTTATTTGTCCCGATGAATTCCCGAAGCATCCACAAATTGCCCGCATCCATATCAGTACCTCTCTCGCTCTGTTCCCGCCTAATTTGATCATGCTTTGCCTATATTGAGTTACAATATAGCCTACCCCGGCCATTTTCTCAACATGGCGGGAGATTAAAAAGGACACCGCTCTCACGATGTCCTTAAAGTCATGCGGAAGGGTGGCCAACG
>CAVHIP010000159.1:0-2592 GCA_963636125.1 Oscillospiraceae bacterium | reverse complement strand
TGTGCCCAAGCAGACTAAACGGTCGAATTTTACAGGCGTCGGAGGCTATGCTCTGCCTTATTCTTCCGCAAACGCCGTACCGATAAAGGACGATTGGCAAATGTTATTTAACTCATACATATTTATATTTTTGTTTCTTCCGCTTTGCCTCGCCGGATATTTTATCCTCAATCATTTCGGGAAAAAGCGGCTTGCCCTCGCCTATCTGCTGGGAATGTCCCTGTGGTTCTACGGGGCAAACACGCCTGTTTATCTGCTGCTTATAATCTCAAGCATACTCGTAAATTATGGTTTTTATATGCTCTCCAAGAGGCTTTCCGGCTCGGCGCGCACATTTGCGAAGATAGCCGCTGTCGCGCTAAATTTGGGCGTACTGTTCTATTTCAAATATTATGATTTCTTTGTCTCCACCGTCAACTCGCTCTTTGGGAGCGATTGGACGCTTAAAAATATTCTTCTCCCGCTCGGCATCAGCTTTTTCACGTTTCAGCAGGTTTCCTTCGTGGCGGACGCTTTCAACGGTGAGGTTCCGGATTACGGTTTTCTTGAATACGCCTGTTTCGTAACCTTTTTTCCGCAGCTTGTCGCAGGCCCTATTGTCACGCACGATGAGCTCGTTCCTCAGCTTTTGGATGACGGCAAAAAGCGCTTCGATTGGGAAAACTTTGCGCGCGGAATATATATTTTTGCGATGGGGCTTGGCAAAAAAGTTCTTATTGCGGACAGCATGAGTTATCCGGTCGCCGCGGGCTTTGCCTATCCCGTGCCGGTTATTGACAGCTTGGGCTGCTTTATAGTTATGCTCGCATATTCTCTGCAGCTGTATTTTGATTTCAGCGGCTACAGCGATATGGCAATAGGTCTGGGGAAAATGTTCAACATAGACATTCCTCAAAACTTCAATTCCCCGTATAAAGCTGAAAACATTGCCGTATTCTGGCGGGATTGGCATATCACGCTTTCCCGTTTTTTCACAAAGTACGTGTATTTCCCACTCGGCGGAAGCCGAAAAGGAAAACTGCGAACCTATTTGAATATTTTCGTTGTTTTCCTGCTCAGCGGTCTTTGGCACGGGGCAAACTGGACCTATGTAATCTGGGGCATGCTGCACGGAGTGACGCAGATTGTCTACCGCGCCGGAAGAAAGTTTTTTGACCGCTTCCCGAAATTCATCGGCCGCGCAGTCACATTTTTCCTTGTGAGCCTGTATTTGGTTATGTTCCGCGCCGGCAGCGTCTCCCAAGGCTTCGCGATTATCAGGCGGATTTTTGAATTTGACTTTTCCTCGGGCATAAGTCCCCTGGCATACTGTTTTGACTTCTCCGAGCTGCGCCATGCGCTCTCTCTGATTCCGCTTATCGGGAATTATCTTTCTCAGCCGGTGCCTCTGATGCTGATTTTCCTCGCCGGAATACTCTTTATCGCGCAGTTTACCCGCAATGCCTATGAGCGTATGCGGCAGATGCGGCCGAACGCCGTAAATCTGACTGTATCCTCCGTGCTGATATTCTGGTGTATCATATCTTTCGGAAAAGTCAGCGAATTTCTGTATTTCAATTTCTGAGAGGAGGCAGATGCCGTGAATTTCAAAAAGTGGGGTATCTCCTTCTTGACATTGTTCCTTTCCGCGCTGCTGATAATGGGTACGGCAACTGCGGTTGTAGATCCTTTTTTCCACTATCACAAGCCGCTGTCATTCCTGCAGTATGAAATCAATTACGAGCGCTATCAGAATGACGGCATTGTGAGGCATTTCAACTATGACACGCTGATAACCGGCAACTCCATGTCCGAAAACTTCAAAACCTCCGAATGCGACGCTCTTTTCGGCGCAGTGACGGTGAAAGCCGCGTTTTCCGGCGCAAGCCCCAAAGAAATTGACATGAACAGCCGCGCCGCGGTAAAAGCAAATCCCGAGCTTAAGCGGATAATTATGAACCTTGACTGGGGCAACTTCGTAAAGGATAAGGATTATATGAGCTATGAAGATGACGATTACCCCGATTATCTTTACAACGAAAACCCATTTGACGATGTAAAATATCTCTTCAACAAAAATATCTTCGGCGATGTGCTCAGGACAATAAGCTATACGCTCTCCGGGCAAAAAACAACGACGATGGATGATTACGCCTTTTGGGACGACGATCCGGATACCGTCTACGGATGGGATGCAATATGCGCGCAATATCAGCCGAACTGGTATCACGACGAAGTCGCCGTCTTCGGCGAAGAGCAATACGAGATGCTTTCCGGCAACCTTACGCAGAACATTATCAGCCTTGCCAACGAGAACCCGCAAATTGATTTTTATCTTTTCATGCCGCCGTACAGCATGTTTTTCTGGGCAAAGATGTATAATGTGCGCGAGCTTGAATTTCAGTTTGACGCGCAGCAGGCGGCAATAGAGCTGCTGCTGGAATGCGACAATATACACCTCTTCTCTTTTATTGACGAGTTTGACCTCGCGCAGGATTACAGTCGCTATAAGGATTACATACACTATGATGCCGATGTCAATTCCCGGATGCTTGAGTGCATGGCAAAGGGCGAACATCAGCTTACAAAGGATAATTATGTTCAATATCTTGA
>CAVHIP010000158.1:0-2670 GCA_963636125.1 Oscillospiraceae bacterium | reverse complement strand
GGGGGGTACTCCCCCCATGCCTGTGTTCCCGCCGTTGCCTCGGCGTGGAGCATGTGCGCATCTGTCTTGTATTTCTCTGCGGTATCGTCCGTGTGTATGTGCGTGATGTTCTCGCGCAGCAGATCCGGCCGCCGCGCCTCTCTGACGCTGTGCGCCGTGTGTCCTTGTCATGCTCATTCTATCGGTTTTCGTTCGTTAAATAAAGCGATTTTGGGCATTTTCTCTGTGACTGTCCTAAAGTTATTGCTTTGCCCTCAAGTAATAAATGCGAGGTCAATTTTCAATTTTTTCGCATGATTTCATGCCCTCGGCTGCGCTGATGGCTGGCGGCGTTTCCTTGGTATGGGGGTATCATTCCCGGCGGTTAATGGGATTGCCGGTAAGAGATATTTCACATACTTATAATTGCCGTACAAGCTTTCACGGCTGTCGCGGTCAATGATAATTGCGCCGGTCGGAGGCTCGGCCAATGTCACGCTGTCGGGCATGTCCTCATAATGGTTGATTGGCTTGCAAAGATTTCTGCTCGGGGAATAACGCTGCGCGCCGTTTGGCGTGAATGCATCTACACACATGTAGTTTGCAATGGCTGAAAACATATTATCGCTTGGGATCGCGTTCCTTGTTAGAAACAGCTTCAAAGGCTGGCATTCTATAAAACCTAAATCCCACATGCTTTGATAAAGCTCTGCATCGCGTTCCGGCGTATTCAACCGATTGATTAGTATATGAGTATGCAAGCGCGTTTCTTCGCTGTCGTATCCCTCAAGCGTGTAAATGTATCTTAGTTCTTTCCCGGATCGCCGGTATTCATTGCGAAGTATCCTAAAAAATCGGCGCAAGGGTTTCTGCATCTGCTTTTTGCTTGCGGGGGTTGGTTCATCTCTCACAGTAAGTGTTAAAAAATAATCATTCTCCGTGAAGTTCGCCGCCGCGAGAAATTCCAAATGCTCGGCCGAGTTCCGGTAATTCATCCGTGATTGCGCGGCATTTGTCGCCCGGCTCTTTTCTGCCCTCTGATTTTTGGGATCTGCCAGCGTTGGCACCGTGTAAACGGCCTGTTTTACGAGGTTTCCGGCAATGATTGTGCGAATTCTTTTCATCTTCTCCCTCCTTTCTTCTGTTCATGCGGCGCAAATCTTATATTGACAATAGAAAAATCATTGTGTTAGAATGCAACAAGGCGTAACTATCCCTTGGAGGCATAGTTATCTTATGGCATGAAGAAATTTGGTCGTTTCTCTCTGTCGTTCGCCGCATCCGTCTTACAATTCGCAGTTGTAAGACGGTTTTTATTTTTATTATCCCTACTATGTTAGCAAAAAGGGGCGTTTACGTCAAGTGTGAGGATTGTCCCGCATTAATTGATTTTTTTTCCGATTTTGTCTAAATATTACAAAATCGCGTTATAAAAATATCATTCGGTTATATAGTTCTATAGCTATTTTTTAAGTTCTGACTTAATAAATTTAAGTTCTGACTTACAGTCTTAGAAATTGTGGCTTTCAGAGGCATAAAAATCTTTGGTTAAATTGCTATTGCTTTTTTTTGCAATATATTCCTCTCAGCCGTTCTCAAGATTCTTGTCGCTCTTATATCTCGAATCAAGCATGCCCGGCCGAAATAGGCTGTATCTCGCATCGTATTCAAAATAAACGGTGAAGTCACTTTTTCCGTAACGGTTCTTTCGGCATACAAGCTCAACTTTTCGGGGCTGCTCTTTTTTGGCGGCTTTCATTGCCTCGCGCTTGGCATTGGTATCGGCTCCGCTAAATACCTTGTCATGTATGCACTGCATTTGAATTCCCCATACCACATCGGCGGTGTATTCGAGGCCGCCGCTCTCTTTCAGTGCCTCAAAGTCAAATGCAAGCGCGTAATTGCCTCGGTTCGTGGAGCTTATTCCGATTATGGTAATATTCAAATCTCGGCTCAAGCGTTTCAATGTCGTGATATTCAAGTCTACCGTTTCTCGCAAGGTCTGCCGGGTATTGCCCTTTGCGGGTTGGATTAGCTGAATATAATCGATTATGACAATGGGGCGCGTTCCGGTGTTTTCGATGTACTTCCGAATGTAATTGCAGAGAAAATCAATGTCACAATTAAAATTGCCCTCAACGACGCTGACGCGGTTCCCGACTTTTCTTTTATAGGCCGCTTTTGCCGCCCTGACCGTCTCGGAGTAAACGCCTTTTTTTATTTCCGTCTCGGTCTCCGCGTTCTTATAATCCAGCAGCGCGGATTGCCGGGATATACTCTTTGCCACAAGGTCAAGCCTTGATTGCTCCAGCGAAAAGAAAATCACATCTCGGCCCTCCGCGGCAAATTGGTCTGCGAGCTGTCCGCAAAAACTTGTCTTTCCGAGAGAGCTGCCCGCTGCCAAAATATACAGTCCGGGGAAAATGCCGCCCGCTTCTTTGTCAAGGTTAGAAAATCCGGTTTTCGCGTTGCATCCTGCTTTGAATTTCTCAATGTCGCCTTGCATCAGAAAATCAATGTAGTTTGTCGTGCTGTCCGGGCGGCTTGCCTCGCTGGCCCATATCCGTTGAACGGAATCAATAAATGCGGCTCTGTCGCCGGTCAAAGCCTCGTTTGGATCTTTATACGCGCTGCATACTTCCTTAGTTGCCTCAATCGTGGAAGTGTTTAGCTGCTTCAATCCGTCTCGCA
>CAVHIP010000157.1:0-2904 GCA_963636125.1 Oscillospiraceae bacterium | reverse complement strand
CACCGTCGAGCCGACCGACACGGAAAAAGGCGAGATAACCTACACCTGCAAATCGCGTAACGGCTTTACAAAAACCGAGGAAATTCCGGCGCTTACCACTGTCGTGGCGCAGTCCGATGAAACTCAGTACTCCCCGCTCTACCGCGTAACGGACAAGGACGGCAAGAACATCAGCTATAATGCCGAGCAGAAGGACGGCGAGCTGACCATTACCGTTGACACGGACTTTGCCGTTCTCACCGGTACGCTCAGCGGCATCAACACGCTGAAAGCGCAGGGCGTGGAGAAGATAGTGTTCGTCACCAATGGCGCAACATCAACCTTCGCCCTTGCCGACCTTCTCGCGAAGGGCAGCCTCGGCAACATCTATAAGCTCACCCACGACGGCGCGACCGTCACCTTCACCATCGGCGCAAGCAGCGCCGATGTGAGCGGTATACTGTAAAGCGAAAATCGTATTATATAACGCAGCAAATCGGGCAGGTACCAAAAAACTGCCCGATTTGTCTGTCAAAAAATAAAACAGGCACGATTAAAATCATGCCTGTTGTTTTGCCTTAAATTTCAAATTGTTCACGCACTTTCTCGCAGATTGCCGACGCAGCTGCCGCGTCGGCGCCGGGCATCTCGCAGAATATTCTCAGCAGCGGCTCGGTGCCGGAAAAGCGGATCAACACCCATCCGGTGTTTTTAAAATACACCTTGCAGCCGTCAAGGTAGGATATACGCTCAATTTTCTCGTCAAACTCGGGCAGCTCATGCTCCTCATAAATGCGATGCATAAGCTCTGCGCGGCGCTCCGCGGGAAAGGCGATGTTGCGCGCCTCCGTGTGGTACCGTCCGAATTTATCGTATATCTCCTCCGTAAGCTCGGACATCTTTTTTCCGGTTTTTGCGATGACTTCTACCAAAAGCGCGCTCGCGTATATAGCGTCCTTGCCGTTGATATGCCCCATCACCGTAAGGCCGCCTGAGCTTTCGCCGCCGAGATACGCCCCTGTTTCGCGCATTTTTGCCGAGATATGCTTAAAACCGACAGGCACCTCGTAGCAGGTTTCGCCGTAAGCGTCCGCGATGCGGTCGAGCAGATATGTCGTCGCGAGGTTTTTGACAACGGGCGTGCGCATTTTTTTGTACTCTAAGAAGTAATAATAAAGAATGCACAGTATGCTGTTCGCGTCTACATAGCGCCCCTTGTCGTCTATAAGCCCTATTCTGTCGGCGTCGCCGTCTGTCGCTATGCCGAGATCAAACCCGTAGTCGGTGACGTAGTTTTGCAATGATTTGACGGTGGACTCATCCGGCGCGGGCATCTTGCCGGCGAAAAGCGTGTCATGCTCTGCATGGAGCATTTCAAGCTCACAGCGGGCGGTCGAAAAAATCGTGTTGAGTGAGCGCAGCGACACGCCGTAGAGCGGATCTATCGCGATGCGCAGATTCGCATCGCGTATTGCCTGCATATCTATCTTTGAAATAACGTTGTCCAGATATTCGTTGAGCGGGTTGAAGAAGGTGATGAGTCCCTCTGCCTCCAGCTCCTTTGCGGCGCGTACCGGAGCAGTGGTATCGTTTTCCTCAAGCCGCGCGATTATTTTTTCAAGCTCGCCGGTCACTTTCTCATTTGCGTCGCGCCCTTCCTCGGTCACGATCTTTATGCCGTTATAAAGCGAAGGGTTGTGGCTTGCTGTTATCATCATCCCGTATTTGAGATTGTGCGCCATGACGTAGTACATTATGAGCGGCGTCGGTGAGGAGCGCTCGACAAGCATGGCGCGGATGCCGTTGCTGGCAATGACTTCGCCTGCCCAAACCATGGCCTCTTTGGAAAGAAAGCGCCGGTCATACCCTATGACAACGGGAATGTTTTCCTGATGCTCCTCCAATATTTTTACGGCGACAGCCTTTGCGACAAGCTGAATATTGCTCTTGGTGAACTCATCGCCTATTATCGCGCGCCATCCGCCGGTTCCGAAATGCAGCATTATCTTATCCTCCGTCTGTATTCTTTTTCGGAAGTATACCATATATCGAAAATGTATTCCACAATTTTTTGCATTTATTTTGTGTTCGTAATGTGCTACAATATCTGCGAAATCGCAGCGTCGGAAAGGCGCGGATAAAACATCTTGGGGAGCAATGAAAATGACAGTAAGAGAATATACCGAAAAAGATATAAGCGCGATGATTCGCATCTGGAATGAAGTTGTGGAGGACGGGATAGCCTTCCCACAGGAGGAGCTTCTTGACGAGAAGAGCGGGAAAGAGTTCTTCGCCTCTCAGACATACTGCGGCGTTGCCGAGGAGAGCGGAAAGGTAGAAGGCCTTTATATCCTGCACCCGAACAATATCGGCCGCTGCGGTCATATATGCAACGCCAGCTACGCCGTCAATTCCTCCTGCCGAGGAAAGCATATCGGCGAAAAGCTTGTGAGCGACTGTCTTGTTCAGGCGAAACGGCTCGGCTTTGGCGTGATGCAGTTCAACGCGGTTGTGGAAAGCAACGTCCACGCCCGTCATCTCTATGAGAGACTCGGATTCATTCAGCTCGGCACAATTCCCAACGGCTTCAGAATGAAGGACGGAAGCTATCAAAATATCTGCCCCTATTATCACACTCTCTGATTGATTTAAGACAGTACCGCGCAGTATGGATGTTCATGCCATATTGCGCGGTACTGCTGTATATTTTTATACTGAAAACTGATTAAAACATTTAATGACAATTAAATGTTTTAATAGCCGCCGCAGCGGCGTAGTTTTCGTATGATAAGTGAGCGTCCAAATCTCCGATTTGGCATACGCGAACTTATGCCGTCGGCGGACGCCTTTTGAAGCCTAACCGCGCTTTAAGCGCGGCTCTTACAGGCTTCAAAAGATTTCATTAAAATTGAAGATTTTAATGAA
>CAVHIP010000156.1:0-2911 GCA_963636125.1 Oscillospiraceae bacterium | reverse complement strand
AAGGCGTCTCATACGAAAACTACGCCGCTGCGGCGGCTATTAAAACATTTAATTGGCATTAAATGTTTTAATCAGTTTTCAGTATAAAAAAGCCGCTGATATCATATCAACGACTTCTATGTAGCGTCTCCGCTGTTATCTATTCATATTCTGTTTTAGGACAGAGGGAATTAAGCTTCTGTGCTTTTTTTGCCATGAAAATGCGCCGCAAAACTTTTCATCCTGCAGCACATTTTTTGTTCTTTACAGACTTTCAGCGGGGCTCAGATCAGAGTCTCTCCTTCTTCTCGATATCGAGGAAATATTTGTAGGTATCCACGGTAAGCTCGCCGCAGGCGGCTTCATCGCATGCTATTATCGCCGCCTTATGAAGCTGCAGAGCGCTGCAGGTCCACTTATGGCTCACGCCGCCTTCGACCGTGGCGGCAAGCGCCCTTGCTTTATTATGTCCGTTTATGAGGATGAGAACTTCTTTTGAATCCGTAACGGTGCCGACACCAACGCTGAGAGCCTGCGCGGGGACATTTTCGGGATTGTTGCCGAAGAAGCGGCCGTTGACAATGCGCGTATCGGTTGTGAGATCGCGCACGCCGGTGCGGGATGAGAGGGATGTGAACGGTTCATTAAACGCAATATGACCGTCTACGCCGATGCCGCCCATGAAAAGATCTATTCCGCCGTATGACGCGATTTTTTTCTCGTAGTCGGCGCATTCTTTTTCGGGATCATCGGTCATGCCGTTGAGGATATTAATGTTTTCGCTCTTCATATCCACAAGGTGATTGAAGAAGTTATCGTGCATGAAGTACCAATAGCTTTGGTCATGCTCACGCGGCAGGCCGAGATATTCATCCATATTAAAAGTGACGACATTGGCGAATGACAGCTCGCCGGCCTGATTCTGCCTTGCAAGCTCCTTATAGACGCCTATCGGGGAAGAGCCTGTCGGCAAGCCGAGGACAAAAGGTCTTCCGGCTTCGGCGCCGCTGTTATGCTCCTTGATTTTCGCGGCGATATAGTCTGCCGCCCATTTGCACATTTTGTCATAATTTTCCTGAATAACTACGCGCATCGGTTACTCACTTTCTGCGGCATATGCCGCGATTATTTTATTTATTTTATATTTTATTTTCGGCGCAAGCTTCTCACGGCAAATTGTCCTCCTGCCGTTTTCGGACTCGGCGCCGTCTTTGACTTATATTATATCACATGATTTTGCATTGGGCAACACCGCACAATACGCTTACGGCACATGGCGGCGGGTATCATTTTTCTTGTTTTTTTCCGAGTTTTTCGCACAATTTGCACGCGGTCTGTGTTGTCGCGCAGCCGCCGAGAGCGGTCTCCCTGAGTTCCGGCGGAAGCTTCTTGCCGACTTTATACATTGCGTCGAGCATCTCGCTGAGCGGTATAAGCTGCTCAACGCCGGAAAGGGCTATCTCCGCCGCAACCGCGGCATTGGCAACGCCTGACGCGTTACGGCTCTGGCAGGGATATTCCACAAGGCCGCCGACTGGATCGCACACAAGCCCCAGCATATTCATAAGCACGGTGGAGGCGGCGTCAAGGCATTGCTTAGGCGTACCGCCCATAAGCTCGACCGCCGCAGACGCCGCCATCGCGGAAGCAACGCCGATCTCCGCCTGACAGCCTCCGACCGCGCCCGCAACAGTAGCGTTGCGCATGGCAAGATAGCCGACAGCCCCTGCGTTAAATAGAGCCGCGATGATCTCTTCATCGCTGAATCCGTATGTCTCCTGCATGGCAAGCAGGAGGCCGGGTACAACGCCGGAAGAGCCGGCAGTCGGCGCGGCGACGATAAGTCCCATAGAGGCATTCACTTCAAGCACGCCCATCGCGTAGCACACCGCCCTGCCGAGAACGGCGCCGCAAAGGCCGGCGCCGATTTTGAGTCTCTCATTAATCAGCGCGGCTTCTCCGCCTATAAGGCCGCCCATGGATTTTCTCGGATTGTCGAGAGCCTCATGCGCGGAGCGGCGCATTATTTCAAGAGCGGTTCTCATGCGCTTTGATGCTTCTTTTTCGGTGCATTCCGCCTCATCGCATTCCCGTCTGAGCATCACTTCCGAGATTTTCATATTCTGTTCGCCGCATATTGCAAGCAGCTCTTCCGAATTTTTGAAGTCCATACTCTACCTCACTGCGGCTGCACGATCATTACATCGTAGACAAATTCGTTTTTATAAAGTTCTTCCGTCAGCCCGTTCGGCAGAACGCCGTCGGATTCGACTATGCTGTACGCAGTGTTTCCCTTGCTCTCTCTGAATAGGCGCATAAAGGCGATGTTGACATCCCTGTCGCAAAGGCATTTGGAAATATGCGCGACAAGTCCGGGGCGGTCTCTGTGAATAACGATCACGGCGCTGTATTCGCCGCTGTAATCGACCTCAACGCCGTTAATGCGCGTTATGCGTATTTTCCCCCCGCCTAAGGATTCGCCCCTAACGTTCAATGCACGCCCGGAGTCATTCTCCATGCGGATGTCCACGGTGTTGGGGTAAATTTCCGTCTCGTCAAAATTCGGCGTAAAGCTGTATTTAAGCCCGGCTTCGTCGGCGAATTTATAGGAATCGCGAATTCTTCTGTCATCCTGCATGAAGCCGAGTATGCCGCCGAGAAGAGCCCTGTCGGTACCGTGGCCGGAATATGTCTCGGCAAAGGAGCCGTAGAGAATAAAATCAGCCTTTGCGAGCTTCCCGCCGATCATTTTCTGCGCAAGATATGCGATTTTTGCCGCGCCCGCGGTATGCGAGCTGGACGGGCCTATCATATTGGGGCCAAGCACGTCAAAGACACTGATAAAAGGCATAAGCATCTCCGTATCTATGATTATCATGTAATACTATTTTTTCATTAAAATCTTTGATTTTAATGAAATCTTTTGAAGCCT
>CAVHIP010000155.1:0-2942 GCA_963636125.1 Oscillospiraceae bacterium | reverse complement strand
AGGCTTCAAAAGATTTCATTAAAATCAAAGATTTTAATGAAAAAATAGTATTATGAACATTATAATATCTGTCAAAGAGATACTTCCGTTATCTCTATCGGATCTGCAATGCTTTCGGGTACGCATAGTGCGATGTGATAGTTCCCGACAACCGTGTGAAAAATATCATCTCTGTCTATTACGGAAAATGATTCGAGCGGAGTCGAAAGCCCGCTCCCCGTTGCCTTTATATAGCTCTCTTTTTTGCACCAGATTTCCGTAAAAGCGGCGTCGCGGTCAGTCAGCGAAAGAATATATTCCCGCTCGTTCTCCGCAAAGAATCTGCGTGATATACCGTCGTTGAATTTTGCAGTGTATTGAATATCCGCGCCGACGATTCTGTCGCTTATCGCGCACAGCGCGTGCCATTCGGAGTGCGAAAGGCTGAATTGAAATTTTGCGTCGGCAATTTCCGGCTTTCCGTATTCGGAGCAGACGACATTCAGTGGCAACGCTATGTCGGGAAAACAGGCTCTCGCCGCGAGGTTAAGCAAAAGCTCCGCCCCGATGCTCTCTTTTATCTTTTTCTCGTTTTTCAGCCGCCTTATGCGCTCCGTGCGATAATCCGAGAGTGGGCTCGGCGCATTAATATCAATTTTTTTGACATCCGCGTGGTATATTCTAAGCATTATGCCCTCATTGCATCAATGGTTTTTGCTATAAGTTCGTTAAGATCCATGTCCAGCATTTCCGCTCCGCGGCGTATCACGTCTCTTGAGCAGCCCGCGGCAAACTTTTTGTCCTTGAATTTCTTCATGACGGATTTTGCCTCCATATCGGAAATGCCGGTCGGGCGCATGAGAGCAACCGCGCCGATAAGCCCCGTAAGCTCGTCCGTTGCAAAAAGAACCTTTTCCATGTATTTTTCCGGCTCCACATCGATGCATATGCCGTAGCCATGTGAAATGACCGCGTGTATAACATCCTCATCCACATCGAGCTCGCGCAGCATTTCGCGCGCCTTGACGCAGTGCTGTTCGGGATACAGCTCAAAGTCTATGTCATGGAGCATTCCGACGGTGCGCCAGAAGTCAACGTTTTCATTGTCGTATTCCTTCGCGAACTCTCCCATAACCTTTGACACGGTTTCCGCGTGCTGTATGTGAAACGGCTCTTTATTATAACGTTTTACAAGCTCTTCGGCCTGTTCCGGAGTAGGTATGTAGCTCATGAAATATGACCTCCCTGAGAAGATTGAATTACTTTATGACGTTTACCATAATACCGCCGCATCTGACGATTTTCAAGATTTATTTTCTTGCCGATAATTACATCGGAAAATCATAAAAAGAATTTTAAAATGCACAGTTGCCTTAAAATAATTGATAAAACCAAGCGCCTGTGTTATATTTGACATATGGAAAACGATTTGATATTAAAGAAAAACGATATTTATACCGCTACGATCGACGGGTATACTTCCGAGGCGATGGGTGTGTGCCGCATTGCCGGGCGCGCGGTATTCGTAAAGGGCGCGCTAAAAGGCGAAACGTGGGAAGTACGGATTATAAAGGTCACGACTTCCGCAATCTACGGCAGGGGAGAGCGCCTGCTGCGGCCGTCGCCCGATCGCCGGGAGCCGGACTGCCCGTATTTCCGCGCTTGCGGCGGCTGCGCCACGCGGCATATGAGCTATGAGGCAGAGCTTGCTTTTAAGCTGAATAAAGTCAACGACGCGCTTGAGCATATCGGAAAACAGAGCGTACGCGCGTCTGAAATTATCGGCGCCGAAACAACTCTGCACTACCGCAATAAGGGCATTATGGCGGTTGCCGATGTAGGCGGCAAGCCGTGCGCCGGATTTTTCCGCGAACGGAGCCATGATATTATAAAAATCGAAGATTGCCTCATTCAAAACAAACTCTGCGCCGACGCCGCAAAAGCGGTGCTCGCCTTTCTTGAGGAGAACGGCCTTGCGGCATACTGCGAGGAAACGGGAAAGGGGAGTGTGCGCCATATTTATACGCGCGTTGCCCTTCATACATCCGAAGCCGTGCTGTGTATTGTCTCCGCGCATGGCTTCGGCGCGCTGACGCCGAAACTTGTCGATGCCGTGCGCAACGCTTGCCCGGAGCTTACGGGAATAGTGCTCAATATTAACAAAAACCGCGGAAACACCGTGATGGACGGCGATTTCTATACGCTTTGGGGCAATGAAAATATTACCGATACATTATGCGGCGTAAGCTTTGATATTTCTCCACGCGCTTTTTTCCAGATAAATCCCGCGCAGGCAGAAAAGCTGTACGAAAAAGCGCTGGAATATGCCAATGCAAATGAGACCGATACCGTCCTTGACCTCTACTGCGGCGCGGGGACGATAAGTCTGTGCCTCGCCAAAAGAGCGGGCAAAGTCATCGGCGCGGAGATAGTGCCTCAAGCGATTGAAAACGCGAAGCAGAACGCAGAGAAAAACGGCATAAAAAATGCGGAGTTCATCTGCGCCGACGCGGGAGAAGCGGCGCGCGAATTTAAGAGCCGCGGCATTAACCCGAAGGTTGTAGTGGTTGATCCGCCGCGAAAGGGCATGGATGCGCAGGCTGTCAAAGCTGTTTGCTCCATGACCCCCGAGCGGGTGGTATACGTTTCATGCAACCCATCGACTCTTGCGAGAGACATTACGGTTTTCAATGCCTGCGGTTATACTCTGCAAAAAGCAACTGCTGTGGATATGTTTCCGTTTACGAGTCACGTCGAGACAGTCACCTTAATGTCTCGAAAAGAGGGCTGATTTTGAGAAAAATGTCTTTTTTAGAAACTTTTTTATGTAGGTTTTTGCCACACACTCGACCTCTCTGTAGAGGGGAACATATCTGGGAACATAAAATCGGTTGAGTGAACGGATTAGATGTCATTGCCGAAAGCAATTCGGAACACCCGACCCTAAAGGGTGTGTCGGTGTA
>CAVHIP010000154.1:0-3057 GCA_963636125.1 Oscillospiraceae bacterium | reverse complement strand
GAATATATAACCGGCGGGCGCATCCGGGGCAAGCTGTATCGCCTCATGCTCCGAAATTAGCCATTGCCGATAAGATAAAATATCGCCGCGCTGTGGTCTCTCGCATCCGGTAAATTTCAGCCATGCCGCAAACTGCTTTAGGTTCGTCATATATGAACGTGTGGTTTTCTCGCCTCGGTCAATGAATGCAATAAAGTCATTGAATAAGCTCGGGGAAAATTCCTGCGTGACTTCCCGGCGGTCATAAGCTGTCAATGCTTCCATATCTGCGCCGCCTTTCAAGTGTTCTGATTATTGTTCACGCTCATTATACTTTAAGTATAATCAAAAGTCAAGTGGCAAATTGTTTTTGCTGTGCGTCTTGTACATATTATTTTTTTTATACATCTACGCTACATGCAAAAAACGGCTGTCGCGGTCGGTCTGATGATAAAAATCGCTTTGTTAATACATACGCGCATTGATATTTTTGCGGATTGATATATAATAAAAATATCCTTTTTTTTATTTCCCATTTTTATTTCTTCTTTTTTTGGTTTCCTTAATGAAGCGGCATGGGGGCTTGCCATTCCCTCATGCCGCTTTACCTATGCAGAATACATCAAACCGGGGCGCAGCGTTCTTAGACTACTCGGGGAATAGTCTTTTAGACTATATGGGAAAAATTAAGACCGGGGATTTCTCTCCGGTCTCTCTCTTTTAACGTCCAATGGATACCGTTGCAATCGCTCGGCTGAATTCATCCAATGGCATCGGATCTAATAGCATGTTCCCGCTGAAGCTGTCAACGGCATAGTATTTGTTATCAAGTGGAAGTTTGCCGATAAATATTCCGGCTGGCCTGTACCGTTGCTGAAGCTTTAAAAGCTCGTTATCCTTTTGCATAGGTCACTTCCCTTTTTTCTCCGAGGAAGCATTTGTAAAAGCTTGTATATCTGCTTCGATCTCCTCTTTGCGACTTTCGGCATCCTCTGTAAAATCTCGTGCGATATATGCCGCGCAGATCCATCCGGTGCCTTTTTTGGTTTCGTACTCCTGATATACAAGATCGGCTTTTTGGGTATTGCTATTGTAATGGCTCTTCATTTCAAAATCGCTTTTGAATCTATCCCCACAATATGGTCTGATTTCCTTTATCCATTGTTTGATTATATTAGTTGCCTCTCCGGAAGCTTCCCGATAGGCCTCATAAACCGGCTTTAGTGTGTTGTACGCATTCAATACAGCCTTTGACATACTCGCGTCAAGCTCATTTTCAAGCTCTATAAGCGCATCAATTGTTTTTTCTGATTCTTCTTTGCTGACAAAATCGAACTTCTTAATCTGCTCAATTTTCTGCGACAGCATCTTTATTTTCGCCTCTGCTGATGATTTTTCAAATGTCGCCTTATTCCATGCTTCGAGATTTTCCGCCGCTGCTGCCGCCTCTATCTTTGCGTCAAGGCCTTTAGAAGCATCGGCGCATGCTTTTATCTTTGCCTCAAGCTCCGCGATCTGCTTTTCTCTCTCTGCTTTGATTTCTTCAATACGCTTTTTTACCTGTTCTGATTTTTCCATGTACTTTGTCATGATTGGTTCTCCTTTCGTCTGTCGTGTTGATGAATTTAATTATTGTTCTGCGCTCTTGATCTGCTGCGCCGGGGCTTCCGGCATCTCTGCCGCTTTTCTGATCCAATATCTTACCTGCTGCGCCTTAACCTTTTCGGGGTTTGCGGCCGCCCATTTCCGGCGGTAGGCATTCCGCGCCGCCCGCGCCTCGGCGGTCATTGCCTTGTCGTTCGTCTCGCTCATTAGAAACTTCTCCTTTCTCTTATCCATGGTAGGCTTATGTTACTTCCTATACATTGCACTTTTATTGTTTTCAATTCTGCATCTTATGCTTGTTCCGGTTCTTAAGCCTTTTGCCATGTGTTATACTTCTGATGTTTATTATACTCTTTATTAAATCAACATCAAGTGAAAAGGCGTTTTTAATGTATAACTTAGCGTAAATATCACTTTTCCGCGACTGCCTCGGCGGCATATCGTTCCCGCAATAATTCAAGGCTCCTTTTCTCTCGCTCGGCTCTCTGATTGTACATTTGGAGAAAAACTTTATACACATCGTCCTGCGCTTTGCCTGGGCTTTGCCTCATCGCCGCGAGATAGGTTTTATAATCTTCCTTTTTCGCTGGCCTCGTCCGGCTCCAGCTCCTATTGGCGTTAGGTGAACACGCTTCGATTTCCGCTACAACATCAATTGGCAGATCCTTTAGTTTGTAAATCTGCGCTTTCCCATACGGCCAATTGCCTTTAAGGAATAGAGCGCAGCTCGGTTCGGTGCTGTTGATTATAAGCACATGACAAAACGCGCCGGCGGCAGTTTCGGAATTCGTCCAAAACATAAACGGTCGTTCGCCTATTGTCTCAAACTCAAGCAAACACTTCCGGCGGTATTCGCTAAACCATTGAACAAGATAACGGCTTCGTGTCGGTGGCTGCTGCTTTTCATAAGGAAGTATGCATGCTAACGCATCGCCGGGGAATATCTTCAGTGTATCGGCTGCCCGCTGCGCTGATTTTCTTCTGTTCACGCGCTGCTGTGCCGGGGATAGTGGCTTCGTCCGTGCTGCTCTTTTCCGTTCCATTGTGAAGCTCCTTTCTTCTGTATCACCATGAAAAGCTTTCTACTTCCTGCCTGTATTTCGGATCTTTGCGCATTGCTTCCTGCGCATAAGGATTTGGATATTTCTTTTGTGATTGGAGAAACAAAAAGATATATGCCTCATCAAGTAACGGTAAAAGTGCTTCATCTGTTCCGCAATCAGCGTAGTAATTAAGCTGGTCTAACATGGTCATTACTTCGTCTTTGCTGTAATATTTCGGCATCAAGTCTTTGTTCCTGGCTAATGCGGCTAAAAATAGCATCTGCATCGTTTTCGTGTGTGCAGTTTGTAAAAGCTCGGTGACATCTCTTTTCATTCTGCGTCCGTCCTTTTTTCTGTGTCGCTCCTGCCCGCGCATCGTGTCCGCATCGCCTGTACGCGAGGATCGGCCATTTTCCGCTTGGCTCTATCA
>CAVHIP010000153.1:1472-3069 GCA_963636125.1 Oscillospiraceae bacterium | reverse complement strand
TCCGTAATTATCATGTTTAGGGTGTCGTGGCTTCGGCTGCGGCACCCGATTTTTTTGCGTTTAAGTCGGTTCTGAGCGACAATAAGCTATTTCAATTAAACAAATTGCGAGAATATCTTGAAAATTATTGCATTATATGCTATACTAAACTCGTATATTTGTAGTTACATAAAATCACGCATATCTGAGACGGAGGGTCAGCAATGACGGTATCATATGATAAGTTATGGAAACTGTGTAAGATAAATAAAATAAAAAAGAGCGAGCTTGCTCAATCGGCAGAGTTGAGTCCGTATATGATGTCAAAGCTAAGCAACGACAAGCTCGTTTCAATGGAAGTAATGCTCCGCCTGTGCAAGATATTTCATTGTGATATAGGCGACCTGATGGAAGTAATCGAAAACGACTGACAAGGAGAAATACATAATGACTATTAACGAGCTGCAGAAGCAGACCAATACAAACATTCAGGAAAAGGCAAATCTCATTTGGGAGAGTGCCACACACCTTGTCGGCCTTTTTAAGCCGCATGAATACGGCAAGGTTATCCTGCCGCTGACGGTTCTCAAACGTTTTGACGATGCCCTCGCGCCCACAAAGCAGGCGGTGCTCGATATGAAAAAGAAGCTTGATGCCAGCGGCGCAAATGAAAAGCTTGCGGAAGGCGCGCTGACCCGCACCTCCGGCTATGCCTTTTACAACACCAGCAAATTCGATTTTGCGAAGCTCCTTGCCGACCCCGATAACATTGAGGCCAACTTTGATGATTATCTCAAGGGCTTTTCCGCAAACGTTGCGGACATTGTCGAGAACTTTGAGTTTGCAAAGACTGTTGACACCATGGTCAAGGGCGGCGTGCTGTTCGTAATGATTCAGGAGTTTAACTCCGCAAAGGCGAACATGTCACCCGATAAGATTACTTCTGCCGATATGGGCTATATCTTTGAGGAACTTATCCGCAAGTTTTCAGAAAGCTATGACGAGCAGGCCGGAGCGCACTTCACCAGCCGCGATATCATTTATCTGATGACCGAGCTGCTGATCGCCCCCGAAAAGGACGATATCCGCGAAAACGGCTGCACAAAAACCGCATACGATATGGCAATGGGCACAAGCCAGATGCTCGGCTGTCTGTCCGAGCGTCTGCACGATATCAGCGAGGAAGCGGACCTCACCTGCTTCGGGCAGGAATTTAACCCCGAAACATACGCCATCGCCAAGTCCGATATGCTCATAAAGGGCGGCAACGCCTCCGGCATGATGTACGGTGATACGCTTTCCGACGACAAATTCTCCGGCTATGAATTCGACTATATAATTTCCAACCCTCCATTTGGAATCGATTGGAAGCGCGAAAAAACAGAGGTAGAGAAAGAAGCAAAGCGCGGCTTTGACGGCAGATTCGGTCCCGGCTTGCCCGCCATTTCCGACGGGCAGATGCTCTTTATGCTAAACGGCGTGAAGAAGTTGAAGGAAGGCAGCGGCCGCATGGCCATTATTCAGAACGGCTCATCGCTCTTTACCGGTGATGCGGGGAGCGGCGCGAGCGAGATTCGCCGCTATGTGATTGACGGCGACCTGGTGGAAGCCATTATCC
>CAVHIP010000153.1:938-1462 GCA_963636125.1 Oscillospiraceae bacterium | reverse complement strand
AATTATCCAGCTGCCCACAGACCTTTTTTACAACACCGGCATTTCTACATACATCTGGGTGCTTTCAAAGGGCAAGCCCATGAGCCGCAGCGGCAAGGTACAGCTTATTGACGCTTCCAAGTGCTTTGTCAAGCGCCGCAAGAACATAGGCAACAAGCGCGTGGATCTGGACGACAACTGCATCGCACTGATTATGAAAGCGTATGAGAGCTTCTCGGAGGGCGTTTTTGAGGACAACGGTCTCACCGTGGAATCCAAAGTATTCGAAAACAACTTCTTCGGCTTTACCAAAGTGACTGTAGACAGGCCACTCAGAATGAAATACTGCGTGACTCAGCATGCATTGGATAAAATTCTTGAGAGCTACAACAATCATCAGAAATCGGAGATTAATGAAACCGCACAATCAATCATAATATCCGACCTCAGCACAGCAGGAGCATTGGGAGTGCCTTTTGAGAAAGCAAAGGATGCCGGGAAAATTGCCTTTTCCGTTGGATATACCGTCTGCGATGAACTGAAAG
>CAVHIP010000153.1:0-874 GCA_963636125.1 Oscillospiraceae bacterium | reverse complement strand
GAAGCAGAGTTTAATAAGCTGGCAAAGAAGTACCCTGCATTTAAGCTGACATGGAAACAGTTCAAAAAAATAGCACCGATTGAGCTTCATATTGCTGCCGTTTGTCCGGAGGCGGAAATTCAGTATAACGCCAAAGGAATTCCGGAGATTGATAAGAGTCTGCGCGATACCGAAATTGTGCCCCTGCAGGAGGATATTGACGAATACTTCGAAAAAAATGTATTGCCCTATGCAAATGACGCTTTCATGACGAGAGCTTTGGACAAGATAGGCTACGAGGTACCGTTTACACGGCTGTTTTATAAATTTGTTCCGCCTGTGCCGAGCGAGGATATATTCGCGGAGATAAAGGGGCTTGAAGCGGAAGAAACGGAACTGATGAAGGAGCTGTTCGGCAATGCGTGAGATGAAAGATAGCCACACTGAATGGCTCGAATGTATTCCTCAAGAGTGGGAACTTTCCAATATAGGTACTCTGTATTCAATGAGAAACACTAAAGTTAGTGACAGAGATTATCAACCGCTTTCTGTCACAATGAAAGGTGTCGTGCCACAATTAGAAACCGCCGCGAAATCAGATGCACATGATGATAGAAAGCTCGTAAAAAAAGGTGATTTTGCAATTAACAGTCGTTCTGACAGAAGGGGTTCATGCGGAATTGCTGATAGAGATGGATCTGTCTCATTGATAAACACAATTTTAGCGCCTCGTTCAGAGATGAATCCGGATTATTATAACTGGCTGTTTCATACTTCACAGTTTGCGGATGAGTTTTATCGTTGGGGGCATGGTATCGTAGACGATTTGTGGACAACTCGTTGGCAGGAAATGAAGAAAATAGATGTTCCGATTCCTTGCTACACCGAGCAAGAG
>CAVHIP010000152.1:0-3210 GCA_963636125.1 Oscillospiraceae bacterium | reverse complement strand
GATTTCTCATTTTTCTTCCCCTTTTTGCTTGACAGAGGGCGGAATAGTGTATAAAATAACAATGGATTTTTCTATATGCGAAAGGGAGTCGGGCTCATGGTTAATCATGTTGATATGCTCTTGGCGTTGACTGAAGAATACCTGAATATTTCCGTTGTGTACCCTGAAGAGAACAGGGTTGATATAATCAAAGCGAAAGGGCGCGTCATCGCGGGAAAGGACGACACCCCGCCGAGCTACCGGTATGACGAATTTTTGAGTCAATACGCGGAAAAATGCGCCTCCGCCGAGGATGCGCAGTATTTCCGGAAGGCGCTTTCTTCGGAGACGCTTTCGGAGACCTTTTCCGACGGGCGCAGCCGCATAGAATATAACTTCCGCGGCGTAGACGCGAGCGGGGATGTTCATCACTACGCCGTGCGGTACAGCCGCATTTCCGCGCCGGATGAAAATCTGCGCCTTGTCGCCGCCATACGCAATACCGACTTTGTCGCCAATATCGGGCGGGAGAAGCGCATGGAAGGCCTTCTGCACGCGTATAACGCCATTTCCTCCATTTTCTTCTCGGTGTTCCGCGTGGATGTGCCCGCCAACAGAATCGAAATAATCAAAACAGCGCCAATCGTTCAGAAATTTGTCGTTCCCGACTCGTTCGAATACGACGCCAATGTGCTCAGCGTCTACAAAGGCGCCTGCGACCCGGCGTATCTGGATTCGCTGCTCGAATTTGCGGACAGGAGCACGCTGAACGAGCGCATGGCAGGCAAAGGGCATATATATACGGACTTTGTCTCATACGCGTCCTTATTGTGCAGGGTTCACTTCTTCAGGGAGGATGATGACAAGGACGGCAATCTGCACCATGTCATCATGGCCACGGAGACGCTTAGGGAGGCGCAGTCGAACGATATTATCGACGCCCTTTCCCGCGATGCGCAGAACGTCTTCTTCGTTGACCTTGATAACGGCGCTTCCCGAATAATCAAGGAGGAAGGGCTTTCGCCGACCGTTAGCGATCTGATGAGGCAGAAGATTTCGTTTACCGAGAAGTTAGCGCAATATATTCCCGTGTGCGTGCATCCGGACGACCGGGAAGCGCTCGCAAGGGATTTTTCGATGGAGCATCTGCGCGAGGTTTTCATGGATAAGGACGAGATGAGCGGCTCCTACCGTACTATGAGAGACGGCGAGACGCACCATTACAGCTATAAGGTATATAAGCTCGCGAAGCGCCATTCGGTCGTGGCAGCCTTCCGAAATATCGACGATATCATCGCCCGCCACACGGAGGAGGAACGGCAGGAGCGGGAGCAGCGCGAAGAGCAGCTCGCGATCTTCAACGCCCTTGCCCGCAACTTCAAAAACGTATATATCGTAAACCTTGAAAAGGGGAACGCGAAGATCCTGAAGATGGAGGACGAATATGACGACCACCGTCTTGACGATGTGATGGATAAGGAGTTCCCGTATGAGCCGCTTTTGAACGCTTGGATTGCCGCCGCCGTGCATCCCGATGAGAAGGATGCGCTTTGCCGCGCTCTCTCCGCGGAGCATCTGCGCGAGGTTTTCGCGACGGAGGAAGAATATACCGGCACCTACCGCATGCTGGCTGACGGGAAGATAATAAATTATCAATTCAAAGTCGTCCGCATGAATGATAATAAACATCTGATCGCCGGCTTCCAGAATATTGACGGCATCCTCCGCGAGCATTTGGAGGAGGAGAGGCAGCGCCGGGAGAAGGAGGAGCTCTATCAGAAGCAGCTCATCGCCGCCGCCGAGGAAGCGGAGCTTGCCAACAAGACCAAGACGGAGTTTCTCCTCCGCATGAGCCACGATATCCGCACCCCGCTCAACGGCATCATAGGCATGCTCGAGATCGCCAACCGCTTTCCCGCCAGCTTCGAAAAGCAGACGGAGTGCCGGGAGAAGGTTTACGAGTCCTCTAAAATCCTGCTGGAGCTTATCAACGAGGTGCTCGACATGAGCAAGCTCGAATCCGGTCAGATAACGCTGGAGTATGTCCCCTTCAGTCTTGATAAAATCGCCTATGAGATATTCACCGTGCTTGAAAAGCAGGCGGAGGAGCGCGACATTGAGATTATCGAGGAAGACTGCAACATCGAGCACGCGAATGTTTTTGGCAGTCCCGTGCATTATAAAAGGCTTGTCATGAACATCATCAGCAACGCCATTAAATACAACCGCCCGCACGGGAAAATTTACATCACCGCGCGCGAGCTGTCCTTTGACGGGAAAACCGCCGTCTTAGAGACGAAAATCCGCGATACCGGCATCGGCATGAGCGAGGAATTCCAGAAGCATCTTTTTGAGCCGTTCGCGCAGGAGGCCTCCACCGCGCGCACCAAGTACGGCGGCACGGGCCTCGGCTTGTCCATCACGAAGAGCCTTGTGGATAAGATGGGCGGCACAATCACCTTCGAGAGCAAGAAGGACGTCGGCACGACGTTCGACGTGATCATCCCGTTTGACGTAGACCTCAAGCCGCATATCGGAAGAGAGGCGCAGGACGAGGGGGAGAAAGTTTCCGTCGCCGGAGAGAAAGTGATTCTGGCGGAGGATAACGAAATCAACCTCGAAATCGCGAAATTCCTGCTGGAGGACGCCGACGCCGTCGTTATCGAGGCGCGCAACGGCGAAGAGGCCGTCAAGGCGTTTAAGGACTCCGCCCCCGGCGAGATCGGCGCGATCCTCATGGACCTGATGATGCCCGTGATGGACGGATACGAAGCCACGCGCCTTATCCGCCACAGCGGCAGAGCGGACGCGCGGAAGATCCCCATCATCGCCATGACCGCCAACGCCTTCGTCGAGGACAGGATAGCCACGCGAAAGGCGGGCATGAACGCGCACATCGCAAAGCCGCTCGACTCCAAAACCATGCTCACCACCGTCGCCGCGCTGGTAAAGGAATACAGAAAGTAAGCCACACGAGAGGGCGAGCAAGTACCCCGACAAACGGAAAAAGTTCAAATAACCGAGAAAAACCGCTGAGATCATAACGAAATCAGCGGTTTTTGTTTATGCAATACCGCACAATACGGTTTTGCCTTTATACAATCGCGTCGTCCCCGATGCTTGCGCTCCGCGAAAAGGAATATCAATATATCTATTGAAAAGTTGCCGTGTTTTTTCGCAAACTTTTCAATAAGTTGAGAAAAGGACGGGAGAAATATGTCCCCGGCTTAT
>CAVHIP010000151.1:0-3246 GCA_963636125.1 Oscillospiraceae bacterium | reverse complement strand
TGGAGCTACGCTCAGTGAGGAGTTAGGAGTGAGGATTGAGGAGTTAATGTGTCGCGGCAGCGACACATTCTCTTAACTCTCCACCGCCTTACGGCATAAGTTCGAGGAGCAAAATCAAAGATTTTGACTCTCACTTATCTCCACTCTTAACTCTTCACTGCGTAGGCTGCGTTTGTTCGACAATGACTTGCGCGAGCTTTTTGACATCGAGGGGTTTGGCGATGTGGGCGTTCATGCCGGCGGCGAAGGCGGCTTTGCGGTCCTCGTCAAAGGCGTTGGCGGTCATGGCTATAATCGGGATGTTCGCCTTGTCGGTATCGGAGAGGGCGCGGATTCTCTTCGCGGCCTCGTAGCCGTTCAGATTCGGCATCTGGATATCCATGAGAATGAGCGAGTAATACTGCGCCTCGTGATTCTGCAGCATGTCGATGCACTTCACGCCGTCCGCCGCGACGTCGACCGCCGCGCCGAGATTTTGCAGAATAGCCGTCGCTATCTCCGCGTTCAGATCGTTATCCTCGGCGAGGAGTATGCGCAATCCGTCCAGCCGGAGCTTATCATTCGCTTCGGTGTTTTTATTTTTCTTCAGGTATTCCTCGGGATGCTCCACGATGCGCATATCCATGGTGATGGTAAAGGTGCTTCCCTCGCCCACCTTGCTTTTTACGGTGACCGTGCCGCCCATAAGCTCCGTCAGCTTTTTGACGATCGCCATGCCGAGGCCCGTGCCCATAATCTTGCTCTCCGTGGAATTGCGCTCTCTGGCGAAGATGTCGAAGATGTGTTCCCGGAACTCCTCCGTCATGCCGATGCCGGTGTCGGAGACATTGCACACATATCTCGCGAAGCCCTCTCTTTCGCAGGGCAGCTCATCGAGCGTCAAGGTTATTTTCCCGCCCTCGGGGGTATACTTGACGGCGTTGGAGATGAGATTGAGGAGAATTTCGCGTATCTTCTGCGAGTCGACATAGACGTATCTGTGCGTCACATTGACGGTTCTGGTAACGGTGAGGCGCTTTTTGCCGATCTCGTTTTCAAACATCGTGTAATAGCTCTCGTCCCGAAGATCGGCAAATTCCTCGTTCAGGCTCTCGCGGCCGCTGTCGATTCTCGCGACCTCAAGAACGTTATTGATAAGCCCCAGCAGGTATTCGCCGGAAAATTTGGCCTTTCCGATATATTCCCGCAGCTTGTCCGGATTGTCGAGATTTTCAAGCATCAGCTCGTTGAAGCCCAGCACGGCGTTCATCGGCGTGCGGATATCGTGCGACATGTTGAAGAGGAAGGTGCTCTTGGCATCGTTTGCCTTTTCCGCCTCTTTCCTCAGCGCATCTTTCAGCGCAATCTCTTCTCTCTGCTTTTTGATGTAACTAATCAGCAATATGATGATCACGGAAATGACGCAAGCCGTCCCGACGGAAATCTGAGTCTTGTGGTCGCGGATGAAATCGCGCGTGTCGTAGGCGCTGAGCTTATCTACATACTTATATGTGCAGTCATAGCCGTAGGATGAGCCCAACAGCTTGAGACCGCGGTTGATGAGCAGCAGGGCTTCTTTATTGCCGTGCCTGACGCCGAAGCACTTGCCTGTTCCCGCGCCGAGCTGGACATACGACAGCCGTTCAAAATGCTCCTGACCGGTGACAAACTGCACGCGCAGAGTGTCCATGATAGTGCCGTCGACCTCATCGTTCAATACGGCGTCAAGGCAGTCTGTAATGTTCGGATAGAAGACAATCTCGGCGTCGGGAAATGTCTGCGCGGTGTAATCCCTTTGAAGGATGTTGTTCTCGTTGACGGATAATCTCTTAATTTCTTCCTTTTCGAGGATGGTCTTGTAGAAAAGCGCGCCGCGGTCGGAGATTACATCGGTGGAGGCGCTGATCAAGTCCTGCTCCAGCCGCCACTGATCGCTGTCCACCGGGAAGCCGTAGTCAATCTCGCCGGCGTTGAGCGCCTCGACGATTTCCCGATACCCATTGTACGCCACATAGCGCACCTCCGGGATCACGCCAAGCTCCAGCGCTTCAAATGCCGCTTCGATAACGTCCGTCACGATGCCCTCGGCGTTCCCGTTTTCGTCGCTCGCGGAATACGGGAGATAGCTTTCGGTGTAGCCGACCTTGATGACCGGATGCTCTTCAAGCCAGAGCAGCTCCGCATCCGTCACGTTTTTCTTGGCATAGGTCGCGTTGAAGTTGCTGTATTGAAGCGTCTGCAGAACATAGGGATCTACGGAGTCCATCAGGGAAAGGGCGGCGTTGAGGTCGCTGAGCAGATCGGGGCGCAGACGGCTGACCGCCATATAATACGGCTCCTTGCCGAGAAACACGATCGAGCTCATCCAATCCTGATTCAGGCTCCTCTCGGAGGTGCCGGGCGACAGGTCGATTATGCCCTGCGCGAGATCGCTGTCCATCGACTCAAAATCGTCATAGTACACGGTCTGCATGTCTATGTTGTTTTGCTCAATCCAGCTTTCCGCGAAATGCGACATGCGGTTATTCCGGATAAGCCCCATCCGCTTGCCGTTGAAGGTGCTCAGATCGTCGGCGGTGATATCATCGTTGCCGGCGCGCTTAAAGAGATAATATCTGTCCGAGCCCATGGCGGTGTCCGGAAAGAGCATAAGCTCGCGGCGCTCCTCGGTAGAGGACACGGCGCCCATGATGTCTATCTCGCCGCTGCAGAGCATGTCGTAAAGCTCCGGCCAGCCGCCGTAGACGTATTCATACTCCCAGTCGCTGTAATCTGCCACCTTGCGCAGATAGTCATAGGAAAAGCCGCTCTTGCTCTCGCCCTCGCCGCCCTCCTGGAAAGAGTCGCTCATATACCAGCCGACGCGGACGATTTTCGCGTCGCCCTCCTCCGCGAAAGCCGTCACGGGGAAAATCAGCGCGAATATAAGAACGGCGCAGAGAAAAGCGACTGTTCTCTTCACAATCTCAGATTTGACAGAACTATCCATGTGAACATATTCCCTTCTGTTTGTCCGGATGTCTCCTGTATTATTAAAACAAACGGCCGCCGATGTACGCGGTGACCCCTTCGGCGGTCGGAAATATCTTTTTAAGACTACGCCGCGCAATACGTCTGCGGCATTATACGGGCTTTTCTTTAATATAGCAAAATTCGGGAAATAAAGCAACAGAAAAAGCTACTTTTCCCGCGTGAAAAACGGAAAGATTGAGCTTTAAAGCCTCCCCTGTGCAAGGGGAGGTGGCACGCAGTGACGGAGGGGTTGTC
>CAVHIP010000150.1:0-3272 GCA_963636125.1 Oscillospiraceae bacterium | reverse complement strand
TGCGAGACGGATTGAAGCAGCTAAACACTTCCACGATTGAGGCAACTAAGGAAGTCTGCGGCGCGTACAAAGACCCGAACGAAAGACTATGTGCAGACCGAGCGGGATTTATAGACGCAGTGCAACGGATATGGGCATGCGAGGCAAGCCGCCCGGACAGCTCTTTGAACTACCTTGATTTTTTGATGCAAGGCGACATTGAAGAATTCAAGGAAGCAAGCAAAATAAAGACCGGCTTTAGAAACCTTGACCAAGAGGCCAAAGGCATATTCCCGGCACTATATGTTTTGGCCGCTGGCAGTAGTCTCGGAAAAACAACTTTTTCCATACAGCTCGCAGACCAATTTGCGGAACAGGGACGAGACGTGATTTATTTCAGCCTTGAGCAAAGCCGCCTTGACCTTGTGAGTAAATCGTTGTCAAGATTGACTGCACAGCTGGATTATAGAACGGCCTTGACGGAATTGGAAATCAAACAAGGCGTTTACTCCGATGCATTAAGAAAAGCAAATGAGACATATAGGCGGAAAATCGGGAACCGCATCAGCATTATTGAGGGCAATTTTGATACAAACATCACATTTATCGGCAATTACATTCAAAGATACATTGAGTTGAACGGAACGCGGCCAATTATCGTAATTGACTATTTGCAATTGATCTTGCCGGCAGAGGATAACGGCCGAAAGACGATGAAAGATATCGTTGATGCGAATGTTAAAGCATTGAAAATCATGAGCCGCGATTATGGAGTAACCATATTTGCGATATCTTCAGTAAATCGCAGCAGTTATGAAAACAGGTTTGATTTTTCGGCACTGAAAGAAAGCGGCAACATCGAATTTACCGCCGATTGCGTTTGGGCATTGCAGCTGCAGGTATTGCGAGACCCGAAATTTAGGGAAGCTGATACAAACAAAAGAAATGATATGCTGGATGCTGCAAAAGAAGAGGCACCGCGAAAAATGGAACTTTCATGCAAGAAAAACAGATATGGTCAGGGAACGTTCAAGGTATTTTTCCAATATGACAGCGCGCACAACCTATTCCGGCCGGGCATGCTTGATCCGAGATATAAGAGCGACAGCGAAACACCGAGAGCCAGCAAGAGCCTTAACAGTGAAAACGGATACGCGAAATGACCGAGGCAGACCGGCAAGGGATTTTCTTTATAGGCTAAACAAGAGAACCACAACCACACACAGACCCCGAAAAGGCGGCAGCAGTCAAGTGTTGCCGCCTTATTCTTACGCTTAACCGCTTGCTTTTCCACAGTCTTTATAGTATAATAGACGCAAGAAGTATGATAAACGACACGCAATACAGGAGCCACAAAAGAAAGAGCAAGTAAACGCGCAAGCAACACGCGCAAAAGGAATAGGAAGCAAATCCACAACAGGAAGTAACCACATAGAGAGAGGAGAGAGAAAGATCATGCACGAAACAAACAACGCGACCATGACCGCAGAGGCAAGAGCGGCGCGGAACGCATACCGCCGGAAATGGGCGGCAGAGAACCCCGAAAAAGTGCGAGGGCAACAGATACGCTATTGGATGAAGCGAGCCGCAGAGGCGCAGGAAGTCCAAGAGCAGGACACACGGCAGACGACCGAGGGAGACAGATAAAAATGATTGCTGAAATCTTAAAAAAAGGCGAGCAGAACGCCCGAACCGGCAGGGAGATTTGCAGCACACTAAACATGAACCCGAGGCAGCTAACAAAGCAGATTGAAAGAGAACGCAGAGCGGGAGAGCCTATTTGCGCGAGATGCAAAGGCAGACCACACGGTTATTATCTCGCAGCCGATAGGCAGGAGATGCAGACATACATTAACCGGCTGCATCACAGAGCCGGAGAAATCTACCGAACCCGCCGAGCATGCAAAGAGGCAGCGAAAAAGCTACCGGAGAGAGCCGCCACAGACGAACGAGAGGAGCAGAACCGATGCGAGTAACACCCGAACGAATGAAAGAGCTTGAAGAATGGACAGCGGAACACGCAGAAGAAATTGAGGAGCAGCGGCGACAGCTTGACGAGCGAACGCAGGAATACACAAGATTTAAAAAATTTATGGCCGAGTGGCGAACCAAGACCGCCGAGGCGACAGCAGCCGCCACAGACGAACCGCGGCACCCTTGAGAACCGCCGAAATAGCATAGAATTATGCAGGAAAACAAACGGCAAAGAGCCGCTAAAAGTGATGTATTTGCAGGAAATATGCCGAATAATGAGCAGATACAACCCCAAAACGTTATGCGCATAGAATTTTACCCGCATTGAGCGGCACCCGAATTTTCAAGTCTGAAATGACTTGCGTTTATAAATCCGACCCATTTTAACCCCCTACACTATAACTTACGAACATTAGGAGATATATATCATGATAAACGATGCAAAGAAAACGGCACAGCAGCGCAATCAGAGCGCAAAGTTTTGGCTTTACGAAAGCCCCGAGGAGTTTACAACGGCAAGGAACCATTTCCGCTATTACAAAGAAGCCGAACGATTGACAGTCAGCTTGCCAAACTACCAAGACCGGGAGACCGGCGAGGAACGCCCCGGCAAAGGCGTTTCCATCCGCCTTGATTGTTTGGCAGAGGAACAGGCAACATTGAACCGGATTATTGAAATCCTGCAGAGCTTGAAAGACTGACGGACAGCCGATAAAAAAGAGAGAGAGCGAGGGCAATCAACCCCCGCTCTTTTTATATGCGCTTCAGAGGCACAGAGAGGCCGCAGAACAAACGAACCAAGCAGACCCATTTTTAATACAGGCATATCACGAACGGCACCGAGAACGGCAAAATATGACGGACACACGGCAAAGGAAACGCACCCGAGTAAATCAGCGACCTTACTATTTTTTACCGGCAATTATAAAATGACCCCACCCCCATTTTTCCGGTACCCTATCCCAAGCACCGAGATCGGGAACGGCAAGCCGCCGGAGCTTGCACCAAATACAGCAAACACAAGGCGTATAACAAAACACAATCAACGATAACAAGCACAATAAACTTAATAAGCCGAACGCAAGAGCCGAACACAATACACGCAAGGCATATAGCAAGCCGAACGCAAGAGCAAAGCACAAGCAGAGTAATAAGCATTCCATTCTAAGGGCATTTACAGCCGTTTTACGAGCAGTTAGTTATTCAAACGTGATTTTACACTACCAACAAGGAAAAGAGCCGAGAATACCCCTTGAAGCGCGTTAAACAGAACGGAGAACGGCATAATGTTATGCACGTCTTGAGGATGTGTGAATTAT
>CAVHIP010000149.1:0-3678 GCA_963636125.1 Oscillospiraceae bacterium | reverse complement strand
ACTTTTAGATTCGGTGCGTAATTCGCGTACAGAATAGAAATTCATAGAATCACCCCTTGCACAACAGAGTACACTATCGTGTCCAAATTGTCAACACTAAACGGAAACAAAAGCGAAACATTTCTGTGAACATGGGAAGTTAGTATTAAGGAGCGACCTTTCAAGGCCGATCCTTTTTTATACCGGCTGACGTTATCACTTAAATCTATTACTCGCCTTTGAGGATGTCCTCGGCGATTTCGGCGGCGTCTTCTATGCAGCCGTTGCAGGAGCGCAGTACCACGCCGGTGTCTTTGCCCTTTAGCTCGCGGCAGTACACCGAGCCGTTTTTCTCCTCGAATCTGCGCAGAAGCTCGCGCGCCTTGTCCGCCGCCGCGCCGTCAAGCGCGCCGGGATCGTCCGGGTTAAAATCGCCCAGCCGCATGTTCATCGCCGCGACAGCGCCCAGCAGCGCGCCGCAGTATTTATAAGCTCCTCCGCCGTAGCGCTTCGTGAGCTTTTTCATGGTCTCCGCGTCCGCCCCGGCTTCGGCGCAGAACGCGGCGCTCACGGACTGCGCGCAGTTGAATCCGGAAGCGTGAATTTCGGACGCGGTTTCTTTCTTGGACATAGCAATCTCCCTTTCTATTTATATATCAAATATTCTCAAGCTCGCCGAAGTACCAGCCGCTTACGCCGTTTTTCTTACAGAAATAACCTCTTGAGGTCACCTCCACGACCTTGAGCATGTCGCCCTTGCGCACGGGCAGAACGTAATCGGTGCAGTCGTTGCAGTTTGTAAATTCCGTGTCGCTGTAAAGATATTTCGTGAGAATATCCATCTCGTAACCGTCGGAAACATGGCGGCAGTGTGAAAATTCCTCTCCGCGCTCCAGCACCTGCACGCGGCTGTCATCCCACGGGATGTAGCAAGACGTTTCGCTCGCCGCCTGCGCGTCAAGGGCCTTGTACTCCTTGAAGCCGTCGTAGCTCTCATGGAAAAAGTGATCGCTGAACTTGTGCGGAATGATGAGGCAGTTGAGCTGCCCGTCGTCCTTGAGGACGCATCCCCCGTCGATGCTGACGATTTTGCTCTCGCGGTCGATTATGGGGTTGGCGCAGACGATGCCCTTGTTGTACAGCACCACCGGCGTATGGCCGACGATGACCCACTTGTCGAAGCGGTAGCCCTTTCGCATGAAGTATTCGCATCTCACGAAATCGTCTATCGTGTGATCGTCCAGCCGCTTTTTCGGGTTGACGGCGGCGTGCGCGAAGATGAAATTCTCCGTCTCTATCGCGTGCGGGAGGGATGATAAAAAGCGCCACTCGTCCTGAAAGCTCATGAACAGCGTCTTCTTGCAGTCGGTAAAGCTCTCGATACCGAACGGGTCGATGCCGCACTCGTTGCACATGTCCCACAAAAGCCCGCTCTTCTTGCGCATGATATATTGCAGAAGATGCTCGTCCGCCTCGGGCGACGCCTTGAATATGACAAACCAGTCGTCGCAGTTGCCGCATATCGTGTGTACGTTGCCGCGGCGGCTGAGCGCCATTATATATCGGAGCGTTCCCAGGCTGTCGCTCCCCTTTTCGAGAAAATCGCCGTCGATAATAAGCTCGTCATCGCCGCCGAAGCTCGCCTTTTCCAGCGCGCCCTTGAAATATTCGAGGTTTCCGTGAATATCCGAGACGACAAGTATCCGTTTGTTTTCCGGAAAGCGTATTCTCTTGACCTTACCCGGCCTGTCGTATAATCCCATCACAGCTCTTTCTCCATCAGCAGCAGATTCTTTTCGCCGCCCTTGTTCTCAAAGCCGTGGCGCAGATAGAACTTTATCGCGGCGGCGTTGTCCTCGGCGACATGCAGGGCGAGCTTTTTCCTGCCCATATCCCTGTACGTCATTATCGGCCTCGCGAGCGCCTGTATGCCGTAGCCCTTGCCGCGGTACTCCTTTTTCAGATACAGCAGACTTATCCATCCAACGCCGATCTCCGCGCCCCTTGCCATGTCCATATCCACAAGCCCGACGCTCTCATCCTTGCAACAGAGCTTTATCACCGACTGCGGATTATAAGCGTAGTGTTCTACGGCTGATTTGAAATACGGCGTCGGCGAATAGCCATCGAGACTGCCGTGCGCGGCAAACCACGCGTCCTCGTAGCAGGATTTGTAATATTGCTCGTTCCGGGCGGGGTCTATATACTCGTGCCGGATATCCTCCGTCTTGTTGAACACCGGCAGACCGAGGTTTTCTATATGATAATAGCTGTTCAGCTCCACAGGCGCGAACTTGCCGTTGTCGTAGGTGAATGTCGAAACGGAGGTGTTGCGGAAAATCGGGAGGGTTTTGACATCGTTGAGCGATATGCCCGTCACCTTGGCGGCGAAGGTGCGTATGGATACGCCGTGGCTGACAACCGCGACGCGCTTTCCCTCGTTCCGCCTCGCTATGTCCTCTATCGCGGCGTACACCCGCTCGCCCACCTGTTGATATGTCTCCGCGCCGTCCAAACGCCATGTCTCCGGCTCGAAGATAAACTCGGCGGCGCTCTTCGGCTCATCGTGAAAGAGATTGCCGAAATACGCCCTTTCCCACGGGCCGACGTTTATCTCGCGCAGACGTTTATCTTTTATAATCTCAAGTCCCTTCGGCGCGCTTATCGCCTCGGCGGTGAAAACGGCGCGGCGGAGATCGCTGGAGTAGACCGCGTCGACCGGAACGGACAGAAACCGCTCCCGAAGCGCCTGCTGCTGCAGTATTCCCGCCTCGGTGACGCCGCCGTCCCAATAGCCCTGCATCATGCGGTAAACGTTCCCTTCCGCCTGCGTATGCCGAACAAGAAAAATTTCTGTCATAAACTTATGCCTCCACACCTTGACCGCAGTCGAATAATACAGTATAATGATTAACATAATATCTCGGAACACATTATAGCGTTTTTTGCGCGGATGCACAAGAGTTTTAAATCAGGGGGCGCGGAGAGTTTTCCGCGAAAGAGAAGTTATGGTCAGAGCGGCGGCATTAGTGTCCGGTGACGGGGCAAAGCTCCAGGCGATTCTGGACGCGATGTACTTTAAGGAAATTGAAAATTTCGAGCTGGTGGCGGTTATTTCTCCCGATAAGGATATTTACGCGATGAAGCGCGCGCTCAATGCGGGCGTGCCGGCCTATGTCGTGGATCCGGAGCTTTTCCCCAACATGACAAGCCACAGCATGGCGATCGCCAACAAGCTCAAGGATATGGATATCGACCTCGTTATCTTGGCGGGCTATGACCTGCCTCTCGGCGTTGTGCCTTATCAGTTCAAAAACCGCATTATCGGCACATATCCGGCGCTCTATCCCGCCTTTGAGGATGTCGAGGGCGACATCTGCCGCGCCGCGCTCGAAAGAGGCGTCAAGGTCACGGGGGCAACCGCGTACTTTGCCGACGGGGACGGGCATGTCGGCAACATCATCGCGCAAAAGGCCGTCAACGTCCTGCCCGACGATACGCCCGACACTCTCAGGCAGAGAGTCATGGAGGAGGGCGAGTGGAAAATCCTCACGCAGGCCGTCTCTCAATACTGCGCCGGCCGCCTCGCCATCCACGGCAACAGAGTTGTGATAAAATAAGAAATCCGCGTCATAATCGGCGCGGATTTCTCATTTTTCTTCCCCTTTTTGCTTGACAGAGGGCGGAATAGTGTATAAA
>CAVHIP010000148.1:0-3715 GCA_963636125.1 Oscillospiraceae bacterium | reverse complement strand
CAGGCTTCAAAAGATTTCATTAAAATTGAAGATTTTAATGAAATAATAGTATCAATATAGATCTTCGACAACCTTGGTAGGAGGCGTCTCGACAATTTCGGGGTGCTGGAAAGTATAGCGCATTGCCTGCAAAAACTGCGCAAAATAGTGACCGTCGGCGATGCGTTCATCAATCACCATTTTGGTGTCAATATACTTGTTGTCAAGCATCTGACCGTGGCGGTTAAGCTCGTATTTGTGATATTTCGCGCCGAAGGCAATAAACACCGGCAGTGTGCCGAAATTATAGATGTGGTGATAAACGGGGCCGATGCGGAGAGAACCGAGATCGGTGATTATCATAGAGCCATGGAACGGGCTGATCTCAAGCAGACTTTCCGGAAGCCAGCCGAAATAGTCCATAATACGCAGAATTCCTACCGCAAGCCGAAGCAGGAGGCGAGGGGCTTTGCAGGCGGTTTCGGCGAAATCCTCCGTGTTGTTGCCGTCATCGCTGGTTTTTATTTCCTCGATTTTTTCGTTGAGCTTGCGGTATACGTCAAAAATGGTATCTGTCGGCGAGAAATGAACCTTAATAGTTGTCTCCGTGGCATCTATCGAGATGCTGCGCTTGACGACCATGACGACCTCAATGCCGTCCCTCGCGTATATCCTGCGCCCGACGACAAAGCGGTTGACGCCCGGCAGCATGGAAATTGCCCTGACATATGCGGCAATAATAAAATGCAATATACCTATGCCCTTATAACCCTCTACGCGGAGCTTCCTGAGCCGCCTGTCAAGCGCGGTGACCTCGAAGCTCTCCTCATAGTTAATCATCGCATCGTTTCTTGTGGGCATTATATACGGAATGAATTTCGCAAAACCGGGGAGAGAGCGGATAAGCCGCCCCTCTTTGCGATCTCCGTAGCGTTTTTTATACTTGCTCATATCCGTATCACCGTTCCTTTCAAATTCCGCCATCGCCGACCGGCGATGAGCCTGACGAACAGGTTGAATTATCGATAAATTGTCAAAACACAGACATTATACAGTCAACGGAGCAATTTTACAAGTTTTTTATTTCGCCTGTCATTGCCTTGCCCGAATCCGTTTACAATTTTTTGTTCGGTTTTCAAAAACTGTTGCGAGTTTGTTCATTACAATGTCATAATTGACTGATATATTGTGAGCATAAAAAGTAAAGAAGGTTATTCCTCCTGTACGCAGAAAGAAGCATGATGTATGAGCGAATTTGAGAATGACTTTGAAAATAAAGAAAATAACGATAATGTAAGCACAGCAAACACTACCGCTGAAGTAGATAATTCCTCTTCGAAATTTACAAACGATGCTCCGCGTGTGGACGGCGAATATCATTACAGCGGTGGGTACAGCGAGAGGACATATTCCGATGCGCACTATGTGCCCGAATCCGAAAGCACCGTCCCTCCGAGATACTATAAGCCGCCCGAGACGAAGGCAAAAGAGCCTCGCCCGGCAAAGCCGAAGAAAAACGGCGGCAAGTGGGCTGCAATTGTTGCGATATGCTTGGTATGCGCCTTGCTCGGCGGTCTCGGCGGCGCGGCAATTGTGAGCCACAGCGTCAATTCCCGCCTCGATACACTCGAAGCCGGGATGCAGGAAATGAGCGAGAACAAGTCGGTTCTCACGACCGCTCCGAGCGTTTCTTCTTCGGTCGGCGAATCATCCGACAGCAACGCGCTTCCCGCCTCCGAAATTTATGAGCTGGCATGCAGCCAGGTTGTCGGCATCAGCTCCGAGATAACCTATCAGAATTTCTTCGGCATGAACTCCTCCGCGGCAGTCAGCGGCTCCGGCTTTATCCTTACCTCCGACGGATATATTCTCACAAACTACCATGTTATTGAGGATGCTTACGAAAGCAAGGCGGAAATCAAGGTTATGACTCATGACGGCACGAGCTATCCTGCCACAATAGTCGGCTTTGAATCCGATAACGATATCGCGGTGCTCAAAATCGAGGCCGAAAATCTCACGCCCGTCACATTGGGCGACAGCGACAGTTTGAAGGTCGGCGATGTTGTATACGCAGTCGGCAATCCTCTCGGCGAGCTTGAGTTCTCCATGTCCACCGGCCATGTGAGCGCGAAGGACAGATTGATCGACGAAAGCTCCGGCGCGGAAGCGATAAACATGTTCCAGCTTGATGCCGCTGTCAATTCCGGCAACTCCGGCGGCCCCGTATATAACGCTCAGGGGCAGGTTATCGGCATCGTAACGGCCAAATATTCCAGCAGCGGCGTTGAAGGCCTGGGCTTCGCAATACCTATCAATGACGCCGAATCAATTGCAAATGACCTTATCACAAAGGGTTATGTGACAGGAAAGGCATATATGTCCCTGTCAATCAGAAACGATTATACTTCTATGTACGCGCAGTATTACGGCTGGCCGATGGGCGCAATGGTCGCTGAAGTCAATGCGGGCGGCGCCGCCGAAAAAGCCGGAATACAGGCAGGCGATATTATAACAAAGGTAGACGGTGAAACCGTTGAAAGCTACAGCGATCTCAAGTCGGCTGTTAAGAAATATTCTGCCGGCGATACCGCGGAGATTACTCTTTACAGAGCCGGCGAAGAAATGACCGTGACGATTACCTTTGATGAAGTGCAGCCCGAAACCGAGACCGAACAATCCTCATCCTCCGACAGCGGAAACAATTATTATGATGACTATTCCGGCAGAAACTTCGGCTTCAGCTACGGCGCATATTAATTTGATACCTATCTACTCCTAACCTCTCTTTTCTCCCATTTTAACGAAGGACCTTCCGGTGCTGCCGGGGGGTTCTTTGTTTGCATTATTTCGCAATTTATACTTGATTTTTTTCCGATATATTGTAAAATAAATGCGTTAAATTTAGAATGTTTTTTCTTTCAGGAGGAAAATAAAAAATGACTTACGAGATGGACATTGCCGGCTTAAAACGCGACCTGCCCTTATGCAGACTCACTGACGATCTGTATATCGGCGCATTCGTCATGTTCGGCGATGTTGAGCTGACAGTCCACTGCGCCGCGGAGTTGCTCAAGCGCGCGCCCGAGTATGATTATATCATCGCTCCCGAGGCAAAGGCGATACCTCTGATCTATGAGATGGCCCGTCAGAGCGGCGCGGATAAATATTTCGTGGCCCGCAAAAAGGCAAAGGCCTATATGACCGGCATTCACGAGGTCAATGTAAAGTCCATCACCACGGACGGCGTGCAGACGCTTATAATTGACTCTGCCGATGCCGAGCTTATCAAGGGCAAGCGCATGCTGCTCGTTGACGATGTCATTTCCACGGGTGAGTCGATACGCGCGCTTGAAGAGCTTGTTCTGAGCTGCGGCGGCACCGTCGCAGGGCGCATGGCTCCCCTTGCCGAGGGCGACGCCGCAAAAAGAAGCGACATTATATGCCTCGGCGCGCTCCCTCTTTTCAATGCGGACGGCAGCGTAAAATAAAGCCCCGAAACCCCGAAAATATTTCTCCGCGTTGTTTATTCGCAGCGCGGAGTTTTCATTTTCTCCGATACTTTTTAACATCCGCATCACCGTCGATTGATTTTTAATAGCCGCCACAGCGGCGTAGTTTTTGTATGATAAGTAAGCGTCCAAATCTTTGATTTGGAAACGCGCACTTATGCCGTCGGCGGACGCCTTTTGAAGCCTAACCGCGCTTTAGCGCGGCTCTTACAGGCTTCAAAAGA
>CAVHIP010000147.1:0-3734 GCA_963636125.1 Oscillospiraceae bacterium | reverse complement strand
AGGCTTCAAAAGATTTCATTAAAATCAAAGATTTTAATGAAAAAATAGTATTATAAGAACATCTATGTGATTATATATGTGTTTGTTTATGATGACATAAATGCTTTTATGATAAAACACAGGGAGGGGATCGACATAAATAAGAAAGCTTCAAAAACGGCAAGAAAAGCTTTGACGGCGCTTGTTATCGTCGTGTCGGCGGCGCTGATAATCACAGGCACTCTTGCCGCCGCGGCGTGGCTGGATAAGCTTTTCAAAGCGCTCAACATGGGCGAGGGCATGATCGCCTTTGCGAAAAAGCTGCAAAAGCTCAACCCATGGGTCAATGCGTCCGCCGCGCTGCTCGGACTTACCGTGATATGCCTTTGGCTCGACTCACGCACGCCGGTAAAACGCGGCAGCTCCGCGCTCCGCTCCGACCTTATCAGGCGGCCGCTGAAAAAGCTTGCGATTGTTTTTATTATCCCGATAATCGCCGCGTTTTCGATCGGCTTTATATGGCCGTTCTGCAAGGGCTTTTTCCTCTCGTTCTGTAAATTCAAAACCACGAGCAATCCCACATGGACAGGACTTTCAAATTACGGCAAAGCGCTCAATGACGCGAGCTTCCGCCATGCGTTTCTCTATACCTCCCTGTTTGCCGTGACGTCTCTTGCGCTGATAAACGTCTTTGCCTTTGCCGTGGCGTACGCTCTCACACAGCAGATTAAGGGCAGCAACATTTTCAGAACCGTTTTCTTTATGCCGAATCTCATCGGCGGCATTGTTCTCGGCTATATCTGGTCGATGATATTTGACGGCATTCTTTCGCGTTTCGGCACGTCGATACTTATGAACACGGCCTACGGCTTCTGGGGACTGATAATTCTCGTCTGCTGGCAGCAGATAGGTTATATGATGATAATTTATATAGCCGGTTTGCAGGCTGTTCCGGAGGACATGCTGGAAGCGGCCAGAATTGACGGCGCGAGCAAGTGGCAGACGCTGTGGAAAATAACCATACCGAACGTTATGCCGTCTATAACCATCTGCATGTTCCTTACCATAACGAACGGCTTCAAGCTCTTTGACCAGAATCTCGCCCTCAACGGAGGACAGCCGTTTATTCAAAATCCCGACGGCACCGTCATAAAGACGACGGAAATGCTCGCCCTCAATATCTTCAATACGTTTTACGGGCAAAACACCGCATCGCGCGGCGTGGCGCAGGCAAAGGCGGTGCTGTTCTTCATACTTGTCGCCACGATCGGGCTTATACAGCTCTCCGCAACGCGCAGAAAGGAGGTTCAGCAATGATAAAAAAGAGCAAAAACAGAGGACTGACGATATTTTTCACTGTCATTTCCATCGTATATGTAATGCCTATCGTCCTTGTGGTCATGAACTCTTTCAAGCTGAACACCTTTGTCAAAACCGACACCTTCGCTCTGCCGAGAGGTGAGATGTTCGCCGGATTTTCAAACTTTATCGAGGGCATGACCTTCGGCAGCTATCCGTTCTGGAAGTCGGCGCTGTTCAGCCTTGTCATCACGCTTGCCTCCACGTTTCTCATTCTGCTCTTCACCTCCCTTGCCGCGTGGTATATCGCGAGGGTGGACTCGCTTCTTTGCAGAATAGTTTATTATGCGTGCGTTTTCTCCATGGTGGTGCCCTTCCAGATGGTAATGTTTCCGCTTTCAAAGACCGCCGATACGCTCAGACTCAATACCCCGTGGACTATACCCGTTATATATCTCGGCTTCGGCGCGGGACTTGCCGTGTTCATGTTCTCCGGCTTTATCAAGAGCATACCCCTTGAAATAGAGGAGGCCGCCGCGATTGACGGCTGCGGCCCGCTGCAGACGTTCTTTTCCGTCGTCATGCCGATGCTCAGGCCTACGATGATCTCGGTCGGTATTCTGGAGATAATGTGGGTCTGGAATGACTATCTGCTGCCGTATCTCTCGCTCGATATCACAAAGTACAGAACCATACCCATTCATATCCAATATCTGAAGGGTTCATACGGTACGGTCGATCTCGGCGCGACAATGGCAATAATACTCATGGGAATTATTCCCGTCATTGTGTTCTATCTTACCTGTCAGAAGCATATTATCAAGGGCGTTGCCGCGGGCGCGGTAAAGGGATAAAGGAGTCTGTTATGAAAAGATCAAGCGGGATTCTTATGTCGCTCTCCTCGCTCCCGTCTCCGTACGGAATAGGCACAATGGGCAAAGCGGCTTATGATTTTGTGGATTTTCTTTGCGCTTCAAAGCAAAGCTGGTGGCAGATTCTCCCTCTCGGGCCGACCACTTACGGCGACAGCCCGTATTCGTCTCCCTCGTCCTTTGCCGGAAACCCCTATTTTATAGATCTTGATATGCTTGTGTCCGAGCGTTTGCTTGAGCAGAGCGAGCTTGACGGAATAAATTGGGGCGCCGATCCGGAGAATGTTGACTATGGCGCCGAGTATGCTCAGCGCTTCCGGCTTTTGCGCGTCGCGTTTTCGCGCGCGTCGGATGAGCTTTTGAAGGATGCCGAGCCGTTTTACGCCGCGAACAAATATTGGCTTGATAATTACGCGCTGTATATGAGCCTTAAAACCGAGTTCGACCATGCCGCGTGGACTCAATGGCCGGACGATATCCGCCTGAGACGCAAAGAGGCTGTAAGCTATTACACCGAAAAGCTCAGCGGCGAAATACGCTTCTGGATATTTGTGCAGTATCTTTTTTTACGACAGTGGGAGAAGCTCAAGAGCTACGCGCACGAAAAGGGGATAGGCTTTATCGGGGATATCCCCATATATATGGCGATGGATTCCGCCGATGTATGGAGCGAGCCTGAGTTTTTCCTGCTGGATGAAAACTGCGTCCCGACGGAGGTCTCCGGTGTGCCGCCGGATGAATTTACCGCCGACGGGCAGCTCTGGGGAAACCCGATTTATAATTGGGAGCGGATGAAGCAGGATGGATTCGCCTGGTGGAAACGGCGCATCGAGGGCGCTTCCGCGCTTTACGATGTGATACGGATTGACCATTTCAGAGGCCTTGCGAGCTATTGGGCTGTTCCGTACGGGGACAAGACCGCGAGAAACGGCGTCTGGCGCGAGGGCCCGGGGATGGAGCTTATCAACGCGCTGAAAGCGTGGTTTCCGGAGCTGGAGTTTATCGCGGAGGATCTCGGTTATCCTACCCCCGAAGTCGCCAAGCTTGTCGCGGACTCCGGATTTCCGGGCATGAACGTGCTGCAGTTCGGTTTTGAGCCCGATGAAGATTCGTCGTTTATGCCGCATTATATAGAGATAAACAAAGTCTGCTATATAGGGACGCACGATAACGACACGGCGGCGGGGTGGCTTGCATCTCTTGACAAAAGGACGCTTGACTTTTTTGATGAGTACACCCACCATACGCAGGATGAGAGCGGGTGCCGCGCATTGATGCGCGTGGGAATGTCAAGCCCTGCCAAGCTTTTTGTGATGACAATGCAGGATATTCTCGAACTGCCGTCGAGCTGCCGGATGAATACGCCCGGCTCTCCGTATGGGAATTGGCGCTGGCGGATGCTTGAAGGCGCGGCCTCGGAGAAAATAGCGAAAGAGCTTGCCCATTTGACGAGCCTCTATCGCCGCGCGTAAGGCAAACAAAAAGCTGCAAATTCCCAAAGTAATTTCCGCTGTGGAATTTACTCGACCAAAAAATCTCGGCAAAAATGAAAAAACTCTTGCAATCGGATGTCAAGTCTGTTAT
>CAVHIP010000146.1:0-3877 GCA_963636125.1 Oscillospiraceae bacterium | reverse complement strand
AAAATGAGCAGAAACTAAAATGTTTCTGCTCATTAAAGTTAATCCGAGTGACAGGGGTCGAACCTGCGGCCTCATGGTCCCAAACCACGCGCGCTACCAACTGCGCTACACCCGGATATTTTATGCATCTGTTTTGAGATTATACAACATCGTCGGATAAACTGCAAGATTTATTTTTTGCCCGCAAAATTGCGCGGATTATGCAAAAAAATCGCATAATCCGCGCAATTTCTATGCTGATTGGTATTTCTGCGTTATACGGAATCAGATCATTTTCATCAGAATCTGCACCGCGTTTGCCGCCGCGCCCTTGCGGATCTGGTCACCGCAGCACCAGAGAGTAAGCCCATTGTCGTCGGTGAGATCTTCGCGGATGCGCCCGACCCAGACGAGATTTTGATTTGATGTATCGAGCGGCGTGGGGTAACAGCGCCCTTCGTAATCCTCGATGAGTCTGACGCCGGGGAACGCCGCGACTGCCGACTTTGCCTCTTCCACGCTTATCTTTCTTTCGGTTCTCAACGTGACGGCGATGGAGTGCGAGCGCATTACCGGTACGCGTACGCATGTGCATGTGACCTTGAGCGCGTCGTTGTGCAGAATCCTGCGCCCCTCGTTCTGCATTTTCATTTCCTCGTCGGTGTAGAGGTTGCCGTAATCGTCGCCGATGTAGGGGATTACGTTCGCCGCTATCTGATGCGCGAATACCTTGCGCTCCGGCTCCCTGCCCTCGGCAAGCGCCTTCATCTGATCTTCAAGCTCATGCAGACCGCCGATGCCGGCGCCGGAAACCGCCTGATAGGTGCACGCGATCATGGATTTTATCGGGCTGAGCTTCTGTATGCCCGCGACCGCCATCATCGTTATAATAGATGAGCAGTTGGGGTTTGAAATGATGCCCTTGTTTTTGAAAGCGTCCTCGCCGTTTATTTCCGGAACTACCAGCGGCACATCCGGATCGAGACGGAAGGCGGAGGAATTGTCAATATACACAGCTCCGCTCTTTACAATGGCGGGCGCAAATTTTTTGCTCATCGCATTCTTGACAGCGCCCAGCACAAAATCAATGCCCTCAAAGCTGCCCTCTGAGGCTTCCTCGATAAGCACGTCTTTGCCTTTGAACTTTATGTATCCGCCCGCGCTCTTTGCGCTTGCCAGCGGAAGAAGCTTCTTCACCGGAACATCGTATTCTTCCAGAACCTTGAGCATTTCCTGCCCGACCGCGCCCGTTGCGCCCAATACCGCTACATTATATTCTTTCATTATACAATCCTCCTGTTATTTATTTTCCCGCGAAGCCGTGGTACAAAACCCGTATCGCGTCTTCAAAACTGCCGTCTTCAACGCCTACTATTATGCTCAGCTCGTCCGCTCCCTGCGCGATGGTGCGTATATTTATGCCCCTGTCGCCGAGCGCCTTGAAGAGCTTGCCGGATGTGCCGGGGCGGAATGTCATCTTACGTCCGACCGCCGCCACAAGCGCGATGCCGTCTTGAATCTGAATGTCGTCGGGGCGGCAGTTCTTTTGAATATCGGATATAACGTCATATACGCTGTCTCCGAGCGCCGCCGTTGCCGTGACGAAAGCGAAGCTGTCAAGCCCGAGAGTGATATGCTCCACCGACGCCTTGTATCTGTCCAGAATTTCCAGAGCCGTGCGCAGTGTCGCGCTGGTATTCATATTGCGTTTAAGCACCGTTATAATCGTGAAGTTGCGCCGCCCGGAAATACCCGTGATAAAGCTGTCCTCAACAGGCTCGTTCTCGTCCACCTTGTCGACTATCATCGTGCCCGGGTCATCCGGCCGGTTGGTATTGCGGATGTTTATTGAGATACCCTTTTCCTTTACCGGCAGTATTGATTCCTCATGCAGAACGGAAGCCCCCATAAAAGCCAACTCGCGAAGCTCCCCGTAGGTGAGATGCGCGATAGGCCGCGGATTGCTGACGATTTTCGGATCTGCCATCAGTATGCCGGAAACATCCGTCCAGTTCTCATAGACATCCGAATCTGACGCTGCCGCCGCAAGCGCGCCGCTTATGTCGCTGCCGCCGCGGCTCATGACCTTGACCTTGCCTGTGGGAGAGCGCCCGTAAAAGCCGGGGATGAGTATCCTCTCGTATTTTTCCAGCGCCTCTTTTATCGCCGGATAAGTTCGCGCTGTGTCTATCTGCCCGTCGAAGCCGAAGAAAATGCAGTCAAAAGCGTCGATAAATTCATATCCCAGATATTCCGCCAGCAGACGGGATGTGAAATATTCGCCTCTTGACACGAGGAAGTCAATCGGAGTATCCTTACTGAGACCGCTCCTTAAATCCTCGAAATCTTTCTCGACGTCATACCCGAGACCGAGCGCGTCGCGTATCTCTGTAAATCGGCTTTCTATGGTGTCCAATATGTCATCGCAGCCGACGCCGTAAGTGAGATGCGCGTGGCACAGATACAAAAGATCTGTCAGCTTATGGTCGCTGCCGGAGCGTTTGCCCGCCGCCGAGGAGACAACGATTCTCCTCGACGCATCCGAGCTTATAATTTCCTTGACCTTTTTGAACTGTTCGGCGCTTGCGACCGACGAGCCGCCGAATTTTGAGGTTTTCAACATCGTTTATATTGTCCTTATCATAGTTTTCAGGCTATTTCCGCGAAGAATACGTCCGCGCCTTCGCCGCGCATTTTATTGACAGCCTCGTGCATTGCCTTTACGCTTATCGGCTTTGTGATTGCTCTTATCACATCTCCGCCGTCTTCAACGCTTTCAAAATCGAGAACGGCGGCGAATTGTTTGGGAAGTCTTACATAATAGGCGCATATGCATCCGCTGTTGTCCGCGCTGACTTCTCTGCACTCTCCGCGCATCATTACTCTTTGCCCGAAACGCAGACATTCAAGATCTCTTATTACCGCCGACGCTGTCGGGTATCGTCCGGCGCCCTGCCCCATGAGGACGATTTGCCCGCTGTTTTTGCCGATATATTTTGCCATATTGAAATTCTGCTTAACCGCGCATTCGGGCGCGTCACTCTTCAAAAGCGCCGGCTGCACGTATGCGTAAAGCTTTCCGCCCACAATTCCGCCGTTGGCGAGCAGTCTGCATGTCAGCCCCTTGCTTTGAAAGTGCGCCACGTCGGACGCTTTGAGCGAGTCTATGCCCTCGTTGAGAAGCCCGTCAACAGGCAGCATGTCATATGCCACCGCGCACCCGAGCATTATTTTTCTCAGCGCGTCAAGTCCCGTAACATCGGCCGTCGGGTCCGCTTCAGCGTAACCGAGACTCTGTGCCTCTTTTAATACTTCGCCGTAATCTTTACCCTCCGACTGCATTTTATCCAGCATAAAGTTTGTCGTTCCGTTGAGTATGCCGCCGAGCGAAATTATCTCATCGCTCTCTCCGGCAAGTTCAAGATTGTGCAGGAACGGCACGGCGCCGCCGCAAGCCGCGCTGAAGAGAAAACCTACGCCGTTTTCGACAGCAAGCTTATTGAGCTCAATGCCCTTTGCCGCAACGAGCGCCTTGTTTGACGTGACAACGTGTTTTCCGACTTTCAATGCCGCCGCGCAATAGGCGAACGCAGGTTCGATGCCGCCCATTACCTCCGCGATGGCATCGACGCTTTTATCTTCTAAAATCGCCTCGAGCGAAGACACTTTGAACGCCTCGTCTTCCTTGCCCGGACGCACAAGCACCGGCCCTGCCTCAAAGAGCGGGCAAGTTCGCAGCATATCATATACTCCCTTGCCAACCGTTCCGAAACCCAATACTGCGACTTTCACAAGCCCACCTCCATAAAAATTTGTTCGTCCGTCAAAAACACTTGTATTTTTGACGTGAACAGTGTATCATATGAGTAACAGAAAATCAAGAAAAAATTGTATGTGA
>CAVHIP010000145.1:0-4008 GCA_963636125.1 Oscillospiraceae bacterium | reverse complement strand
TGTTGGGTGTTTCGGATTATCTCCTAATCCTTACCCCAACATTTATTATAGAACCGAAATTCATTTGACAACTTGCGGCTTTGATTGTATTATCTAACCATTGAACACAAAATACTACGAACAAGAAAGGGGAATTTTTATGTCAAAATATGTCGGTATTGAGCTCGGCTCTACACGTATAAAGGCTGTCGGCATCGATGGCGGCTTCAAAACGGTTATGTCCTCCGATTACACATGGGAAAGCAGCTATGTCAACGGAATCTGGACATACCCGCTCGAAAAAGTGTGGGAAGGATTAAAGAGCGCGCTTGCCGCGTTTGAAGGCGCCGCGCCGGAGGCCGTCGGCATTTCGGGCATGATGCACGGATATCTCGCATTCGATGAGAATTGGAATCTGCTCACGCCCTTCCGCACCTGGCAGAACACCATTACAGCCCGCGCCGCCGATGAGCTGACCGCGCTGTTCGGCTTTAATGTCCCGCAGAGATGGAGCATTGCGCACCTTTGGCAGGCGATATTGAACGATGAGCCGCATGTTCCGAGCATCGCGCACATCACGACTCTTGCCGGTTATGTGCATTATATGCTCACAGGCGTGAACGCGATAGGCATCGGCGAGGCGTCCGGAATGTTCCCGATTGACAGTGCCATTCTCAACTATAACGAGGAAATGCTCGATAAATTCGATGCTCTCTTAAATAAGCGCGGTTTGAACAAGAGCATAAGAGAGCTTCTGCCGGCAGTTTTACCGGCTGGCAAAAGCGCCGGCCGTCTGACCGAGAGCGGCGCGAAGCTTATCGGCAATGTGTTCCCCGTCGGCACCTCGTTTGTCCCGTGCGAGGGTGACGCGGGGACAGGCATGGTCGCGACAAACGCCGTTGCGCCGAGGACGGGCAACGTCTCCGCCGGTACGTCCATATTTGCGATGATCGTCCTTGAGCGAGCATTAAAAAAAGTCTATCAGGAGATAGACATGGTAACAACCCCTGCGGGAGCGCCGGTCGCAATGGTGCATTGCAACAACTGCACCGGCGACATGAACGCATGGGCGGAAATTTTCAGGGAGACAGCGACGCTGTTCGGCGCGGAGGTTTCAACGGGCGAGCTGTTCACGAAGCTCTATCTCAAGAGCCTTGAGGGAGACGCGGACTGCGGCGGCGTCACCGTGTTCAATTATCTTGCCGGAGAGGGCGTAACCCATATTGACGAGGGTAGGCCTATGGTAATCAGAAGCGCGGAAAGCCGCTTCAACCTCGCGAACTTCATGCGCGCTCAGCTTTACTCTTCCATGGCGACAATAAAGCTCGGCATGGACATTCTCTCGGAAGAGAACGTGGTTATCGACTCTCTTACCGGTCACGGCGGTCTGTTCAAGACGCCCGGCGTGGGGCAACGCTATATGGCGGCAGCCGTCGGCGCGCCCATCACATGCACGGAAACCGCCGGCGAAGGAGGTCCCTACGGCATGGCGCTGCTTGCCGCTTATTCACAGTATGCAGATAAATCCCTTGAGGACTTTTTAAGGGAAAATGTCTTTGCAGGCGCCGCGTCCGTCACCCTCGCGCCGAAAGCCGAAGATGTTGCGGGCTTCAACGCTTTCCTCGAAAAATATAAACGCGGACTGAACGTCGAGCTCTCCGCAGTGGAAAATCTATGATTTAAAATTTAAAATAATAAAACTACGTCGGAATCGGCGTAGTTTTTTTGTATTTATCGGCTGAAATCACGGCTCTCCGTAGAGAAGCGTGAAGCTTTCGTAATGGTCGTCGGTATAATAAATAAGCCCGTCGTTTGAAAAGACAATGCGTTTCGCGCCTCTGGATTTCGCGCCGAGAGTATCAATGTCGCATTCGGTATAGCTTCTCCCCTTTGCTTTCGGGAGGAGACCCTCACGGTTGCCGAAGCGATCGCCGCCGATGCACTTACCGGGGCAGTATTTCTCAAGGCTTCCGCCCGTCCAGCCCTCGTCCTTGGCTTCGTTTTTTGTTATATAATTACTCGGCAGGTGGCCGAAGGTTTTTATATACAGCGCAACATCGTCCTTTGAATCGTATACGCCGTCCTCATCAAGCTCCTCTTCCCCACTGTCGGAGACGGCGGCGGACATTTGCTGCTCGGTGATGTTTGTGTCGGAAGGCGCAAGATAGATTGCGGTTGATTCGTCCGCCCCGCCGATAATTCCCGTGGCCGCCGGATCGCCGCCGACGCCGAACAGGCGAAGTGCCGCCAAGAGCAAAAGCAAAATCGCCGGAAGGATTAGTTTGCGGTTAATTTTCATGTCGTTTCTCCCTTTGTTTATATCTGCATATCAATATACCACAAAAGGGAGAAAAAAAGAAGTAAAAACCGCGAGCGGCGGCAAATATCGTTTCAAGTTTTCCAAAATGTCGTATATTTGCCGTTGACAATGTGGGAAAAGCTGTTATAATACAAGCACAACTAAACACCTTATCAAGAGTGGTGGAGGGAACGGCCCTGTGAAGCCCGGCAACCTGCGGAAACGTAAGGTGCCAAATCCGGCGGTGAAACGATAGATGAGGCTCTTGCAGAATTATTTCTCCGTCGACAAGACGGAGATTTTTTTGCTTTCGGCACATCGGAAAGGATTTTTTATGAACAAGCATTATTTATTCACATCAGAATCAGTTACCGAGGGACATCCCGACAAAATCTGTGATCAGATTTCCGACGCAGTGCTTGACGCTATCCTGGCGGAGGATCCCAACGGCAGAGTCGCCTGCGAGACCACCGCTTCCACAGGTCTTATACACATCATGGGCGAGATCAGCACAAGCTGCTATGTTGACATTTCAAAAATCGCACGCGAAGTCGTGCGTGAGATAGGCTATGACAGCTCGGACTACGGCTTTGACTGCGATACCTGCGGCATCATAGTCAATATCGACGAGCAGTCCGGCGATATCGCGCTGGGCGTTGACAAATCCCTCGAAAGCAAAATCGGCGAGGACAGCGAGCTTCAGAACGGTGCCGGCGATCAGGGCATGATGTTCGGCTACGCGTGCGATGAAACCCCGGAGCTTATGCCCCTGCCCATCTCCCTTGCGCACAAGCTGGCAAAGCGCCTCACCGAGGTGAGAAAGCAGCATCTTGTCGACTATCTGCGTCCCGACGGCAAAACGCAGGTGACGGTGGAATACGATGAAAACCGCAAGCCCGTGCGCGTAGACACCGTTGTTATCTCCACACAGCACGCCGCCGACGCTTCGCTTGAGCAGATTCGCAAGGACATGATAGAGCTGGTTATAAAGCCGATTATCCCCGCCGAGCTGCTGGATGAAAACACAAAATATTTTGTCAATCCCACCGGCCGTTTCGTTATCGGCGGCCCTAAGGGTGACTCCGGTCTTACGGGGCGCAAGATAATTGTCGATACCTACGGCGGCTCCGCGCCTCACGGCGGCGGCGCATTCTCCGGCAAGGATCCCACAAAGGTCGACCGCTCCGCGGCTTACATGGCGCGTTACATCGCGAAAAATGTCGTGGCGGCAAAGCTTGCGTCACACTGTCAGGTACAGCTTGCATACGCGATAGGCGTCGCCCATCCCGTTTCCGTTCTGGTTGAAACCTTCGGCACGGGTAAAGTGGATGATTTTGAGCTTGCGGTGGCCGTGAACAAGGTGTTCGATATGCGCCCGACCGCAATCATCCGCGAGCTTGATCTCAGAAAGCCCATCTATCGTCAGCTTGCCTCTTACGGTCACATGGGGCGCGAGGAACTCGGCGTCAAATGGGAGCAGACCGACAAGGTCGAAGTGCTGCTGAACGCGCTGAAATAATCGTTTGCCGGGCTGATTTCAAGAAACTTTTTGATACTTTGGGAAAGCGCTGCAAGATGGATATAATCATTTTGCGGCGCCTTTTTATGGGTTCTGAAAAAAATTTACATTACAGCTATCTTGGCAATGCTTTCTTGTGGTATAATATATAATTATTGTGCCCAAGCAGACTAAACGGTCGAATTTTACAGGCGTCGGAGGCTATGCTCTG
>CAVHIP010000144.1:0-4114 GCA_963636125.1 Oscillospiraceae bacterium | reverse complement strand
ATTTTTCTGTTTTGTCGGGCAAAACCCTATGTGCTTATATTATTATCCCCCGTCGCATTTGTCAACAAACGATTTGTTAATTGTTACACATACTTGAAAATCAGATTACAAGTTGCAATATGACTAAATGTCGAATGGCCGAGAATGTTTCAATGTTTAGCTTGCAAATATTTTAACTATATGTTAAAATGTGAATAATTTGGAAATTACGCAATTTTCTCTGTGTACGAGGGGGGACATATATGGCAGATAAGGCCAAGATTATTACTGTGGCAGGCAAAGGCGGTGTAGGCAAGACCTCCATCTGCGCTTCTATTGTCAGACTTCTGGTTGAAAAATACCCCGATAAGAAGATTCTGGCGATAGATGCGGATCCCGCTGTCGGTCTGTCCGTTGCTCTTGGCGTGGATGTAAAGCTGACGCTGGACGATATCCGTATGAGCATTGTCGACAGCGTTGAAAACGGCGACACCCGTGAGGCGCTTGAGCTTTTGTCCGAGGCAAGATTCAGAATATTCGACGCGCTGGTTGAAATGCCGGGCTTCGCGTTTCTGGCAATCGGTCGTCCGGAAAGCTCCGGCTGCTACTGCAAGGTCAACTCTTACCTCAAAGAAGTCATCGGGCTTCTTGCCAACAGCTTTGACTATGTCGTAATCGACGGCGAGGCGGGTATAGAACAGATACAGCGCCGCGTCATGGAAAAGGTTACGCATCTGCTGCTGATAACCGACCAGTCCAAAAAGGGCGGTCAGGTTATCAAAACCATCAAGGATGTGGCCGATGAGTTGATATCCTATGAAAAAATCGGCTGCATCGTAAACCGTATGACCAACCCCGAGCTGAAAGACATGATAAGCGTTCCGGGTGTGGACATACTCGCATTTATTCCGGCTGACAGCGAGTTTGCCGCCAATGACATAAAAGGTCAGAGCGTCATGCTGTTGCCTGAAAATTCGGCTATGCTTAACGGCGTGAGAGAAGCACTCCGTAAAATAGAAATTCTTTAAAAAGAGGTGTAACATTTGAAAGATCTTAAGCATCTGATCTACTTCGAAAGTCTGCTTGAGAACGCAAACAATGAGCTGGTGCAGCAGGCACAGGCGGACGGCAATCTTGCCATCGGCTATACCTGTTTCCATATTCCGGAAGTACTGCTCAATTGCGGCAACTGTTTCTCGGTTCGTCTGCGCGCACCCAACACCGGTTCCATTGACATCGCCACCTACTACATGTCCAACTACACCTGTGAGTTCGCAAGAGCTCTGGTTGAGCGTGGTATAGAGGGCGGATATCAGTTTTTGGACGCTATGATCGGTGTTGACGCATGCTCCATGATGAACAGAGCGATGGAGCACTTTGAGATTCTCGAAGTCAATTCCAAGCCCAACTTCTTCGTGACCCACTGCGACATGCCCTACAAAATCACCGACTACACGCTGGAATCCTATGTGAAACAAATGCGGCTTCGCGTGCTGGATGTTCTCACCGAGAAGTACGGCGTGGACACTTCCGACGCGGCAATCCGCAAGGCAGTTGCGGAGCACAACGAGGTTTGCAAGATCATCTCCGAGATAAGCGAGATGCGCAAGGCGGATAACCCGGTTATCACCGGCTATGAGTTCCACGTTCTCAACCTTGTGACCTACTGTTGCCCCAAGGCTCTCATCCTGCCCAAGCTCCGCGAGACTCTGAAAGAGCTGAAAAAGAGAAAGCCCGATGAGAAGAGTCCGTTCCGCGCCCGTGTCGCGATAGTCGGTTCCGAAATAGACGATCCCAGCCTCACAAAGCTTATAGAAGGCTGCGGCGCGCTGGTTGTTTCCGACCGTTACTGCTTCGGCTCCACACCCGGCCGCGAGGTTATCGAGCTCAAGGACGACGAGGATGCCCTCAAGCAGATCTGCCTCCATTATATGCAGGTTTCCGAATGCGCCCGCTACATTGCCGACGAAAAGGTTCTGCAGCGCCGTGAGACCGCCGATCGCCTCGCAAAAGAGTTCAAGGCGGAAGGCATCATCTACGAGCAGATGAAATACTGCGATTACTGGGGCTTCGAGCGCGCGCTCGTCTCCCATATCATGCACGATGAATACGGCTGGCCCGTTCTGTCAATAGACAGGCTCTACAACAACGGCAACTCCGGTCAGCTGCGTACCCGTGTCCAGGCGTTCGTTGAATCGCTTGAAATTAAACGCATTCACAAAGAGGAGGGTATTGACTGATGGCTAAGGCACAATTTCCCAACCCCAAATTCTGGGCTTACAAGGACGAGATGAACTGGAAAGACCAGAAAGAAAATCTCGTTGAAGTCGGCGGCATTTTCTGGGATATGCTCAAGTCTACCGACTGGAAGCAGTACGGAAAAGGTCTTTTGAATGACGTCAAATCCGATGTTGAGCGCGTGAAGGGCGAATACGCAGACTTTATGGCTCTCTCCACGGAGGATAAGCTCGACCGCATCAAAAACGGCGAGCGCTCCCTCGGCCGCCTCTACCGCAAAGGCTCGATGGCAACCGTACGCCGCGAATGGCGCGGTATAAAAGACACTGTTTATGATTTCACCGAGTGGGCAAAAATGTGGGGAATGCTCCTCATGACCTTCTCCAAGGATCTTATTCCCGCTCTCAACAGCGCGCTGTACTATCGCTGGATGATCTCCTACTTCTGCTGCCATGGATTCATGGATAAAAACATCATGGGTCTTCGCGGCGCGAACCTCCGCATGAGCCACCTGCTCATTTACGATGTGTTCCGTTATGTCGCAGAAAACCTCGTATTCCTTGCAAAGTGCGACAAGAAGAACGGCAACTGCGAAGCTCTCAACCAGAAGGTTGTCCTCTTCGACGAGATGACCATGGGGCAGATCATGGCCGGCTTCCCCGACCTGCTCGGTATCCCCTATCAGCTCATGCCCGTGTTCCTCGTCTCCGAAATCGACCAGCTCACCTGCGTGCCGTACATCGATGCGGTTGAGTCCTACGGTCTGCCGGCAGACACCTGCCCCGTTCCCTCTTCGGAGTGCGGCGCTATCGTTATCGACGCTCTGCCTCACATGGGCAGCTGCTTCATCTCCTCGTCCATGCCGTGCGACGGCTCGACAATGGCATCTTCATACATGGCTCGCCGCTTCCCCGACCTGCCCGTGTTCCATCTCTGCTTCCCCGTTCGTTATATGGATGAGGAAACCGTTCAGATGGGCGCAGAAGATATCAGAGCGTGCATAAAGTTCATCGAAGAGAAGACCGGCGCAAAGTGGAATTGGGACGCATACTTCAACACCATGAAGCGTTTCAATCAGGAAACCGATTACGAGCTTACCAAGTGGGAAGTCAACAAGAGCGCGTATCCTCAGCTTCTCGGTCCATGCTACGAGTTGTTCCGCAAGTGGAACTACGAGATGGACGGCGGCGCAGACCCGAGAGTTATCGGCACCTGCGAAAAGGTCAACAAGCTGCTGCTTCAGGCATACGAAGCCAAGGAAGAGCCTTATCCCGGCAAGATGAAGTACCGCGCAATCGTGTGGTCGTGCCCTGCTCACTACTATGCAAACTTCTCCAACTGGGCCGCGAACTGCTGGGGCATCAACGTGCTGGTTGAGATGGAATCTCTCAACTTCACAAAGCACCTTGAGACAGAGGACAAGGAAGAAGCTCTCCGCGATCTCGCCCGCCTCTATGAGCGTATGGTCATGCGCCGTCACACCAACGGCGGTTACCAGAACGTCGTCGACGAGTGCTGGAAGCAGTGCGAAGACTGGAACGCAAAGCTTGTTATCATGTATCAGAACGTCGCGTGCAAGAACATGGCCACCGTTCAGGGTATTCTGGACGATCAGGGACGCCAGCGCGGTCTTGACCTCATCTGGGTTGAGCATGACCTTATGGACCCGCGTACCGTTTCCCGCCGCACCATGCGCGACAAGGTCAGCAACTATATGCGTACGGTTATGCGCGCAGAGCCTATCGATCCGTCTCTGGTAGAGTTCGAAGACGAAGTGTGCATGTAATCCATCAATACAAAAAAATAAAAATTTAAGATATTTAAACATTTTTGGAGGGTATAAAAATGAAGTATTTCGGCGGCTGCGATGTGGGATCCACTTACACAAAGGCAGTTA
>CAVHIP010000143.1:171-4172 GCA_963636125.1 Oscillospiraceae bacterium | reverse complement strand
GAACAAAGAAAAGGGAATACTGATATTTTTGATTTTATGCCTCGCGTTTTCGGCGGCTTATTTTTATCTGTACTTTGAGCAATGTATTGCCGGAGTGTATTCCCTGGACGTATACGAAAGCGATATGTATCCCTATATTTTGGAAATGGAGGGGCTTGACAGCGGGTACAGTTTTCCGTATCCGGTTCTTTTCAAGCTGGCCGCTTTCTTTAATCTCTTCCTTGACGCGCCGAAGGCCATGGCGCTGACAGTGACCATTCTTCAGACGTTTGCTCTCGCTGTCACGTATTATTACATCAGGAAAAATCTGGCAAGTGAAAACAACAGTCTGCTGCGTGAAGCGTTTCCGGCGCTGTTGACGGTGTCGCTCTTCTTTGTAAGCATGCTCTTCAACCCGTTCGTAATAAATTACGTCTTTTTGGCTCCGGGATCTCCGAACCCCCTTCACAACGCGACCTATGTCGCCGCGAGAGGGTTTGCGGTCGTTGTGTTTTTCTCGTTCTGCGCGCTGCTGGAAAAAGAGAACGGGGAAATTAAACTAAAGGACGCGCTTATTTTTTCCGCGTCACTGCTTTTATGCAACGCCGCGAAGCCGAGCTACCCGCTTGTTTTTCTTTCCGCCGGCGGTCTGTATGAATTTTATCGACTGATAAAAAATAAATTCAAAAACATAAAAGAAGCCGTCATTCTGCTTCTGTGCGTTATGCCGACCCTTATATATATGATATATCAAAAGTCAGCCGTTTTTGACGAGACCGGGGGGATCGGCTTTTGCTTCGGAGATGTCTGGAGATATTATCAGAGCAACACACTTCTGACTGTTGTCAAAGGCATAGCATTCCCAATAGCCGTCCTATGCTTCAATTACAAAAAGCTCGGCAGCTCGACTGTTTACCGTTTCGCGTGGATTCAGTTTGCGCTGAGCTTTTGCGAAGCGTATTTCCTGTATGAAAAAGGCTATCGTATGGCGCACTTTAATTTTTCATGGGGCTATTATTACGGGATGATGTTTTTGTTCCTCGTTTCGGTTATTGTCCTTGCGCAATCGGATAATAAGAAGGCCGCGAAAATCACCCAGTGGTTGTTTTACGGCGCGCATCTGCTCTGCGGCATACTGTATTTCGCAAAGGTTTTCACCGGCGGCAGTTATTACTGATTGCCTCCCTCAAAAGTCCCTTGAAAAAGTTTTCGCTTTGTGAAAGCTCTCATATCTATGAAACTTCTTATCAACGAAATAAACGAGGTGCAGTGATGAAAACCGATGCAATAACCGCAAAATCGATCGAAAACGATATAAAGCTGTATATATACTCCGGAATCTATGCCGCAATAATTGCCGCTATGCTGGTCATCGGCAGGGAAATGACCGTATATAGATGCTTCTTTACGCCGTTGCTGAAGCTCGCGCTGAGATTTCTCGGCGTGTGGCTTGTCGTGTTCGCGGTGACGGCGCTGCTCTGGAAACTGCTCAATAAAATAAATTTCCGAAGCAATAAGGTAGAAAAACATTCTGATTCTGCTATAAGCCATAATATATATATATTCATATTCATATTTTGCGCGCTTGCACTGATGTGGCTCATATGCTTCCCGGGATTGACTCTCTGTGATATTTCCGCGCAGCTTGAAGAATATGAGCAGGGGACGATATCAAGAAGCTTTCCCATTCTGAGTACGGTTTTTATCGGATTTTTTGTCACGCTGGGCGAAGCCGTTTTCGGCACCTATAACGGAGGAATTGCGCTTGCGGTTTTTGTACAGATTATAATTATTTCCGGCATACTCACATATACGGCAGTTTTTTTTGACAGACGATCCTCGTTTCCCCATGCCGGGTGGCTGCTTGCTCTGTTTTATATCATCACTCCGATGCTTCAGTTTTTTTCCGTATACCTGGTCCGTGATACTCTCTTTTCGTTTTTCGCGCTGCTGACGGGATTCATGCTGTATTTGTCAATCTATGAGCCTGAACGGATTTGCAAAAAACCGTCAAATACCGTTTTATTTGGTGTCCTATTGACGGCAACACTTTTTATGAGAAATTCGGCCGTATTGCTGATTGCGGCGGAGGCAATTATTTTTCTCGTAAAAGGACGCAAAAATACCTCATATAAAAAGGTTTTAGCCCTGTTTGCCGCGGTGTTCGCTCTTTGGGGCGTGTGGTCGGGATTCGTTGCCGACAGGGCAACCGTTAAGGACAGTCACGTTGAGGGTATTGCAAAGTCCGGTATAAAAGAATCTCTTTCCGTGCCCATACAGCAAACGGTAAGAGCGGCTTACTATAATTGGCACAGCCTGCCGCAGGAGGATAAAGATATCGTCACCGAGCTTTTCCCGGAGGGTATATTAGTGAATTATGATGACGACAGCGCGGATATACCCAAAGCCGGTTTTGATCAGGATAAATTCAAGGCGAATTGGAAAAGATACGTCAAAGAATGGCTGAAGCTCGGCATGATGTATAAGCGCTCATATCTCGAAGCCTTCCTCGTTCTCAACACAGAGATGTATTATCCCGACACCTGCTTTGACGGCGACGCAGTTGGCACTCCATGCTATTTCGGCTGTCATGCAAGCGAGTCTCTCTTTCCGAAGATTAATAATTGCTTGACCTCTGCTTTAGGTCAGCCCGGTTTCGAAAATCCGCTCATCAATTTCCTGCTTGCACCGGCGACCATGCTGTACCTGATGATGTTCGCGGCGTTCTATACCCGCTATAGAGGCGGAAAGGGCGGTGTTGTCCTGCTTCCGGCGATTTTTATACATTTGGGCGCTCTTTTCGGCCCTGTAACAAGTCTGCGATATTGTATGGCGTCGTTTATAAGCGCCGCCCCTGCGATTATGCTCCTGCTGTCACCTGTTGATAATACCGAAATATCGGAGGAAATAAGACCGTGAAAAGAAAATATTCGCTTGATTTTCTGAGAATACCCGCCGCCATGATGATTGTGATGCACCACTATCAGCAGTATTATTCCGCTTTTTTCCCCGGGCATGTCAATTATTATGGGGGGGTGTTTTCCTTCGGTTATGCGGTAGAATTTTTCTTCGCGCTTTCGGGTTATCTGATGCTGTCATCGTATAAAAAAATATATGCCGGCGAGACGGATTTTGCCTCGTTCTTCTCAAGACGCGCGAAGCGCATTATCCCGATGCTTGCGCTGTGCGCCCTGGCCTACGATCTTGTCGAGATCATATCATGGGTTCAATCGGGTTTTGCCAATCCGCTTAAAATTTCGCTTGTTATGACGGTCGCGGATATGATCGGCATACAGGGCGGCTGGTGCTTCAACGGCGCCGTGGTGAACATTCCGAGCTGGTATGTGTGCATTCTGCTGCTTTGCTACATCCTGATGTATGCGCTCTTACGCCTCTGCGCCCGAAAGAATTGGAAGCCGGAATACGCGCTTGCCGTTATGGTGTTGCTCGGCATCGGCATACAGAGCTTTGAAATCGAACTGCCGTTTCTCAACTACGCCTCTTCCAGAGGGTTCTATTCCTTCTTCTTCGGCCTGCTGATTGCGATAATAAGCGAAAAATACTCTTTCCGCAAAACAAAATATTATATTATCTCGGCTGTAATCCTGCTGATTTCCCTCTTTGACATTGTAAGAGGCAAAGGCGACGGCTATCTTATAGCTTTCCTGGTTTCCCCGTCGCTTATTCTCATCTTTACAAGCCCCGCCGCGGAAAAGCTTTTCAGGCATAAAATCTGGGAAACGCTCGGAAAAATTCAATTTCATGTCTATCTTTGGCATGCTTCAATCCTCAACCTCATGTTCGTTCTTGACAAAGCCGGGTTAAGCTTTAATGCGTATACCCCATGGACGATGTACGGCTTCGCGCTGTTCATGGAAGCGTTCGGCGCGCTCTCGTATTTCCTGCTCGAAAAGAGAGCGGCTCGCGCTTTAGATAAGCTCCTGCCGGAGAAAAAGACAGCATCGTAATACTGTTATTTCATTAAAATCTTCAATTTTAATGAAATCTTTTGAAGCCTGTAA
>CAVHIP010000143.1:0-82 GCA_963636125.1 Oscillospiraceae bacterium | reverse complement strand
CTTTTGAAGCCTGTAAGAGCCGCGCTAAAGCACGGTTAGGCTTCAAAAGGCGTCTCATACGAAAACTACGCCGCTGCGGCGG
>CAVHIP010000142.1:0-4289 GCA_963636125.1 Oscillospiraceae bacterium | reverse complement strand
TATCAATCGCCCATGCAGATGCCTATGTCTCTGGCAACCTGAATCATCGGGTGGTCAACAGGCAGGAACTTTGTCTTGCTGGCGGCATCATCGAGCGGGATTGAGCATATTTTCCCATCCTGAAGGGCGACCATGCGTCTGTACTGCTTGTTGATTATAAGATCGGCGGCGGCAATGCCGAATTGCGTAGCGAGCACCCTGTCATACGGGCAGGGAGGGCCGCCTCTCTGGTAATGCCCGGGTACGGTAACGCGCGTTTCCTGCCCGGTTATCTTTTCCAGCTCCGCGGCGAGGCGATAGGACACTGCGGGATAGAACTGGTTTTCCTTCGCGTGGCGGCTGGCTTCTTCGTCAAGCTTTTTGTCAGTGACGGAAACCGCGCCTTCCGCGCACGCAACGATCGAAAATCCGCGGCCCCTCTGTTGCCTGCGGGAGATAACGTCGGCAACCTTGCTTATATCGTACGGGATTTCGGGAATAAGGATAATGTCGGCGCCGCTTCCTATACCGGCGTTGAGCGTGAGCCATCCCGCGTCTCTGCCCATGAGCTCGACGACAAATGTGCGGTTGTGCGAGCTTGCGGTGGAATGGATGTAGTCAATAACATTGGTGGCGATATCGACGGCGCTTTGGAAGCCGAAGGTGGTGTCCGTGCCCCAGATATCGTTGTCGATGGTTTTCGGCAGCGTAATAACATTCATGCCGGCATCTGCAAGCAAAAGCGCGCTTTTCTGCGTGCCGTTGCCGCCCATGATGACAAGACAGTCCAGATTGAGACGGTTATAAGTATCTTTCATCGCCGGAATGAGGCTTTCGCCGTTTTCATCAACGATGTCTTTCCCGGGGATGTACTTCTGCCTTGAGGTTCCGAGAATGGTGCCGCCCTGCGTCAGAATGCCGGAGAAGCTTTTTGAATCCATAAAAAGATAATCTCCGTCGATAAGTCCGCGGTACCCGTCGTACATACCGAAAACTTCCACATTGTCAAGCTTATTATATAAAGCCTTGCCGACACCGCGGATGGCGGCGTTCAGCCCCTGACAATCTCCGCCGCTCGTTATCAAAGCGACTCTTGTAACGTGTTTCATTAAAAAACTCCTTTGCGTTCAACACACCGGACGGCAATATAGATTGAAAAAATCGTCTCAACGTGGTATATTGAAAAAAATCAGTAAAAAAACGGAGGATAAGCGATGATACAGCCCAATGACGTTGTGAATGTGCCCGAAGAAGAATGGAACGAGTTTAAGGAGAAAGCCGTCAAGGATGAGCTGTATTATAACGGCCCAGGCGATCTGCTTGACACGGCCGAGGGGAGAGCAAAATTTTGCAGACTGAACGAAACCGCGGTGTTCAGAAAGCCGGATCCGGATTTCCCCGGGTATAAAATATGGGTGTTCAACCTTCAGGGGCAGGGCATGACGATCAAAAAGCGCAGCCGTGTCGACACGGCGCTGATGGAAGATATCGAATATGACGCCGACGGAAAAGAAGTCGGCAAAACATATGAGCCTGCCTGAATAATCCCCCGATATGGGGGATTATTTTATTATTTGATATTTCCGAAGAGGCCTCTTATGATCGAATTGGTTTGACTCCTTGCGACCGAGCTGAGCGCGTTTTTGGCGGCCTGCGCGGCGATCTGCTTGGCGGATTTCTTCTTGCCGCCGGTAAGGGAATTAATCAAATTGGTGCTGAGCGAGCCGACAACGGATGATGCCGCATTGCTCACGGCTCTCTGCGCGGTTTTTGTTTTGGCCTGCTTTTCCTTCAGCGCGGCTTTTTCCGCTGCTGCGGCTTCCTTCGCGGCGAGTTTTTCTGCGGCAGCGGCTTCTTTTGCGGCAAGTTTTTCTGCGGCTGCGGCCTCTTTGGCGGCAAGCTTTTCCGCTTCTGCTTTTTCCGCTTCCTCCGCCCTGAGCTTCTCAAGTTCCATGGCCGCGGCGTTGATGATTTCGTATGCGGACTCTCTGTCAACCGTCTCGTTGTATTTCAGGTAGAATTCATCCGCCTTGACGATACGCTCAACCTCGGAGGACTCGGCGGAACCCATGAGGCTTTGCGGCGGGAGAATTTTTGCCCGCTCCACAATCGTGGGGATGCCCTTTTCATCAAGGAAGCTGACAAGCGCCTCTCCGACACCCAGCTCCATAAGAACCGTTTCTGTGTCGAATGCCGGATTTTCGCGGAACGCTTTTGCCGCCGCCCTGACGGATTTCATCTCCGCCGGGGTGTAGGCGCGCAATGCGTGCTGTACGCGGTTGGAAAGCTGCGCGAGAACCTCATTCGGAATGTCGGACGGGCTCTGCGTAATGAAATAAACGCCGACTGCCTTCGAACGGATAAGCTTGACAACCTGAACGATTTTCTGCACAAGCGCCTTGGGGCAATCGCTGAAGAGAAGATGCGCCTCGTCGAAGAAGAAGACCATTCTCGGCTTATCAAGATCGCCGACTTCCGGAAGCTTTTCGAAAAGCTCCGTCAGCATCCAGAGCAGGAACGTGCCGTAAACGGTGGGGCTTGCGATAAGCTTGGTGCTGCTGAGAATGTTGATATATCCTCTGCCGTCGGAGCTTGTCCTTATAAAATCGCGGATATCGAGAGACGGCTCCCCGAAGAAAAGCTCACCGCCCTCATTTTCGAAGGACAAGAGCGCGCGCTGAATTGCGCCTATACTCGCCGCGGATACGTTGCCGTATTGAACCGTATACTCCGCGCGGTTGTCGCCTACATATTGAAGCATTGCGCGCAGATCCTTGAGATCGAGAAGGAGAAGACCGTTGTCGTCCGCAACGCGGAAAACAATGTTCAAAACTCCCTCCTGTATTTCCGTCAGTCCGAGAAGACGGGCGAGCAGAACAGGACCCATTTCCGAAACGGAAACGCGCACGGGAATGCCGGCCTCGCCGAAAATGTCCCAAAAGCGCGTGGGGTATGCCTTATATTCGAAGTTTTCAATGCCAAAGCGATTGATACGCTCCTGCATGTCGGCAGTATTGCTGCCGCTTTTGCACATGCCGCTCAGGTCGCCCTTTACATCGGCGAGGAAAACGGGAACTCCCATTTCCGAGAAGGATTCCGCCATGACTTTCATGGTGATTGTCTTGCCGGTTCCCGTAGCGCCCGCAATGAGACCGTGGCGGTTTGCCATCTCGGGCAGTAAAAAGATATTTTTATCGGACTGCGCCATCCAAATCTTGTTATCCTGATACACGATGCTGCCTCCCATTTTGTTTTATTTGTGTTTCGCAGTGTTGATTCCGCTGACTTATTGGTATAATAACATATTTTTCACCTCTTAACAACAGAAAATATGGAGGCAAAATACGTAAAAACATTACGTCATTGTTAATAATCTGATTATGCCGGGCTTATATGAAACTTGCTATTGTTAAAAGCGGCAAATTATAGTAAAATACAAAAATACGGCAGCGCCCCGCATTTAAGGGCGCAGCGCCGCCAAAGATAAAGAAAGAGTGTTGTAATTTGAAAAAACGCGTTATCTCCGCTATCGTGCTTATTATTATTTGCGTCAGTTGTGTCTTCCTTTCGGAGATTTCAAGGGTGCTTCTTTTTGCCGCCGCCGGCATAATGTGCGCCTACGAGTACAGCAGAGGACTTGAAAAAATAGATGTTTACTGCACGGCATGGGTTTTGTATACGTTTATCGCCGTACAGGCTGTGCTGGCTCTCTTGCATGCCGAGCCGACGGCGTATATTGTCTTTATGGCTCTTGGCATATATCTCGCTCTGTTTTCCGGTATTCTTCACCGAAAGGTCGGAGGAAAGGGCGCTGTATATACTGTCGCCGGTATCGCGTATCCCGGGTTTATTTACGGCATCGCCCTGATGATAGCCACATCTCCGGTCTGGCTTGAAGTTATTGCGCTCGGCTTCGTTTCAAGCGTAGTCTGCGATACTTTCGCCCTCTTCGGCGGCTCGCGCTTCGGCAAGCATAAAGTCGCGCCGGACGTAAGCCCGCATAAAACCGTAGAGGGCTGTATCTGCGGCATTGTTGCCGGCGCATTGTCCGGTCTTCTGCTGAAGTTTACTCCCGGCTGTTGCGATGCAATTCCGGCGTGGGCCTGTGTCCTGACCGCGCTTGTTGCTTCCTTGATGGGGGAGATAGGCGATCTGGCAGAATCTCTTCTCAAACGCATGCTCGGGCTGAAGGATTTTTCAAATCTCATTCCGGGGCACGGCGGCATGTTTGACAGGACAGACAGCCTTATGTTTGCTGTTCCCACGACATACCTGTGCCTGTTCCTGCTTGGCTACGCCTGATAATAGAA
>CAVHIP010000141.1:0-4294 GCA_963636125.1 Oscillospiraceae bacterium | reverse complement strand
AATTCAATTCACGAACCTGTCTCTTTTCCAGTCTCACATCATTGACAAATGTACAAAGCGCTCGATGCCGCCGATTTTCGGGAGCAGAACGCATCTCGACAGCTCGGCAGAGTAAAGAACGAAAACAGAAACCGTCGCTTACAGGAGCGGCGGTTTCTGCTTATTTATATTCGGAATAATATATCGCGCTGACTGCCTGCGCGAACTGCGCGACGGTGGCGTCGTCTCTTGCGGCAAGCTGTTTCATCAGCGGCGTGGACGCCATGTCGTCATCCGCGGCGACCAGCTTTATATTCGGCAATACGGAGGCGAAGCCCGAGCTCATCAACTCAAAGCAATGCCGATCCTTCACAAAGCGGCCGAACAGCCGGCGCGAGTCGATGCCGGCGCGGGTGAGATGCTCTATCTCCTCGGTTATGCGCGCCAGATTTACGCCCACCTGTGTGAAAGCGTCCTCCGCGGCTTTATTATGTCCGGCGGCCTGCTCCATGATGTACTGCAGGCACGGCTTGCGCATGTCCTCCGGCTGTGTCCGGATTTCCGGAAAGCCGCGCGATTCGTCGACAAATTTGCGGATGAGCGTAGGCTCTTTGAGATAGACGAGGCGATATGCCGCCGCCTGACCGAGATAGCGCCGCGCCCCCGCCATGCCGGAGTTTTCGTTCCTGAGAGAGCGCATATCCTCCGCCGGGAGGTATCTTGACTTGTAGCTTCCCAGATCGAAGAGCAGATCGTAGCACTCCAGCGGAATTTTCGGGATATTGCCGCGAGCGTCTATCCAGCCGCTTCCGAGATCCGTGCCGAGGCTGTGCGCGAAAACCGCGCCCGTGTCCGCGCCGGAGTAGGCAAGCTCGCACATCGCGCTGAATGTCGCCATGGGCCCGTCATTCACGGCAGAGACGCTGTTCGCCGCGGTCAGCAAATCGTCGTTGAGCTTTGAGAGAGCAACCAGCTCCGCTTCGTAATCCACGCTCTTGTCGGCGCGGATGCCGGCGGTTTTCGGCGTTTCGCCGCCCATGATGCGGTTGTCGACGACGATGTCCGGAAAGCTGAGGCCGATAGCGTCAATCTTTTTTATTTTGCCGAGCTTCTTTTCAACTTCGCGTATGCCGCGCTCAATCGCCGCGTTGTCCGCGGATTTCGCAAGCGCCGGGGACATGTCGATTTCTCCGCCGGCTCTTTCGTTCGCAACGCACGCCGCCATGAGCCTTGCGAGCAGCAGTATCGGCGCTTTAATGCTCTCGGCGCGGCGGAAAAGGGACGGATTCCAGTCATACTCCTTGACGGCGACAAGCCTGCCGCCGAGCGATGCGGCGAGCTTTATATCCGTACCGCCCACATCGATTCCGCAGTACGCGCCGGAATTGACCTTCCCGACGGCGGCGCTTATCCTGCCGGATATGTCCGCCCTGCCGATCTCTTTTCCGCCCGTCTGCAGCGGGACACGCTTTCTCAAAGGATAATGCGACATCACGGGCGATGCGCCGCAGAGTCTTCGGGCGATATTCATCACCTTTTTGTATCCGGCATCGTAATAGAAGCGCGAAAAGGCCGTCTCGAAAAGCATGTGAAGACTCTCGTCGCCGTATATCGTGACCGCCCTGCCGCTGTAAACGGAAAAGAGGTTGTAAATTTCGGCGCTGAGATAGTCGGCAAGGAAGGTGAAGCCATCGTCCGTGTTCCAGCGCGGTATCGGGCAGGCGTATTCGATTTGACTGCCGTCGAGCCTGTCCAAAACTATATAAATCTCATAGGCGGAGGCATCCTCGGCGAAGGCGCGGCGGACATCGGAAATCCAGACATGCTCATCGCGCTTCGCGGCGGACACAAAATCGCTTAAAGTGTTCATAGCATATTATTCCTTAAGTCCCCCGAAAGGGTCAGAGAACATGCACGGACTCTCTCTCAAAGTCGAGGAAGCAGCTTTCGCCGACATTGAAAATCCGCTTGTTCTTGGGATTATTCTCTGTGAGCTTGACGAGAGTATCGCCGACCATAACGTGATAATTCTGATATGAGCCCATGAAGCACGACAGAACGACTTTGCAGGGCAGGCCTTTGTTCTCCGTCAGTCTCGCCGCCTCGGGGCGCAGAACTATGGTGTACTCCTCGCCGATGTTCATGCCGTCTTTATATTCCACCTCAACCGGCGTTCCCGCGATTTCGAGCGCGTATTTCCCGTCGGCGGATGCGGAGAGTTTGCCCTTGAGGAAGTTTGCCTCGCCTATGAAGTCGGCGACAAACTCGCTGTTCGGGTGATAGTAAATCTCCTGCGGCGTGCCCATCTGCGCCACGACACCCTTGTTCATGATGATGATATTATCTGAGAGCGCCATTGCCTCGGACTGGTCATGCGTGACGTATATCGCCGTGATTCCGACTTCCTGCTGAATGCGGCGTATCTCCGTTCTCATCGAGACGCGCAGCTTCGCGTCAAGGTTGGAGAGTGGCTCGTCAAAGAGCAGGACGGACGGCTCGATAACAAGCGCCCTCGCGAGAGCGACGCGCTGCTGCTGACCGCCGGAGAGCTGGTTGGTCATGCGACCCTCCATGCCCTCAAGCTCGACGAGCTTGAGAATGTTCATTACGCGGGATTGAATTTCGTCCTTCGGCAGCTTGCGCAGCTTCAGGCCGTACGCCACATTGTCAAAGACGTTGTAATGCGGCAGAAGCGCGTAGCTCTGGAAGACCATGGCGGTATCGCGCTTATTGGGGGTAAGCTCGTTGATAGGCTCGTCGCCGAGATATATTTCGCCCTCGTCCGGGCTTTCAAAGCCGGCGATCATGCGAAGGGTTGTGGTTTTGCCGCAGCCGGACGGGCCGAGCAGAGTGACGAAGGAGCCGGGCGCTATGGTAAGGCACGTGTCGTGGACGGCGTAGAAGTCCTTTCCGGTTTTCGGGTCCTGATATATTTTGGAGATATGCTCCAGACGGACACCTTTTTTAATCTTTTCCATAGGTCAGTTATCCTCCTTTATTTTTCTGCTGGTGCCGAAGTGCTTGATGAACAGATTCATCAGCAGAACCGCGCCGTAGGTGATTATGATAAGAATTGTGGCAAAGGCGCACGCGAGACTGTACGAGCCCTTTTCCGCAAACTCGTTAATCTGAACGGTGATGAGCAAAAACTGCGGCGTGACAAGCAGAATTATCGCCGAAATTGCCGTGATGGAGCGGACGAACGCGGTGACAAGACCGGAGAGGAAAGAGTCCTTAATAAGCGGGAGAGTGACGGTCATGAAAACCTTGAAGCTGTCCGCGCCCATGTCGTAGGCGGATTCCTCTATCGATTTGTCTATCTGCCGCAGGGCGGAAATGCCGCTTCTCGTACCCGTGGGGAGCGAGCGCACGACAAAGACGATTATCAGAATAAGCCCCGTGCCGTAGATGCCCTGCATAAAGCCGGTGTGGAAGATGCCGCCGGAAAAGCCCCTTATGTATCCGACGCCCAGCACCGTGCCGGGGACGGCCATCGCCAGCATGGAAACCGCCTCGATGAAGCCCTTCGCCTTGAAATTGCGCTTGACCACGAGGTAGGAGATGATCATGCTCAAAAGCGCCGTTATGGGAGCCGAGATAAGCGAGAGCACAAACGAATCGCGGAACGCCTGGAAGCCGTGATAGCGAGTGAAGATGAGCTTGAACCACTTCCCCGTCAGCGGGAAGAATTTATATCCCCATGTCGGGAAGAAGGAGCCTATCGGCACGCAGATATACATCATTATGACGAAGCACGCCGCGAGGGAGCAGAGTATTGTCAGCGGAATCTTGACGCTTTTATCCTCGATGAGCATTCTGCCGCGCGATGCCTTGCCGGTGAGCGTGGCGGCGGTCTTGGCTTCGAGATAGTATTTCTGCACGGCGAACATCAAAAGCGTGATGCACAGCAGCACCACCGCCATCGCCGCCGCGCCGGCCTTGTCGTAGGCGCCGGTAATCTGCAGATAGATGGTCGTCGCGAGAGTATCGTACGAGCCGCCTATTATCATGGGGTTCGCGAAGTCGGCTATCGATTCGATAAACGTGACGAGGAAGGCGTTGCCGATGCCGGGCAGCATGAGAGGGAGAGTCACGCTTGTAAAGACCTTCATGCGGGACGCGCCCATATCGCGGGCGGCCTCCTCGAGGGATGGGTCAATATTTTTCAGAAGCCCCTTGAGCATCATGTAGCACACGGGGAAGAATGTGAGCGTCTGCACGATGACGATGCCCCAATATCCGTAGACGCTGTTGTCGTAGATGCCGAGCAGGAAGCGCGTGATGATGCCCGCCTTGCCGAAGAGCATTATCATCG
>CAVHIP010000140.1:0-4382 GCA_963636125.1 Oscillospiraceae bacterium | reverse complement strand
ACCGTCCTCGCCGATCTTGGCGACTGCTATTATGTCAAGGGCGACTCCGTCGAAGGCTATATCGCCAAAACCTCCGCCCTCGACACCGAGGTTGACTATACTCTCGTGCCAAATCCTTATACCGTTCCGGTTGAGGCAGAGCAAACCGACGGCGGTTCGGGCACATCCTCCAAGCCGGAATGTGATGGATCATGCAGAAAAGGCTCTGTGGAATGGTGGGAACATCACACTGATGATGGCGAAAGAAATGAGGCGATAAGCCAAGATTATTACAAAGACCAACAGGGCACACCTACCGGAAAAATCGATGATGGCAATAACTGAATTATAATGCGCCCATCTTGAAGCGGGTTATCTGCACGCCGATTATAATATTGCAAAAGAGAAGCAGCCCATCCCCGGGCAGCTTCTCTTTTTGGCTATATCTTTCTGTTTCTCACCTGGGTATCGTAATGCCGGTTGAGGAAGGGGCGAACCACATAGTAGATGAGCTTGTTTTCGGAGTTGGTGATGTAGATCGCGAAGGTGACAACAAAGCCTATAAGCGCAATCAACAGAGCCTTGCCGAGGATTTTGAACAGAATCTTAAGAAATTTCTTCATATTATTATTCGCGCCGCCTTTCTTGATTAATATGCCGCGGAGTCGTCAAACTCGACGATGGTCGGGTCGAGCGGCTTTTCGTTGAGGACAACGGACATGTACTTGTTGACGCAGTTTCTCATATCCTGACGGGAGACGGTGCGGCTGTCTTCAAGATCGTGCTCGATGAATATAAAGTGGAAGCCGAGATCGCGCGCCTGCTCCTCAAGAAGCGCGTGAACGCCGAGCATGCCCTTGCAGGCGATGTTGTCGTTCATAAGCACCATGTCGCAGTTGAAGCTCTTCGCCCAATCCCACACGGCGTTGATATTTTCCCAGCCGCCGACGGCGTGATGACGCATGGTCGCCTTTTCGGAGAAGAGGGCGAGATCTTTGATGGCCTGCTCCGGATCGGAGGTGGAGATCATGTTGTGCCCCATGGTGGAGTCCATGTTCAGCACGATGTTGATGCCCCAGCAGTTCTGCGTCCATGTCGGGAAATCGGTATAATACACGGCGGAGGGGCCCCACAGGAACGCGCGATGGCGCGTCTTGCCGTTGAAGGGGACGTACTTTTCCTCGTACGCCTTGCGCAGGATATTGATAACCTTGCGGTCGTTGCGGTTGAAATACGGATCGCTGCCGTTGGCTGACGCCCACGAGTACAGCCGGTAGAGCGACTCGGCGACGCCGGCGAGGGGAGAGTAGTCGGTCTTGAAGTATTCCCACTTCTCAAGCTCTATGGTGTTCTGCTCGTTCATGTACGCGGCGTATTTGAACAGCTCGTTCCAGTCGTACTTCACGCCGTATTCCTTTTCTATAAAGGCGATGGCGTCCTTGAGCATCTGCGTGGAGTAGGGATGCGCGCCCGGCTCGTTGTGAATCATGGCGAGGGTAACGGGGAAATCCGGCACGCCGTAGCGGCGGCGCTGGAACATGGATGTCGCCTCGGAGGCGTTGCAGGGCATGTTCGTCGTAACAAGCGCCTTGCCCAGCAGCGGGAACGCGTCGTCGATGGCGACGCCCGTCTCCGCGGCGCAGCGTGAGCAGACGTCCGCCGGCAGACCGTAGGACTCGGCAACATCGATATAATACGGCTCTATATGCTGGTCAACATCGCAGATGATGAACTCCGGCAGCGTCTGCAGGGGGATGGGATGCAGCCCCTTGAAGCCTCTGAGGAACAGCGCGGGCAGCACCTCGTCATAGGGAATGACGTTGTCGGTCTCCTTGCCGCCGCCGAAACGGCGGTCATTGGCGAGGACGAAGGCGATTTTCTTGGTCAGGCTCTGCACGATGGCGTGCATGTTCATGTGCGCTATGCGAAGCTCCGTTCCGCGATAGCCCTCGAAGAGGCGGTCGATGAACATGAAAGTGCCGAGGTAGGAGCCCATCCAGCGGTACTCCCAGAAGCCCTTCATGATGTTCACGGGAGAGGAGGCGACCATGCCGCCCATGGCGAGGAGATTGTTGAGCCACTGCGAGTAATCGTAAAGAGTGTCCTTCACGCCGCGCCATTCGCGGAATTTCGCGACGCCGGTTTTGTCGATATAGCGGCTTCGCAGACCGCCCACGCCGTGTTCCGCCTGCCACAGCGGATCGAAGCGTTCCAGCTTCTTGTCGATTTTCTCAATCGCTTTGTCGATAAGCTTCATTTTCCCGTGCCTCCCTGTAATTTTTTGATTTCAAGGGATTCGATAAACGCTTGGAAACGTGTGCGAAGCTGACCTGCCGCGCCGAGGGCGTATTCTTTTTCTATCGTGCAGCACGGCACGCCGAAGTCCGACATGAGGATGTTGGAGGCGAGCACCTTTTCATAGCTCCAGAACTCGCAGAACTTCATGTTTTCGTATATCACGCCGTCCGCCTTGAAGGTCTTGACAAGCTGCGCGACCTCGTTGTGGCGCTGATCGATTTTTTCGCCGTCCATAAAGCGGGCGCACTGATTCCAAAGCAGATAGTGCCGGCAGATGGCGTCGAACGCGCTCTCGCCGTCGTGAATTTTTATCTCCTCGCGGCCGGGGAAGGAGCCGAAGCAGTACCTGTCCGCCACGACCATCGCGCCGCACTGCTCGATGAGCTTTGTGAACTCCGGATCGTCGATTTCCGAGCCGACGAGCGCGACGCGGGCGCGGAACGGGAACTGCGGCTCGCTCTCTCTCGTTTTCAGCTCCTCGAGAGTCTCTTTCAGATAGGGCAGGATGAGATAATGCGGGCAGACCTCGCTGACAAGCTGGATAATATGGAACTCGTATCCCGTGATGGGGGGATTGTCGAGCGCGCGGAAGCGGCCTATCTCGGTGACGACGCGGCAAAGCTCGTTATGCTCCTCAACCGCGGCGCGCATCGCCTCCTCGGAGGTGTCAACGCCGTACTCATCGCGCAGCTTGTCCACGACCTTGAGCTTGAGCTGCGCCTTGTAATAATCGAGGTTGGTCTTGTCGCCTTTCATGGGCGGATCGATCTGCGTGACGAAAAAGCGCTCGTTCTTCACGGGGTTGATGAGAAAAAAATGCTCCTCCATGCGCTCCATCGCGGCGCAGCATTCCGCCCCGAAGAGAGCGTTGAGGTAATTGTACCCGCCCTCTACCGCGCGCTCTAAGATGGAGCGGACATAGGGGCAGACGCGCGCCGTCATATAATAGTTCGCGACATCCGTGGAAGCGCAGCGGGGAGCGCGAAGACGCGTGGAAAAGCATCCGGGCAGATTCATCAGCGGCTCGGGGATGTAAAAGCAGTTATATCCGAGTGCCAGCTTGTTTTCTTCTATCGCCTTGCTCACCAGCTCGTTCTGCGCGTCTTGAAGAAGGTTTTCAAAGAAAATCAAATGCTTCAGGTCTTTCAAACAGTACACCTCTTTCGTTTCAAGTTACCGACGGTTATATCAATCCGGACGCCCCCGGCAAGCGCGTAAATCAAGCCCCGTCCGGATATAATATCTCTTTATTAAAAATATCACAAAGAGCGTGTACGGTCAAGCAAATTATACAAAAGCGCCGCGCGGAGGCAGATACCTCCTCTGTGGCCGCGCTATAGGGTATAGCCCTATATCTACGCTGCGCCGGCAAGCCGATTTGCCGAGGTTGAGCAGGAAAATCCCTCCCGGCGTTTCGAGCGGTCGGGAGGGATGGTTCACAGATATTTCCGGCAGAACTCAGCAGGACTGATGATATCAGGTTCCTGCGGGTAATGCGCCAGGTTTCCGGAGACAAGGATAGCCCGGCAGAATTTTGCAACCTCGTAGAATTTTCGGTCTGTCTCGTCCCGCTCAAAGAGAACATCTGTGATTGGGTCGGGAACAACGGAGATGCCGTTTTTAATAATCGGGTCAAGCACTGCGGTTATTTCCCATTCGCTGAACTTGAACTTAGGATAGTGGAAGACCCGGTCGTATTCCGAAAGAATTCTGAAGTCGTAGCAGACTGTAAATTTTCTTGCGGCTACAGCATTTAAGATGTTGCCGGCGTTGCGGCCGGGCGACCATGCGGCTGAAATTAGAATGTTTGTATCAAGGACAATATTCATTTCAACGCTCGCTTCTGGCCTCATCGATGAGAGATTCAATTTCTTCATCCGACATAAAGCCTTCACGGGCCGCTCTGCGGCGCATGCTGTTCAGCGCGATCATTGCTTTCGCCTGACGGACAGCTTGGACTACTTCATCAAAGCTGCCTTCGGGAATGTCAATCATAAGCGCAGACGGCTTACCGTTATTGGTGAGAACGACCTCATTGCCGCTGTTCAAATCAGCCCACACACTTTTAGATTCGGTGCGTAATTCGCGTACAGAATAGAAATTCA
>CAVHIP010000139.1:2585-4438 GCA_963636125.1 Oscillospiraceae bacterium | reverse complement strand
AAGAGAAACAGCCCACCCCTGGGCTGTTTCTTTTTTTCGGTAAATTTGCGATTTTTGTAAATGATAGACTCATCTTTCTGTGCCCGTCATGGAATTTTTTCTGTGGCGGGCAATTTTTTGCACTCGTCTGTATCAGTTTTCTTCACAAGTGAACTTTTCTCAGCTTATTTTACGACTTCTTTTTCCATCTTCTCGGCCGTGGCCGCAATTTCCATTATTGCATTCAGATCCGGCTTTCCGACATCGTTCACCGGCAGGGCTTCCAAATAAATATAATATCTTGGTATTCTGTTGAGCTCGGTTTTTCCTCGCATAAAATCAATAAGCTCTTTATTTGTGACGGAGCAGTCTTTTTTGAGGACTAAAATTGCACAAACCTCTTCTCCGAATATCTTATCCGGTGTTCCGGCAACCTTGCATGCCGCAATCGCCCCATGCTCCATAAGAAGATTTTCAATCTCTCCGGGGCATATATTTTCGCCGCAACGGATAATAAGCTCTTTCAGGCGCCCGGCAAGATGGATGAGTCCATGCTCGTCTCTCCACACGAGGTCACCGGAATGAAGCCAGCCTTCGCTGTCAATTGCCTTCGATGTAAGCTCCGGCTCATTATAATAGCCTTGCATAATCGAAAAACCGCGAATGCAGAATTCACCAGTCTCACCGTCAGGCAGTGAAAGCCCGGTGCCGGGGTTGATTATTTTACACTCAAGACCTTCCTGAACATATCCAACCGTAACACTTCTTGTTTCGAGATCATCGTCAAGACTTGCAGCCGTTACACCGGCGGCAGCTTCCGTCATACCGAGGTTTGACACGAGTGTCATGCCGAGTGTTTTTTCTATTTTTCTAAACAAAGTCGGACTGCATGCCGCACCGGCAACGATACCTGTGCGCAGGCTCGCGCAGTCCTCAGGCGTAAGGTCATCGCGTCTGAGCAGAAGCGTAAACTGTGTGGGAACAGCGCTGAGCACAGTACATCCGAGCTTGATGGCTTTTATTATATCTGCGGTGTGCCGACTGTCAGGAATGCGCACTGACGCTCCGCATGATATGGCAGCAGTAAGGTTCGGGCCGAGCGAAAAACAGTGATACATCGGAAGAATATTCAGAAATATATCCTTTTCGGTGGCAGCGAGGTTGCAGGCGAGGAGTCTGCCCATGTTGAGGCGCGAATACTGGCTTATCATAACCATCTTAGGTATCCCTGTTGTGCCGGAGGTGAAGAGAATGTCCGCAATATCTGATGGGGACACCGCTGCCTCTGCCTTTGCAAATTCCGCATCTACAACTTTCCGACCTAAACGCGCAATATCTGAAAAGGAGTAATCCGCGCCGCTATCACAGCCCATCATGGAAATAACCGCTTTGACTTTTTCGCCGGAAAGAATGCGCTTAAACATATCCACCTGGCCACTCCCGCAAATTACAAAAGAGCAATCACCCTTATCGACAATTGCGGCGATACCGTTTTCAGGCGTGGTGGTGCGCATCATAACAGATGTTGCACCGATACGCATAAGCGCATAATATGTCACAGCGGTCTCAAGCCATAGTTCAGCCCAGACACAGACATGGTCGCCTTTACTGATGCCTATGGATGTAAAGCCAGCCGCAAGATCTCTCGTCAAGCTGTCAAGCTCGACATATGTATAGCTACGTGAGCTGTCTTCAATAGCTGTTTTGTTGGGAAAGCGTTCCACAGTGGACGACAGAAACGTAGGAAAAGTTATATCGTCAAAAAAGCTGAAAGCCATTTATTTAATTTCCTCTCATATGAAATTTCTTTTCAAAAACACTATTGGGAACAGTTCTTAATAATATTATATTTATAGAGACAGCTTCTGTCAAGT
>CAVHIP010000139.1:0-2499 GCA_963636125.1 Oscillospiraceae bacterium | reverse complement strand
ATGATGCATTCCGCGGGCTTTTTTTAGTCTGTGCCACATATTAAACGAGAGACTTTTCGGACTGCTGGAACAGATAGAAACTCTTTTTTACAATAAGGCTGACAAAGCGGATAATATCTTCTTTGCTATATTTGTCATATCCCTCCACGACCACGTGCATCAGTCCGTTGGAAAGATGAGTATACATCATCTCCAGCTCTATATTGCGTGCATTTGGCAACTCTTTGCGCCAGTAAGCAATACTGTCCTCTCTTGCCAGCTCTATCATTTTCCTTATGATGCTGGAGTTCGTGTTCCCAAATACAAGAACCCGGCAGGCCTCCTGGTTTTGTTCAATCGTATCATATATAGCTTCAATTAGTGACGTTACATTAAAGGATCTCACATAATGGAGAGATTTCACGAAAGCATCGAACAGCTCATTCTCGATGCTTTCCTTGAGAGCAAAACAATCGCTGTAATGGGCATAGAAGGTACTCCGGTTGAGCTGAGCAAGAGCGCAGACCTCTTTCACAGTAATCTTGTTAACGGGGGTTTCTTTCAGCAGTGTCAATATAGACTGCTTGAGCACCATTTGCGTATAGCGCTTTCTCGCATCCATTTTCTCCATCTATAGCTCCTTCATAAAAATTTTACAAAAATAAACAACACTTTGGCTACATGTGTTGCATAACTTTCATTTGAGCTGTATGTGTCGATTGTTTCAGTATATGAATTCAAGTATACTGTACTTATAAGAGATAATCAACCCTTGTGTTCATATTCAGTGAAAGGGGTGCTATTATGTATGACAGATATCTGATTACGGGCGCAACGGGATTTCTTGGACGGGCTGTTGCGGAGGAACTGGTAGGACGTAGAGTGCAGGTCTATGCGCTGGCATTGCCCAATGACCCGTATGCAAAGATGCTCCACGAGGATGTTCACGTGGTAACAGGAAATGTTTGCGACAGGAGTTCACTTACTCCCTTCTTCAGTGGCTCCGGCATACGAAGCTGCCTGATTCATTGCGCAGGCATCGTCTCCGTTGCCACCCATCCCGCAAACACTCTCTATAGAGTCAATGTCGTTGGAACACGAAATATCTTGAAGTTGTGCTCGGAATACGATGTGGGGAGAATGATTTATGTCAGCTCTGTCCATGCCATACCGGAAAAGCCCAAAGGCGAAGTTATAACGGAGGACTGTACCTTTTCTCCGATGCTTGTGCATGGAGAATATGCCAAGAGCAAAGCTTCCGCGACAGAGATGGTCTATGACGAGATTCGGCATGGACTTAGAGCAAATGTTGTATTTCCCACCGGAATTATAGGGCCGGGAGATTTGCTTGAGGGCAGCTTTACATCTATGATCAAAACGTTTCTCTTGGGAAAATTGCCGTTCTGCGTAAAAGGTGGTTACGACTTTGCCGATGTGCGTGATGTGGCTAAGGGCATCCTTGACTGCTCGGAGCGAGGAGAAGTTGGCAAAGGCTATATTCTGTCAGGACACTATATTATGATTGAAAGCTTGCTACGGACAATTGGCGGAGCGGCAAAGCTGAAATACCGCTCCATCCCAATGCCACTAAGCCTTGCATTGTTTGCCGCACCGTATTTTGAACGGAGAAGTCTTAAGAAACAAAGGACGCCATTCTATACGCCGTATTCCGTTTCAGTGCTTGCCTCAAATGGACAGTTCAGTCACGCCGCTGCGGAGGAGGATTTTTCCTATAAACCGCGGCCTATTGAGGAAACACTGCGCGATATGGCCGAGTGGTTTGCTTCAATGAATATGATGTGAATAGTATGAATAATAATGATAAATTATTTATTGGACTCCTAAAGCGAAACCTCATTATAATACTTATTATCATACTCATTCTTATTGTTTTTGTAAGCATTATCGCAGCTATATTTTTGCGGCATCCTTTTCAGGAGCTTAACTGGAAAGATGTCAAAGACGTTTCAACCGTTCCTGTCAAATTGATATACAGCCGGGAGGAGCTAGAATCTTTGACCGGTAAATATGAAGCATATCAATATATTTTCCATCAAAAAGACTGGGAATCTTGGAAAATATTAAGCGTTGATGTAACTTTAAGATTGAATGAGACCGGCACTATTGAGATTAGCAAATGCAGCGCTTTTATCCCTGTTATGGAAGAAATGGTCCCTCCCACATTTGTTACAACTTATCAATATATGTCAATAGATGGCGGCCAAATGAGAGTTGCCATGGAAGGATATCTTGACTATGGCAGTTACAAAAGCGACAAACAAATTGTGGCATTTGAGGTTAGCTTTACCCCTATATTTAGAGGGGTTAATCCGGAATAATATGCTAAGACCATTCCAAAATTTAGGCAATAGAACATCGTAATCGATGCATTTTATTGATGCGCCGATTTTAACAAGGAAAACGAATTAAGATGATAACAAAGAGGAGGAATCACCACATGAAGAAACGAATCCTTTCGTCTCTGATGGCGCTGCTCCTGATAGCGACGCTGCCCACAGT
>CAVHIP010000138.1:0-4487 GCA_963636125.1 Oscillospiraceae bacterium | reverse complement strand
CGCACTCGGCGCCGCAGAATACGCGCGTCAGAAGGGACTTGCCAAAAAGTAAGCCTATAACCTGTATGATATGAGTTCTAACCGGCAATTGAATAAGAGTCAAAAATAATCGGGCGTCAATCATGATACGCATTGTATCTGATTGATGCCCGATTTTCGATTAATTCTGCTTTTTCTCTTTCAGCATTGCGGCGCATGCGGCAAGTGAAAGAAATACATCTTCGGTGGATTCGCTGCGCCCGGAGATAGATACCGGAACCTTTGTGCCCATGAGCACGCCGAATGCGCGCGCGCCGGCGTTCATTTCCAAGACTTTGACAATGAGATTACCGGAGAGAAGATTCGGGACGACTATGCCGTCAAACTCTCCGCAGTATGGACAATCATATCCCTTGAGACGGGCTGCCTCCTTGCTGACAATAAGATCGTAGGAGATGGGACCTACCAACTCACAATCGGCAATGGGATGCGCTTTGTGGTCGCGGACTATGGTTTGGTCTTCAACCGTGTCTCTCATGTGAAAAGCCGGAGATTCAATAAGCGCAAGAAGAGCAATTTTCGGATGCTCCACACCGAGAAGGTTAAGCGCCTTTACGAGGCTTATCGCTACCTTTTTGCGGTCATCAGCCGGAGGATTGAAAAGAAGAGTTACATCGGATACGCCGAGAAGCTTTTCATATCCCGGAATTTTAAGAAATACGACATGGGTGACTAAAGCGCCTTCGTCTATAAAGTGATTAAGCTTGTTCAAAACCGGCAGCAGGAAATCGCGGGTCTGCGTATTGCCGCGCACCAGCACGTCACCGCTGCCGGCGTTTATCATTTCGATTGAAAATTGGACGGGATTTATGCTGGCATCAATGGGCAGCAGATCAAATCTCCTATCGGAAAAACCGAGGTTTTCAAGAGTTGCGCGAATCTTATTTTCGTTTCCAACGAGAACGGGATATACAAATCCGGCATCCTGCGCCGCAAAAAGACCTTTGAGAATGTTTTCGGCGTTCGCGCCTGCGACAACAGCCCTCATAGGCTTGTCGAGTGATTTTGCTTTTGCAATAAGCGAGTCAAATTCTTTATCAAATTTCAGTTCCATAATAGACCCCCTGTAAAAGATGTTGTTCATTAATAATGCGAATTGCAAATAAAATGGATTATTTGTGACCGAATAGTTATGATTTATAAATCAATTCTACATTGAGTCCGTTAAAATGTCAATGCAAAAACATGTATTTTTGTTGCTTTTAAAAAATCAAATATTGAGTTTGTTGCCTCTTGCTATTGTCATAAATTATGATACAATTAAAATTATACAGGATATTTGTTCGCCGCCGGATATAAAATCAGCAGGCGAGATTTAATCGGCGGCGAGGCGTAAAACTACAGCGCCGTTTTGCTTTAATAATATAATTTTATTGCTGAAAAAATTTCGGGAGGTTTTGAAATGGACGAACTTACGAATTTTATGGGTTATCGTTATTCTGTGATCGAGGGAGAAATCGAAAAGTGCGTTGAAGCGTTCAAATGCGGGGAGAGTCAGGTTACGCTTGATGTGGGAGGTTTAACCGACCGCGAGATAAACTACATCTACCAAGAAGTCGAGCGGCGTATCAACAGATAACTTGACTGATAATATGCCTGCATCGCATAAATAGGGAGGAAATTGCTATGCCGCCGCAAAATGAGACAGCAGAGAGAAAAGATAAACTTGCGCAGGATATACTGCGCCTGTCTCGCAACACGCTTTTGGTGAACTTGCGCTTTTTGGATATGGCGCTCAGCAGCCTTGAACATATTCCGGCGGGAGACTCGCTTGCCGTGGACGGTGAGCATATTTTCTATGAACCGATGTGGGTGCTCAAACGCTACAGTAATGAAAGAAATGCTGTCACGCGGGATTATCTGCATATGGTTTTTCATTGCGTTTTCCATCATGCTTTTGTGAACACGTTGGTAGATACGGAAATGTGGGACACAGCGTGCGATATAGCAGCTGAAAATGCCATCAACGAGCTGCATCTTCCATGCGTCAAGGGCGAAAGGGAAACGCAGCAGGAACCGTTTATAAGCAAGTTAAGTCAGAATGTAAAGCTGTTGACGGCAGAAAAAATATATCACTATCTGCGAGAAAATGATGTTACCGGAGAAGAGCTGTTTAAGCTGAGGCAGAGTTTTTGCGCCGATAATCATACGCTTTGGTATCACACTAATGAAGACGGACAGGGACGACCTGACGGCAACGAAAGAAGTGAGAAAGGCAATCAAGAGCAACTTAGCGGCGGAGAAGACGGACGCGCCCAAAGCTTGCCGAGGGCAGAGCTGGAGCAGATTTGGAAGGACATTGCGCAGCGAATGCAGACCGACCTTGAGACTTTTTCCAAGCATCAAGGCGATGCCGCGGGGAGTCTGACCCAAAATCTGCAGGCTGTCACTCGGGAAAAATATGATTATTCCGATTTTTTACGGCGATTCGCCGTTATGGGCGAGGCAATGAAGCTCAACAACGACGAATTTGATTATATATTCTACACTTACGGCTTGAAGCTCTACGATAAAATGCCGCTTGTTGAGCCGCTGGAATATAAGGATGTTAAACGCATTAAGGAATTTGTCATCGCCATAGACACATCCGGCTCTGTGTCCGGCGAACTGGTGCAGACGTTTCTTCAAAAGACTTATAATATTTTGAAGCAGGAGGAAAGCTACTTCACTAAGATTAATATTCACATTATCCAGTGCGATTCGCAGATTCAAGAGGACGCAAAGATAAAATCTCAAGAGGAATTTGACGAATATCTGAAAGCCATGCAGCTGCGCGGCTTCGGCGGAACCGATTTCCGACCTGTCTTCGGCTATGTTGACTATTTGACGGAGCAAAAAGAGTTTGTTAACCTCAAAGGATTGATCTATTTCACTGACGGATGGGGGACATTTCCCGAGAAAAAGCCTTACTACGAGACTGCATTTGTTTTCATAGAAGAAGATTACTTTAACCCCAATGTCCCACCCTGGGCAATCAAACTCGTTTTGCAAAAGGACGAGATATAAGATATAAAATAAAAGAGGCCCTCTTTGCATGGGATAGGCCGAATAAAAAGGAGATTTGTCATGAGTTTTGAGATTGAAAACGGAGTTTTAATAAAATACTACGAAGAGCCCGGTGTGACGGATGTCGTTATACCGGATGGCGTGACGAGCATCGGAGACAGGGCTTTTTATATGCGCTGGAGCCTCACAAGCATCATAATACCGGAAGGCGTGAAGGAAATAGGCAATGAGGCTTTCTCATGCTGTGAAAAGATTATAAGCATCACCATACCGGATAGTGTTAGAAGCATCGGATGCTGTGCATTTGCATTATGCGGGAGCTTAACAAATATAGCTATACCCAATGGTGTTACCTGTATAGGAAATAATGCATTTGGGGGCTGTATCAGTCTTGCAAGTGTTACAATCCCTGATGAAATAGTTGAGCGAATGATACGGTGTACTTTTTGGCACTTCGTTAAGGCGCATCAAATTAGAGTCTTTACCTGTTTTCTGACACCGAGGGGTGTGCAGAGGGCTATTTTTTCCTGCTGGCAGCGAGGACACGGCTCTCGTTCAGAGGCGTGGTGTGCACAGACCGAGTGGGCTTGCACACGCACATAACGAAAAGCCTTCTCCCGTAACGATTTGCAAGGGGTATCGTTATGCGGGGTGTGCATATTGTCGATAGCATCGAATATTGCCGTATTCCCTTGACTTTTCTGCCTTTCAGAGTGATATACAGACACTACACCTGGAAGGAGGAATTTCAATGTTTGAAAGGGGGCTCTGAATACTTACCTTTGTACGCTTAAGAATGTGGAGCTGATTGTCGTGGATGAAATCAGCTTCGTCCCCCTGCACAAGGACGCCGCCGAGTTGCTGTTTCAGGTGATCTCCGACTGCTACGAACGCAAGAGTCTGATTATTACATCCAACCTTGAGTTCTCCCAGTGGAACACTGTCTTTGGTGACAACAGGTTGACTGCTGCTCTTGTTGATCGGCTGATCCACCATTACCATATTGTGATTTTCTCCGGCGAGAGCTACCGGCTGACCCAGTCAATTCGCAGACAGCGAGTTTTGCCATGAAATTCCGCGCACCAAATTTGATGCAGTCGAGCTCGCAAAAGGGCTCCAAAATTGATGCATAGGGGCTTCGGCTGGGGCACGCGATTTGATGTAAAAGATCGCAAAGTAGCAGATTGTTCGCATTCAGTCAAGGGCTTCGCAAGTGGCTTCGCCACCCTTGACTGAATACACCCAATCCGCTGTGCGGCGGTCAAGGCAAGCATGGACAAACCCTGCTTGCCTGCAATCCACTTCTATTTATTTCTGGCGTTGACACTGCTAACTTTTTGGGGATCTTTTGCTAACATTTTTACTTGACGAACACATACCGGCTGCGTGAAATCCGAAAGACTGATCTGCCCGTTGCTGTATCGATACATAGCTGCCTCCAA
>CAVHIP010000137.1:0-4572 GCA_963636125.1 Oscillospiraceae bacterium | reverse complement strand
CTATTAAAACATTTAATTGTCATTAAATGTTTTAATCAGTTTTCAGTATAAAAACGACAAATCAAATATAAAAATATAAAAGTGTTTTGCTCAAGAACCGGGCAAAACACTTTTTTGATGTTATCAGTCTTCGTTATCAATCCGTATCTGGCACATCTTCATTGCGCTGAGGGCGTTTTTATGTGACTCGGGAGTAACGCCGGCGCAGCATTTCGCGTCCACGATAATCGGGACTTCGGGCAGAAACGCTTTGGCGATCATGGCGTTGGAAATGACGCAGATATCCGTGCAGAGGCCGATTAAGGTGATGCTGTTAATGGGATTCTCCCGATTTTCTTTCACCAATATCGCGCCAAGCTCCGACGAGCCGAATGTGAGCTTGTCGATCGGTTCGGTACGGCGAAGGGCATCGAGCTCGGGGCGGATTTTCCAGCCGGGAGTGCCTTTGATACAATGCGGTACGGGAAGATTTTTGCCTTCCTGAGTCAGCAGATAATTTTCAAAGTGGGTGTCGCGGGTGAAAAACACCTTGCCGTTGAATTCCGCTATTTTTTTCTTTACACGGGGAACAATCTCAACGGCCTCCTTTGTGCCGAGCGCGCCGTCGATAAAGTCATTCTGCATGTCCACAACAATTAAAATATCCTGCATTTTTGCCCTCCGATCATTTTTTTGAATATATTCGTTTGCAATGCGTGAGGCGTGTCTCCCGCATTATTCTATTGATTTGAGCGCCTGCGCCATGTCTATTCCCCTGAGCTTCGGCTTCATTATGAAATTGACGATCAGCGCAAACAACAGCGTTAGGCCGACGCATATGATTATGCTCACCGGAAGGATGCGCGCATCGAAGTGTACGAGGTCGATGCGTATCTGATTCATGACAAACTTGTGCAGCGCAAAGCCCATCGGTATGCCGACGAGCGAGCCAATCAGCGTAAGGGCGTTGTTCTCGCGGAGGACATAGCTGGATGTCTCTCTGTCGTAAAAGCCAAGAACCTTGATGGTCGCGATCTCACGTAAACGCTCGGTGATGGAGATATTGGTCAGCGAGCAGAGCACTATGAATGCGAGAGCGCCCGCGCTTACAACGACAACGACGACAATATAGTCAAGCGAGCTCATCATCGTGCTCATGCGGTTCTCCAGATCCACAGTCAGCTGCGTGCTGGCGACATCATCGTCGCCGTTGAGTTCGGCGCCGGCTTCGTGCGCGTCCTTACCTTCCTTGAATCTGTACCATGCGCACTTCAGTTCCGGCGCGGTACCGGTCTGCGTTTCAAAGGTTTCGTTGGTGACATAAACATAGTTATAAACATAGTTGTTGAAAATGCCGGAGACGGTCAGATTCATCTCGCCGATTTCATCATCGTAAATGCGGAGCTTATCGCCTTTATCCACGCCGAGAGCCTCGGCAAGACCTATGCTTATGACGCACTCATCCTTGCCGGGATAGGCGATCTTCTCATCGCCGTTTTCAAAGAGCACATAATCCCCCACCGTGTCGTTCTCCGTGACGATAATATGCGCGGTCTTTGTGATGTCGTTCGCGGAGCAGTCGTTCACGGTGTCGTGCAGGAACATGATATCGGAAAGAATTCCCTCATGCTCGACGCAGAAGCTCTCACGCATCTCGGGAGTCATATCGTCCCTGAAATTTGCCGACCCGTCATAATTTGAGATTTCCTCATATTGGTAAGACACAACGTTCTGTATCGAGTCGCGTATTCCGTAGCCGGTCAGCAAAAGCGCGGTGCATCCGCCTATGCCGAGTATCATTATCATCATTCTCTGCTTATAGCGGAGAACATTTCTTATTGAAACCTTGCGCAGGAACGGAATACGATTCCAAATAAAGCCGACATGCTCAAGTAAAATTCGCTTGCCGGCTTTCGGCGCGCGCGGCCGGATAAGCGACGCGGCGGACTCGGCAAGCTCATTGCGGCAGGCAAGCCATGTCGCGAAGAGCGAGCAGACAAGGTATGCCATGGAGGAAATTATCGCGAGCTGCCAATCGAAAGCGTTTATAATATCTGTGAAGCCGTACATTATATTGTACGCCTGCCAGATAAGCTTCGGCATCGCCCATGCTCCCAGCGCAATGCCGCCGGCGCATCCCAGCACGGAAGCGAGAGCCGAATAGAGCATAAACTTGCTCATTATAGCGCTGTCGGAATATCCCATCGCCTTGAGTACGCCGAGTTGCGTGCGCTGCTCGTCCACCATACGCGTCATGGTCGTGATGCAGACAAGCGCCGCCACGAGGAAGAAGAACAGCGGGAACACCTTCGAAACGCCGTGAACTATCTCGGAATCGCTTTCAAAGCAAACGTAGCCCACGTTTGTGCTGCGGTCGAGGACATAGCAGTCGGGATCGTCCAGATCGTCAAGCTTTTTCTGGCCGTCGGCATAATCCTGATCGGCATCGGCGAGCTTCTGCTCCGCGTCTTTCAGTTCCTGCTCGCCCTCTGCGAGATCCTTTTCGGCATCCGCCAGCTCCTGCTTGTGCTCGACGATCTCATCCCATGCGTCGTCAAGCTCCTGCTGTTTTTTGTTGAAGTCGTTTGTATTGTCGCTTATGGCAAAGCCGCGCATCAACCTGCGGTACGCCGCGAAATCGTCAACCGCGTCGTAATACTCTTCTTCGCCGTCCTCTATCTTTTTTTTGCCGTCTTCTATATCCTTTTTGCCGTCTTCTATCTTGACTTTTGCGTCTTCGATTTCCTGATGCGCTTCATCAAGCTTCACGCGGGCGTCGGCAAGCTCCTCCTCACCGTCCTCGCGCAGCTTATTGTAGCGTATCTCCGCTCTCTCTTCGCCGAGATCCGTGATATGGTCCTCCGCCGCGTCGATAAAATCTTCGTATTCGTCGGAGTAGACTTCTCCCGATGCGCCTTCGAGCGTCAGATAGAGATGGGTATAATAGTCAATATCAAAGGCGTCCTCGGTCAGGATGGCAAAGCCCGTTATGCTGCCGCTGCCGATGTTTGTGCCACCGCGCTCATAGTTTATATACAGCGGCGATTTGCAAAGCCCCGTAACGGTGAAGCTGCGTCCTTTGAAATTGTCAAGATCGTCCTCATCGTTGTCATCGCTGAGAGTAATTGTCTGCCCTATGAGCTCCTCGTCAAAATACCACGCGTCAAGGGCGCATTCGTTCTCGTTTTCCGGCAGTCTGCCGGCGGTGACGGTAGGCAAATCCAGCTCTTTCGGCAGACTCATCGTGTGAAGCACAAGGTTGCCGCTCGGCATGACAAAAATCGCGTCAGCCTGCTTGCTGCCCTCGGCAAGCTTCACCGCGTCATCCTGTGCAAAAGCCGCCACATCGTCCTCGTCAAACCCGACGGTTGAAACAAGGTCATAGTCAAACATGCAATGCTCATTGGCATAAATGTCAAGAGTATGGATCATGCTCGTTTTCGTAAGCTTCAATCCGCAGAAAAAACCGGCGCCGAGCGCGATAATCGCAAATATACCCAGAAACCGCCCCAGACTTGTGCGGATCTCTCTGAAAGTCAGCTTCAGCATATCGTCACCACTCTATTTCTTCCACCGGCGTGGGATTATCGTTAGTTGCCTCGCTGATAATCTCGCCGCTTTTCAGGCGAATAACTCTGTCCGCCATGGCGGTGAGGGCGGAGTTGTGCGTGATTATCACAACGGTCATGCCGTTGTTGCGCGACTGATCCTGCAGGAGTTTGAGTATCTGCTTGCCGGTGTTATAGTCAAGCGCGCCGGTAGGCTCATCGCAGAGCAGGAGCTTCGGGTTCTTGGCAAGGGCGCGCGCAATCGCCACGCGCTGCTGCTCGCCGCCGGAGAGCTGCGCGGGGAAATTGGACATTCTGTCCCCCAGTCCGACAGCCTCCAGGACCTTATCCGCCGACAGCGGCTTCGAGCAGAGCTGGCTCGCGATCTGCACGTTTTCAAGCGCGGTCATATTCGGCAGGAGATTATAGAACTGGAACACAAAGCCCACATCGTGCCTGCGGTACTGCGTCAGGCGGCGCTTTGAGTATTGAGAAATATCGCTGCCGTCTATTATGGCATGTCCCGAGGTAAGAACATCCATGCCGCCGAGTATATTAAGAAGCGTCGTTTTGCCCGCGCCGGACGCGCCGACAATAACGCATATTTCACCTTTTTGAATGCTGAAGGATGCGTTTTTCAGAGCCTCGATTTTTATCTGCCCCATGTCGTATGTTCTGCAAACATTGTCAAAACGGACAAAAGAATCCATCTCGTTCACCTCATGTCATTTTGTAACAAGATATTATAACCTTTTTGAAAATCAAAAGATTTATAAAGTGTAAAATTTCACCGATTTGCTATGATTAACCATGCGAAAACTCGCCGCGCTCATACTGAAAACTGATTAAAACATTTAATGACAATTAAATGTTTTAATAGCCGCCGCAGCGGCGTAGTTTTCGTATGATAAGTGAGCGTCCAAATCTCCGATTTGGCATACGCGAACTTATGCCGTCGGCGGACGCCTTTTGAAGCCTAACCGCGCTTTAAGCGCGGCTCTTACAGGCTTCAAAAGATTTCATTAAAATTGAAGATTTTAATGAA
>CAVHIP010000136.1:0-4578 GCA_963636125.1 Oscillospiraceae bacterium | reverse complement strand
CGACTTGTTTTGACATTTATCGTATGGACGATTATAATAGCAGAAAATTATAAATCGGGAGCGGACTATGAACGACCTGCAAAAGAGAACATGGGCTGAAATCAGCCTTGAGAATATACGCCATAACTATAACGCCATCCGCAGAGCCATACCCGACGGCTGCCGCTTTCTCGGGGTGGTCAAGGCCGACGCGTACGGGCACGGGGCGCTGAGAGTGTCCCAGATGCTTGAGAGCGCGGGGGCGGATTATCTGGCGGTTTCCTGCCTCGATGAGGCGATGGAGCTGCGCGACGGCGGCATCACCATGCCGATTCTTATCCTCGGGCATACGCCGCATGAGTACACCAAGACGCTTATCGACAACAACATCACCCAGACCGTCACCTGCCTTGCCAAGGCGCTTGAATATTCCGCCGATGCCGCCGCGCTGGGCAGAAAGCTGCGCATACACATCAAGCTCGATACCGGCATGTCGCGATTGGGATTTCTCGTGGACGGGGAGCATTTCGACGAGGGTGTCGACAACGTGATTCGCTCATGTTCCCTGCCCGGGCTTGATCCGGAGGGCATTTTCACGCATTTTGCCGTTTCCGATGAGGATGGGGCGGACAACGAAAGCTATACCCGCGCGCAGTTCAAGCTATTCACCGATGTTATAGACGCGGTTGAAAAGCGCGGCGGCGTGAAGTTCAAAATCCGCCATTGCGCCAACAGCGGCGCGGTTGCCAATTATCCGGAGATGTGCCTCGATATGGTCCGCCCGGGCTTGCTCCTCTACGGCTACGGCGACACTCGCAACCGCCTCGGGCTTCTGCCGTGCATGCGCCTTGTGACCACCGTGAGCACGATAAAATTCTATGAAAAAGGCATCTGCGTCAGCTACGGCAGACGCTTCGTGACCGAACGTCGCACCCGCATGGGCGTGCTGTCTATCGGCTATGCGGACGGCTTGCCCAGACTCATCTCCAACAAATGCTCGTTTTACACCGCCGACGGTTTTGTCCCGCAGAGGGGCAGTATATGCATGGATATGTGCATGGCCGAGCTTACCGACGCGCCGAATGTCGAAGTCGGCAGCGAGGTGGAAATATTCGGCAAACACAACAGCATCCTCGCGCTTGCCGCCGCCGCGCAGACCATACCGTATGAGCTTCTGTGCGCCGTGTCAAAGCGTGTCCCCCGCGTCTACAAGCAGTTTTAATCAAATAAGAGGCTGAAAAAGCCGCGCATAACGCGACAAAGCCCCCGCTCTCGGAGTTGCCCGAGGGCGGGGGACTTTGTTCCCCCTGATGACGCAACGCCGCGGCATTGCGTGAAAAAAGTCAGTAAAATCAGAAAAACTCAAATTCGGCAGTCATTGAAAGGCGCGCATAAGGGCGTAATCGCGTCCGGACATCGATGCCTCCGCAGATGCGCGGCGCAGACTCTGCCTGCACCCGGATCACTCGTCATCATTTACTGCGATGCCGATATACTGCAAATGAATCAATGGCAATTAAAATAGTAGAGAGCCGTGCTGTCGGTAAGCACAACGTCGCAATTTCCGGCATAGAGGTTTTCAAAACACTCCGCCGTGCCGCCGGCGACTCTGGTAATCTGCCCGAGACGCTTGGCGATTGAAGGATCGGTGTTGAGCGCGTCCATCGCTTCGGATGTGGAGCTCATGCACATGTTTTTGCCGGAGAGCATGAGCTTGCTGCGTATGCTCGAGCCGGCTCTCGCCGATATGACAATATCGTTATGGACATACGGCCCGTATTGCATAACCCTCTTCTCGTCAACATCCTCCTGCGTGAGCGCGATGCCGCCCCAGGCGCAGTCGATATTTCCGGAGGAAAGCTCGATATAAACATTTTCTTTTTCGATTGTCTGAATTTGGAGTGTCCAGCCCAGCTTGTCGCACACGGCGTTGGCAAGCTCCACATCGAAGCCCCAATACTGCCCGTTGGAGAGATACGCCATCGGGAAGGAGTTGATGTCAACGCCGATAATCAGCACTCTCGCTTCAGGAGTCGTGAGCTGTGAGAGCGCCTCCGCGTTTTTATCGAATGTCACAATATTCTGCCCAAACCATTTTGATACGAGCTGATCCACGGTGCCCTCGGCGGCAAGCGTCTCAATGGCGGCGGTGACATAGAAATAGATAGGGTCGTCATTGCGAAAGGCGATGGAATAATCCTGCTCCACAAGCGTGACGATCGACGACACGCCGTATCCTGTGGAATCTCCGCAGGCGCATAAGCCGAGGCAGAGCGCGATAAGCAGGACAAGGGAAATAACGGTTTTTTTCATCTTATATAATTATTATAATTATTCAGCGTCTGAAGCCGCTCTTGCCGCGGCCAAGGCCTCTGCGCGGGGCGATGTCTTCATCCTCATCATCGTCCTCATCGTATGCGGAGGAGCTGCGAACCGGCGCAATCTTCCGCTTCGCGTTGACGGAAACGCGGGAACTGCGCGATACCGGGGCGTAATCTTCTTCGTCCTCATCCTCGTCGTAGTCGTCCTCGTCATCGTCATAAGCGGTGGCTTTTCTTGCGGGAGCGGCGCTTTGCTTGGCTTTCATCGCGCTTGCGGATCTGCGGGAAACGGACGGATAATCGTCCTCATCCTCGTCGTAGTCATCATCGTCATAAGCGGCGGCTTTTCTTGCGGAAACCGCGCTCTGCTTATTTTTCGCGGGGATTGCGGCTTTACGTGAAATGACGGGGTAATCATCTTCGTCCTCATCCTCATCGGCAAGGGCGCGTCTCCGCGCGGCGGAAACGGATGCTCCGGCGGCTTTGCGCGGCGTATAGACCGACATATCCTCATCATCGTCGTCTTCGTCCTCATAATCATCTTCATCGTCATAATTACGGGAACGTTTGCGGCCGGAATCGGCTTTTTTATGCAGCAGAGCGGAGAGAGGAGAGGCTTTCTTGCGATCGGCGGGGCGAGAGCGTTTTACTTCGTACGCTTCCTCGTCATCGTCCTCGTCATCATATTCGTCATCATCATCGTCTTCTTCGTCTTCGTCTTCATCATCGCCGTAATATTCGTCATCGTCGTCATAGTAATAGCCGTCATCATCGTCTTCTTCGTCTTCGTCATCGTCGTAGTCGTCATAGTCGTCGCGTCTGCGGCTCTTTCCACGGCGGGAGCGCGGCATATCCTCATCCTCGCGGCGCTTGCGAATGACGGAAAGCACCTTCACGGCGATAAGAATCGCGAGTATGACCGCGCCGGCAATCGCGACATATTTGAGTATTTTTTTGATAACGACCTTGCGCTCGGCGGCCTCGGCTTCTTTCTCGGCGGCTCTCTGCGCGGCTTCCTCGGCGGCTTTCTTGTCGGCCTCTTCCTTGGCTATGCGCGCCTCTTCCTCGGCCTGCGCTTTTGCCTCCGCCTCTGCGGCGGCCTGCTCTGCGGCGGCTTCCTCTGCGGCGATGCGCTCCTGTTCGGCCTTGTAATCGGCAAGCTTGTTGTCAAGTTCAAGCGTGTAATTTACAAAAAGCTCCGCCAGGTCGCCCATGAACTGCTCGCCCTGCTTGGCGTTCTCCGTCATGACGGTGACAACTATGGGGTTGGGCGTGTAGATAATGCCGGTGTTGTTGTGCCACTCGCTGCCGCGCGAATCCTTGTAATAGCCGTACTTCTGCGCGATTTCATATGTGTTGCCGAGATTGAGATGAAAATATCTGTCCGGCTGGGCGGTTTTGAGCAGCCCTATAATATTCGGGAAGCGGCTCTGATCGTTATAAAGCGTGCACATCACATCGTCCATAAAGCGGGCGGTGAAGTAGCTGTAATTGACAAAATCGCTGTGATAATAGCTTTCGGGCAGGGACGAGTACGCCTGATACATCGGGCGCGTGGCTTTTTCGTAGGACTTTTTCACCGTCTCTCCGGTGAGATAGCTCATGGTGTTGTGCGCGTAATCGTTGTTGGAATCGACAAGCACAATCTGCTCCACCTGCGACAGCGGCAGACCCATAATGTCCGTATCCTGCGTGATCTCGCCCTTGGATTCCTTCTCCGCCATGATCATCATCAGCGGAACTTTATATATACTCGCGCTGTAAAACCACATATCGGGGTTGTAGTACCACGAATCCCCGGTGGCAAGATATGTATACGCGATGGAAAGAGTAGAGCTGTTCACAAGAGAAACGTCGCTATACTCTTTGATAAGCGCGTCGACCTTTTCGGTAATGGCGGCCTCGTCGAGTATGGTTGTGCCGTCGTCATCGGCGTCCTCCGGTGCGGTCGACACCTCAAGCGCGGCAAGAGCGGACACGCCAAACGAGACAATAATCGCCGCGCATAACAATAACGATATAGCACCCTTAAAGTATTTTCTCATGGCATGACGCTCCTTCTATCATGAATGATAATAATATACCACAAGTAACTGATTTATGTCAACCGAAAAAGACAATTTAAAAGCTCCCTTTGTACAGAGGAGCTTTATACAAACGGCAAGCCGAAAAATTGTCGTTCTCGTACTGTCAGATGAAAGCCGGTGGGACTTGTCCGAATTCGCTTCGGAAAACGCAAAGCCCCGAAGATTATTCTTCGGGGCGGAGTGTTCGGCGG
>CAVHIP010000135.1:0-4613 GCA_963636125.1 Oscillospiraceae bacterium | reverse complement strand
TAAAATCAAAGATTTTAATGAAAAAATAGTATCACATTGCGTTGTCGTAGTCGAGCTTCTTTTTCAGCGCGTCCTGATTTTTCGCGGGAGAACTGCGCCCGGCAAGGTTTGGCATGCGGCGCTCAAGCGCGGCGAGGGATATCTCTATATCCTCCTCCGCCTCAAGAGGAGAGCCGGCGCCGACTGTTATCATATCGCACGGGCGAATCACGTTCCAGTTGAATGTAAGCCCTACAAACGGAGTGGTTCTGCCCGCCGCCATGGGCTTTATGGTCATAACCGGATGTTTGGCGCTGTGTATAATCTTTGCCACGTTTTCAATCTCAACCTGCATCATAAAGCCCATGCAGTTGAAAATCTGAATGTAGGTTTCCACGTCATATCCATTCGCATCGCAGTAGAGAATGACCTCCGGCATATGCGCGCTGCAGCCGGGCTTCATTCCCGCGTCGCGTATCATACTCAGATAATCCGGCAACCTTACGATTTGGCGTTTGTTCTTGTTTACAAGCTGCTCAACGCTCACATGGTGGACAAGGCAGAATTCGGAGCCTATTTCCGCGCTGCGCTTAATGAGCTTTTCCGTCTCGCGCCTTGCCTCCGTGCTGTCGTCCACGTTGAGAACCGGAGTGTCGACTATGTGTATCTTCTTTCCGTCCCGGTCTTCAGCGTATTTGATGCCCGCCTGCAAGAGCTCATGGTCGCTGACAGGCGCCATAATTGCGTCTACGCCATGCTCAAGATAGGTGTGCAGTACGGGGTAGAAATCTTCGGGACGTTGGTATTTCTCCTTTATTCCCGCGTCTGCCGCCGCGCCTGTGTGGCTCCAGCCGAGGAGCCAGTTTGTGCCGATTATCATGCGCGGCATCGATATGCCGCCAACTGTTGTTCTCGGAAATTGCTGCATTGTTCTGCCTCCTGATTATAATTAAAAATATTACTTTACAAGTTCTGCCGCGCCGATAATGCCGAAGTCCTGCTTGAGCTCGGCAAAGCGAAATTCCACCGGCTGCGGAATATGATTATAGCGGTCAAATTCTTCTTTTACAAGATCAAAAAGCGTAGGCCCGAAGTTTACAAGTCCTCCGCCGAAGACGAATAGATTGACGTTCAAAAGCTGATAGACATTGAATAGGCAAACCGCAAGATAATGCGCCGTCTGTCTGAGTACGTCCAGCGCAAGCGCGTCGCCATCTCGGCAAGCGCGGTAAAGCTCCACGCAGTCCAGATTATCGCCCAGCTCCATGCATGTCTCGCGGTTTTGCGCCATGCGGCGTATATGTTGCGGAATATACCTTCCCGATGCCCATGACATGAAACAGCCGGAGTTGCGGCAGCCGCATTCCAGACCTTCATCGGGCGTTATCAGCATGTGCCCGCATTCGCCCGCCCAGCCGTAGCTTCCGCGAAACAGCTCGCCGTTGAGAATCAGCCCGCTACCTATGCCTGTGCTGGTAGCGACGTAAACCATGTGCTTATGCCCCTTGCCGGCGCCGTATCTATGCTCGGCAAGCGCGGCCACATTGCTGTCGTTATCCAGGACGATGGCGGTGTGTAGGCGTTCCTGCAGATAATCGCGCATTGCAAAATCGCGGATATTCACCATTGCCGAAGTCATGCAGATATAACCCTCGTCAAAAAGAATAAACGAAGGCATGCATATGCCGATGCCGCGCATCTCGCTTACGGATATGCTGCGCTCTGCGCATATTTTGTTGACGGTGTCGATCAGCAGATCGCAAAATGCGGGGCCGTCGGCATCTATGGGCGTAGGGTGCTGAAAACGCTCAATCAGCTTGTTGTTCTCGTTGAATAACCCGTAGGCGACTTTTGTGCCGCCCGCGTCAATTCCCATGCGATATTGCATTGCGCATTCTCCTCCGCAATTTACTTTATTTTATTCTACCAAAGCCGCCTCTGCCTGTCAATGATATTTACGAATGAAAGAAAAACTCGTTTTGAACAAAAAAACATCGAGCGGACAAACTGTGTTTTGCGCGCCGTGCCCCTATAGGAAAATTTATGGGAAAATTCACGTCTGCGTCGTACAATTTGCTGTTGACAGAAAGCCGGGAAAATGGTAGCATAAATTTACGAATGAAAGAAATTTAGTTACGAATGATTTTTGGGAGGGGCTTATGAATAACACGGAACATTTCGGCTCGTTGACCGAGCGTATGAAGGCATTCCGGGAAGAAGTGCTCAGCGAAAAGCCGTATGTCGATGCCGAACGCGCCGTTCTTGCAACCGAGGCCTACAGGGAAAACCTCAATCAGCCGCGCGTTATGGCGAGGGCGCTGATGCTCAAGAAGATTCTTGAGAATATGAGCATATATATAGAAGACAAAACCCTGCTTGCCGGCAATCAGGCCACCAAAAACGTCAATGCGCCGATATTCCCGGAATACACGATGGGCTTCGTGATGAGGGAGCTTGATCTGTTCGAAAAGAGAGACGGGGATGTTTTTTACATAACCGAGGAGACCAAACAGCAGCTTCGCGATATTGCACCGTTTTGGGAGAACAATACCCTGCGCGCAAGGGGCGAGGCGATCATGCCGGAGGAAGTCGCTGTGTTTATGGAAACGGGCGTCTTCGGCATGGAGGGGAAGCTCAACGCCGGCGATGCTCACCTGTCCGTCAACTACCAACGCGTACTGAAAGACGGGCTTTGCGGCTATGAACAGCACGTGAGAGACTCTCTCGCATCCCTTGATCTGACGGATCCCGACAGCGTGGATAAGCGCGCTTTCTATAGGGCCGTGCTTATTGTCATTGACGCCGTGCGCGTCTTTGCAAATCGCTACAGCGCGCTTGCCGAGGAGCATGCGGAAAAGGAAAGCGATATTGTCAGAAAGGGAGAGCTTCTGGAGATGAGCCGCATCTGCGCGAAGGTTCCATATAAACCGGCGGACTCTTTCCGCGAAGCGGTGCAATCCGTATGGTTTATCCAGCTTATTCTGCAGATTGAATCCAACGGTCATTCGCTGAGCTACGGCCGCTTTGACCAGTATATGTACCCTTATTATATAAACGACATAAATTCCGGAAAGCTGACGAAAGAGGACGCGCTTGAACTGCTTACATGTCTGTGGATAAAAACGCTCACGATCAACAAGCTTCGCTCTCAGGAACATACTCTCAGTTCTGCCGGCTCTCCCATGTATCAGAATGTCACCATAGGCGGGCAGACTGTCGATAAGAAGGACGCGGTCAACGAGCTCAGCTTTGCCGTGCTTCAATCCGTGGCGCAGACCAGACTTACCCAGCCCAATCTGACGGTTCGCTACCACAGAAATCTCAACAAAAAGTTTTTTGATGAGTGCATCGAGGTTATGCGCCTCGGTTTCGGTATGCCCGCGCTCAATAACGACGAGATTATCATTCCCTCGTTTATCAATTGGGGCGTTGCCGAGGAGGACGCGTATAATTACAGCGCCATAGGCTGTGTGGAAACCGCCGTGCCCGGGAAGTGGGGATATCGCTGTACCGGTATGTCGTATATAAATTTTCCGCGCCTGCTGCTGTGCGTGATGAATGACGGCGTCGATCTGACAAGCGGCAAGCGCTTTGTCAAAGGTTACGGCCGCTTTGAGGATATGCGCTCTTTTGATGAACTCATGGCGGCGTGGGATAAGTCCCTTCGCGAGATGACACGTTACAGCGTCATTGTGGAAAACTTTATCGATAAGGCCTCCGAGCGGGACGTGCCGGATGTACTCTGCTCCGCCCTGACGGATGATTGCATTGCCCGTGGGAAGACCATAAAAGAGGGCGGCGCTGTGTATGATTTTATTTCCGGTCTTCAGGTCGGCATCGCCAATATGGCGGACTGCCTTTCGGCGATTAAAAAGCTCGTCTTCGACGAGAAAAAGATTACCGGTCAGCAGCTCTGGAACGCGATTCTCGACGATTTTCAAACTCCCGAAAATAAAAAGATTCAGGAAATGCTCATTAACGACGCTCCCAAATACGGCAACGATAATGACGATGTGGATATGCTTATCGTGAAGGCGTATGACTCGTATATCGACGAGATAAAGAAGTACCCCAATACCCGTCACTTGAGAGGTCCCATCGGCGGCATCAGATATGCCGGCACCTCCTCAATCAGCGCCAATGTCGGGCAAGGTCTCGGCACCATGGCCACGCCGGACGGCAGAAACGCCCATGAGCCGCTTGCCGAAGGCTGCAGCCCGGCGCATAATGCGGACAAAAACGGCCCGACCGCCGTGTTTAAATCCGTCTCCAAGCTCCGCACCGATAAGATCACCGGCGGCGTCCTGCTCAATCAGAAGATGACGCCACAGATGCTCTCTTCCGAAGAGAACAGGCAAAAGCTTGAAATGCTCATCCGCACGTTTTTCAACACTCTTCACGGATATCATGTGCAATATAACATCGTCTCCCGCGAAACGCTCATTGACGCCCAGCTGCATCCGGAAGATCATAAGGACCTTATCGTCCGCGTTGCCGGCTACAGCGCCTTCTTCAACGTTCTTTCCAAAAAAACGCAGGACGATATTATCGCCCGAACAGAGCAGACACTGTAAAAAATGGCTCTATGTCAATAGTTGGGGTAGAGCATAAAGAAGGAAGCTGAATAAAGAGGG
>CAVHIP010000134.1:0-4636 GCA_963636125.1 Oscillospiraceae bacterium | reverse complement strand
GCATAGCTGTTGTACTTATCATTATGTTTAAGCCAAGCGGACTTTACGGTTATAAAGAATTTTCATTCAAGAGAATGTGCGCAAGCATTAAAAAGCTTTTCTCCGGTAAAAAAACCGTTAAGGAGGATGCTGCAAAATGAGTAATGAAGTAATCAATCCCGTGCTTGAGATGCAGCATGTTGAAAAGCATTTCGGCGGCGTTCACGCAATAGACGATTTCAGCGTTAAAATAGAAAAAGGCAAAATCCACGGTCTTATCGGGCCTAATGGCGCCGGCAAAACCACAATTTTCAACAACATTACCGGCATTTACGCACCCTCCGCCGGCAAAATCATCTTCGACGGTCAGGACATAACCAATACGCCGCCGCATAAGGTTGCTCAGCTCGGCATAGGCAGAACTTTCCAGAATATCCGTCTGTTCTCCAATCTTTCTGTTTTGGAAAATGTTATAATCGCGAGCGGTCTTGACGCAACATATAATATGCCTCAAGCAATTTTTCATTCCAAAAAGTTTAACGAAAATGAAAAGTTCCTTAATGAAAAGGCAATGAATCTGCTTGAAATCGTCGGCCTTGAGGACAAATGCAACGAGAAGGCAAGCTCCCTTCCATACGGCCATCAGCGTAAGCTCGAAATTGCCCGCGCCATGGCTTTGAACCCCAAGCTCCTTCTCCTTGACGAGCCTGCCGCCGGTATGAATGCGGAAGAGTCGCTTGATCTTGTGGACTTTGTCAAAGAGATACGGGACAAGTTTGATATTACCATTCTCATGATAGAACACCATATGGATGTTGTTTCAAATCTCTGCGACTACTGCACCGTGCTTAACTTCGGCAAGACCATTGCTGTGGGTACCCCTGCGGAAATTAAGGTAAATCCCGAGGTTATCCGCGCATATCTTGGAGGTGAAGATTAATGTCTACCATCCTTAAAATAACAGACCTCAAAGCCGCATATGGCGGAATACACGCATTACGCGGCGTATCCATGGAAATTGAGCAGGGAGAAATAGTTTCCGTGCTGGGGGCCAACGGCGCAGGCAAGTCCACGCTCTTAAAGTGCATTTCCGCGGTTATGAAAACCGCAGGCGGCACCATTGAGTTTGATGGGAAGCCGATTTCAAAAAAGCCCTATGAAAATGTTGAAGCAGGCCTTGTTCAAGTTCCGGAGGCAAGACAAATATTTGCAAAGCTGACGGTCGAGGAGAACCTTCGGGTCGGAGCCGGTAACCGCAAGGATACCGCAGGCATTAAGGCAGATTTTGAACGGGTTTATGCTATGTTCCCTCGTCTTAAGGAACGTGAAAAGCAGTATGGCGGTCTTCTTTCAGGCGGCGAACAACAGATGCTTGCAATTGGGCGCGGAATCATGGCCAAGCCCAAGCTACTTATGTTTGACGAGCCTTCTCTCGGCCTTGCCCCTGTAATTGTATCTCAGGTATTTGAGATAATCAAAGAGATTAACCGCGAGGGAATTACCGTAATGCTTATCGAGCAGAACGCCAACAAAGCTTTGGGAATCTCCGATCATGCATACGTTATGCAAACCGGAGAAGTAGTAAAGTACGGTACCGGTTCGGAACTTCTTGCGGACGAGAGTCTCAGTTCAATGTATCTCGGACAGTAATTTTTCAAAAAGGCTTCTGCAAAATTGCAGAAGCCTTTTTACCGTAAAAATGCTCACTCGCGGAAATTATCAATACGATTTTATGATAGAAAGAGAAACCGGCTTCATGAAGATTAAAAAAAGTTTTTGCAAAATCGCAGTTGTTCAAGCAGAACCGATTATGTTTGACAAGTCAAAATCTCTTAAAAAAGCGTTGAAGCTTATCAGAGAAGCTGCTGCTAACGGCGCCGAGCTGATTGTCTTTCCGGAGCTTTTTATTCCCGGATATCCATACGGCATGACCTTCGGATATACCGTCGGCAGCCGCACGGCAGACGGGCGCGCGGATTGGAAGGTCTATTACGACAATTCTTTGCTTGCAGACGGAGAGGAGATAGCCCTCTTATGCGAGGAGGCAAAAAAGCTGAATGTTTACCTAAGCGTCGGCTATTCCGAGAGAGACGCAGTGACCGCGACTCTCTATAACTCCAATATGATGATTTCGCCGGACGGCAGACGTATGAACCACAGAAAACTCAAGCCCACGGGCAGCGAGCGCGTTGTATGGGGGGATGCGGATAAGGAATTCTTCCCCGTAATGGATACTCCGTGGGGCCCAATGGCAAATTTAATCTGCTGGGAAAGCTACATGCCTCTCGCAAGGGTTGCGCTCTACCAAAAAGGCGTGAGTCTTTATATCTCGCCAAATACCAATGACAATCCTGAGTGGCAGGATACCATACGACATATCGCCATTGAGGGCCATTGCTATTTTGTCAACAGCGATCTGTATTTTACCCGCGCGGCTTATCCCGAAACAAAGAGCGCGGCGGCGGAGATAGCGCGCCTGCCGGAAATTGTATGCCGCGGCGGTTCATGCGTAGTAGATCCCTTCGGCCACGTTGTCTCCGATACCGTTTGGGACAGAGAGGCAATCATCTACGCGGAGCTGGACATGCGAAAAGTTCCGGCAAGCAGGATGGAATTTGACGTATGCGGGCATTATTCGAGACCGGATGTACTCAAGCTGACAGTCAGAGATGAATAAAGCCAGGAGCGACCACCATTTTTGATTCGCCTTAAAATTTTTCTCTGTGAGGAAAGGCATGGAACAAGAAAAATATTCATTCATTCGAGAAAACGCACCCTGTTATCTTTATGATAACCAACTGATTACAGAGCGATGCAAAACCCTTCAGGCAGCTATGCCCAATGATGTGCTACTATATTCAATTAAAGCTAACCCTTTTTTACCCGTAGTGAAATCCATTGCTTCGCAGGGATTCGGAGCTGATGCCGCCTCTGCGAATGAAGTTGAACGAGCTTCTCAAGCGGGAATTTTGAGAGAATCGATCTATTATTCCGCGCCCGGAAAAACAATGCAGGACATAGAAAAGACTTGGGGCAAATGCATCATCATTGCAGATAGTTTTTCCGAGCTTAGTCTTCTGGAGAAAAGCGCTGCAGAAAAAGATGAACACATCATCGTGGGCGTTCGGGTGAATCCTAATTTTTCGATGAGCGGCTCAGATGCTGTTCCAAGCAAATTCGGTATAGATGAGGATAAGCTTGCATTATCCGCAATGCGTTTTCCGCATCTAAAAATTGCCGGAATTCATATCCATTTGCGTTCGCAGGTGTTGGATACGGAGCTGCTCTGCGCGTACTATCGTAATTGCTATGCGTTGGCAGAACGAATCGACAAAATGTATGGCGCAGAACTTTCGTTTATAAACTTCGGCAGTGGAATCGGCACTGTGTATGATACGGCGCGCGAAAGGCCGCTCGCTTTTGAAAAAATTGAGCAAACTATGCGAGAGCTGCATCAATGCAACGCTCGAAGCTTGAACGCGAAATTTGTTTTTGAGTCCGGGCGTTTTATAGTTTGCAATGCCGGAACCTATTATACGAGAGTAGTTGACAGAAAGGAATCTTGCGGTAAGACTTTTATTGTGGTACAGAATGCCATGAATGGCTTTTTACGTCCTGTTCTCGCCGAACTGCTGCGCCAAAATCTCGGAAAATTTCCGTCTGAAGGGCAAGAACCATTGTATACTTCCGGCACCCAATGCTCGTTCCGTATTTTAGGTAAAGAAGCAAATTCGGAAAGGGTCGATATTGTCGGAAATCTGTGTACATCGTTAGATGTTATGGCAAGAGACGTCATTTTATCGCATGTGGAAATCGGAGATATTCTTGAAGTCACCAATGCGGGGAGCTATGGTCGCGCGCTTTCACCGCAACTGTTTTCAAGTCAGGAGCCGCCAAAAGAGTTCCTTTGGGAAGGCTGAAAATGCAAAATTTAAAAGCCTTGCGGCATGATGATACAGACCGGGCGTATTCCCTCGCACAGAAGCATTTTGCAAGAACTTGAGCCGCAAGCGTATCAATCCACAAAATATTGAGTCGTGAAAGCGGCTTTTTTTCGGCGCAAATCCTATTACGGTGGACTATGATTATTTAAATGTTTCACTGAGTATTTTGTCTGCGATATCGATGCAGATGTCGGATGCGGATTTAAGCATTTTTTCAAATTCCTCCGGACCGCCGTTTACGCTGTCGGAAACCGATTTTATAACCAGACACGGAATCTCCGCCCGGGCCGCAGTGATGACAACGCCTGCCGTCTCCATATCACATATCAAGGCGTTAAAGTTGCGGTTCAATGCGGCCTTTGCCTCACCGTCTCCGACAAATTTATCTGCCGAAGCGCAGACAACGGCTTTGAGATCCGGCAGAATCTTTTGCGACATCTCCACAAGCTGCGGCGTTGTAGGAATGACCACGCTGTCAAACTCTGGGTATTTTCCCTGCTCGCCCCAGCCGATTTCATGCGCATCAAAGTCATAGTGGACCACGCCGCTGACCACTACGGTGCTTGTCAGCGCCATCTCCGGAGTGAGCCCGCCGACAACGCCGAAGTTGATTATCACCTCTGCGCCGAAGCGGCCGATTAAGAGCGCAGTTGCGGCAGCGGCAGCAATCTCTCCGGCGCCGGAATGCGCAACATACAGCGTGCCATAGCCCG
>CAVHIP010000133.1:0-4658 GCA_963636125.1 Oscillospiraceae bacterium | reverse complement strand
GCGCGGCTCTTACAGGCTTCAAAAGATTTCATTAAAATTGAAGATTTTAATGAAATAATAGTATTAGGAACTTTTTCTTGAAATACACAAAGTATATCTGCAAAAAGTTCCGTCATCAGAACCCAAATTCTCTCGCCGTCTGCTCTTGCCGCATTATGCGGTATTGCCTTAAAATAGTTTGCTTTTGTTCATATATTTGTGCTATACTCTTTGTTTATAAAAGCTGATTAAATCAATGCTGCGGAGAACGGAAAAAATGTGTGATACGCTCGGATTTGTAAAGGACGGTAGGCTGCTTTTCGCCAAGAACAGCGACCGCAGTCCCAATGAGGCGCAGATAATTGAATATCACGATGCGCTTATGCATTTCGACACCGACCTGTTCATCGAGTACGCGCGCAAAAAGCCGGTCACTCACGAGAGAAAGGCCATGCTGAACGCGACATATATCGAGGTCGAGCAGGTCAGGGAGACTCACGCCGTTTTGCTTTCGCGGCCGCAATGGATGTGGGGCGCGGAGATGGGCGTGAACGACTGCGGCGTTTGCATAGGCAACGAGGCGGTTTTCACCAAGGGCGGCTATGACAAAACCGGCCTCACCGGCATGGATCTGCTCCGCCTCGGCCTCGAGAGAGGCGACAGCGCCGAGAGCGCGCTGAAAGTCATCATCGAAAATCTTGAAAAATACGGTCAGGGCGGCAACTGCGGCTATGACCGGGAGTTTTATTATAACAATTCGTTTTTGATCGCGGACACCGAGAATATATACGTTCTGGACACCTGCCACCGCGAGTGGGCGTGGAAGAGGTACGCGCGAGCTACCATCTCCAACCGTCTTACCCTCGGCAGCGACGCCGACGCGTACTCCGGCGAGAGCAATAATTTTAAAAACGCTCATTCCGACTTTGTTTATTCGGCATTTTCCCGCGCGGACAGACGCAGGGAGATTACCGGAAGTTTTCTTGAAAAGGCGGAAACACCGGCAGATATGATGGCGGCGCTTCGCGCGCATGACGCGAAGGCTCCTTTCGCCACGGGCAGCGTATCAAGCCCGTGCATGCACTTTGGGGGATTGGTTGGAGACCACACAACGCAGTCCATGGTCGCGGACGTGACGAAGAACAGGACAGTCCTGTGGCTCACGGGCTCATCCTGTCCGTGCGTTTCCCTGTTCAAACCGTGGCTGTTCGGCGGCAAGCCGGTCTGCCCCGTATTTTACGAAAACGACACCGGCGGCGAATACTATTGGCGTAAGAGCGAAATGTTCCGCCGCGCTCTCATAGGTAAGGCGCTCCCCGAGGATTACTACGCGGAGAGGGATGCGCTGCAAAGCGAGTGGATAGCGGCAGCCGACGAATGCGCCGACTCCGATTTTACGGACTTGAGCGGCAGATGCGTAGAGCAGGAGCGGGAATTTTTCGCGAAGTGGGGCGGCTATGACTTCCCCGATATAATCTGCCCTCCCGGTTTCAAAAAGCGCTGGGCGGAGAAAAACAAGACATTCGAAACGGAAAGCTCGGATTTCGGGCTGTAAAACTTGAGGTAAAAATTATGAAATTTTCATCAAAAATAGAAAAATGCGGTCTTTCCCCTATGCGCAAGTTCAGCGGCATGGCGGAGGACGCAAGATCGCGCGGAATTAAAATCTATCCGCTCAACATCGGTCAGCCGGACGTCAAAACTCCGCAGGTGTTCTTCGACACGCTCAAAAGCTTTTCAGAGCCGGTGCTCGCCTACGCCCCTTCCAACGGCATCCCCGCGCTTCTGGACGCGGTGAAAAACTACTACGGCAGAATCGGCGTACAGCTTGAGAGGAAAGACATCCTTGTCACCAGCGGCGGCAGCGAGGCTTTTCAGATGATAATGGCGTGCATCCTCGACGATGGGGACGAGATAATCATTCCCGAGCCGTTTTATCCCAACTACGCCACATCCGTCAACCTTGCCGGCGCGTCAATCCGCCCCATCCCGACATCTCCCGAGAACGGCTATTTCTACGCGGACCGCGAAAACATAGAGAAGTGCGTCAACGCAAAGACTCGCGCCATGTTCATAACCTCCCCCGGCAACCCGACCGGCAACGTCCTCTCGAAGGATGAAATCAAGCTGCTTCTGGACATCGCGAAGGAGCATAACCTCTTTCTCGTGTGCGATGAGGTTTACAGAGAGTTCGTCTATTCCGACGAGCCGCTTCTCAGCTCTTTGCAGTTTGCCGGCTATGAGGACAATGTTATCGTCATCGATTCCGTTTCCAAGCGTTTTTCCGCTTGCGGAGCGAGGATAGGTATGGTAATATCAAAGAATGAGAAGTTTATGGAGCAGGCGCTCAAATGGTGTCAGTGCCGCCTCTGCTCCGCCACGGTCGATCAGCTCGGCGCCGCCGCGCTCTATTCTCTGCCGGAAAACTATTTCGACGATGTGAAGAAAGAATACAACCGCCGCCGCGACACGATGATAAAAAAGCTGCATGAAATTCCGGGCGTCAAATGCGCCACGCCGAAGGGCGCGTTTTACATTATGGTCTCCCTGCCGGTGGACGATACCGACAAGCTGCAGCATTTTATGCTCAACGACTTTGACGACAACGGCGACACGGTGCTTTTCGCCTGCGGAGAGCCGTTCTACGCCACTCCCGGCAAGGGCAGGAACGAGGTGCGCCTGGCGTACACAATCTGCTGCGAGGATATAGAGCGCGCGATAGACGTGCTGAAAAAAGGCATCGAAGAATACAATAACTCCTCAATCCTCAATCCTAACTCCTAACTGTTTAACTTCGGAGGTATATAACTATGAAGTCCGCAAACGGTATCAACCTTACAATGCTCTGCGATTTTTATGAGCTTACCATGGGCAACGGGTATTTCATGGACGGCATGCAGGACACGATCACCTATTTTGACGTGTTCTACCGCGACGTACCCGATAAAGGCGGTTACGCCATAGCCGCCGGACTTGAGCAGATTATCGACTATGTCCGGAAGCTGCATTTTGACGAGGCGGACATCGAATATCTCCGCTCCCGCAAGATGTTTGACGAGGGTTTTCTCAATTATCTGAGAAACTTCAAGTTCACCGGCGATATCTGGGCAGTTCCCGAGGGCACGCCCATCTTCCCGAGAGAGCCGATTATCACTGTCCGCGCCCCGGCGATTCAGGCGCAGCTGCTGGAAACCTACATGCTGCTTGAGATAAACCACCAGAGTCTTATCGCGACCAAGGCCAACCGCATCTGCCGCGCCGCGGACGGAAGAGCCGTTCTGGAATTCGGCTCACGCAGAGCGCAGGGCATCGCCGGCGCGGTGACGGGCGCGAGGGCGGCGTTCATCGGCGGATGCGCCGGAACGGCCTGCACCGTCTCCGATCAGATATACGGAGTGCCGGCGGCGGGTACGATGGCGCACTCCTGGGTGCAGATGTTCCCGAGCGAGTATGACGCGTTTGTCTCCTACTGCCGCACATACCCCAACGCCGCGACGCTGCTTGTCGACACCTATGACACGCTCCGCTCCGGCGTGCCGAACGCGATACGCGCCTTCAACGAGGTACTCAAGCCCATGGGCATCACGAAATGCGGCATCCGCCTCGATTCCGGCGATATGGCGTATCTCACCAAAAAGGCGAGAAAGATGCTCGACGATGCGGGCTGGACGGACTGCGCGATTACCGTCTCCAACTCTCTTGACGAGAACATCATCACCGAGATTTTATCACAGGGCGCGTGCATCAACTCCTTCGGCGTGGGCGAAAGGCTTATCACATCCAAGAGCAGTCCGGTATTCGGAGGAGTATATAAGCTCTGCGCGATTGAAGATAAAGACGGGAACATCATCCCGAAAATCAAGATAAGCGAGAACGTCGGCAAGATTACAAATCCCGGCTTCAAGAAGGTCTACCGCCTGTATAACCGCAAAACCGGCATGGCGGAGGCGGATTATATCACGCTGCGCGATGAGACGGTGGACGACACCAAGCCGCTTGAGCTCTGCGATCCCGAGGCGCGCTGGAAGACCAAGCTCATGGAAAATTTCGAGGCGCATGAGCTGCTCGCCCCGATTTTCATAAACGGCGAACTCGTGTATGACTGCCCGTCTCTTATCGACATAAAGCGCAACTGCGCATATCAGGTCAGCACGCTCTGGCCCGAGGTCAAGCGCTTCTCCAACCCGCACGGCTACTATGTCGACCTTTCCCCCAAACTCATGGATCTCAAAGACAAAATGCTCAACGAGTCCAGAAAGTGAGAAGATTTTATGCTCGATAAGGAAATATACGGAATAATCGCGGCGCTCGGTCTGTTGCTTGCAATTTTCTTCGTCTTTTTCTATATGCTTAATCTGATTTCATCCAACGCTAAGCTGAAGAGAAAATTCAAGAATGCGCCCGATATGCAGGATTATATCAAAAGCCAGAGCATGAAAGGTCTCTTGATGTTTCTCCTGCTCGTCTTCCTCTGCGCCCTCCTCCTGCTTGTAAAAAAACTGTTCCTGTAAACAGTGAGGAGTGAGGAATGAGGAGTTATGGTGTCGCTATCGCGACGGATATTAAATTTTTCTCCTTGCTTCGGAAAAGTGTGATACTGAAAACTGATTAAAACATTTAATGACAATTAAATGTTTTAATAGCCGCCGCAGCGGCGTAGTTTTCGTATGAGACGCCTT
>CAVHIP010000132.1:0-4747 GCA_963636125.1 Oscillospiraceae bacterium | reverse complement strand
TTGTGTTTTTCTCGTTCTGCGCGCTGCTGGAAAAAGAGAACGGGGAAATTAAACTGAAGGACGCGCTTGTTTTTTCCGCTTCCCTGTTTATCTGCAGCGCGGCGAAGCCGAGCTATCCGCTTGTTTTTCTTGCCGCCGGCGGTCTGTATGAGTTTTACAGGCTTGTAAAAAGTAAATTCAAAAACATAAAAGAAGCCGTCATTCTGCTTCTGTGCGTCATGCCGACTCTTGTATATATGGTTTATCAGAAAACCGCTGTGTTTGACGCAACCGGCGGAGTCGGGTTCGGTTTCGGAGAGATTTGGAAATACCATCATTCCAATATACCGGTCTTCGTTGCCAGGGGAATACTTTTTCCAATAGCCGTCCTATGCTTCAATTACAAAAAGCTCGGGCAGTCGCTGATTTACCGATTCGCGTGGCTGCAATGCGTGCTGGGCTTTTGCGAGGCTTATTTTTTCTATGAAAAAGGTTTCCGCATGGGCGATGGAAACTTTTTATGGGGCTATCATTACGGAACGCTGTTTTTGTTCATCGTCTCGGTTATCATCCTTGTGCAGTCGGATAACAAGAAAACCGCGAAAATCACGCAATGGGCGTTTTACGGCGCACATTTGCTGTTCGGCATACTGTGCTTTGCGATGATTCTCTCAGGGCGCAGTTAAGGCTGATTGCCTCAATAATCGTCGGATGCCGCGCCTGTTTTGTGTGGTCTTGCCTTAATTACAGGAGATAAACAGGGAAGGTATACGCTTTTTCAATTCCGATTAAATCAACATGCCAATGCTGTTTTCATCGGAGCAATTGAGTAAATCGCATACAATTATATACAAGATAATTCTTCGTGAAACCCCTGAAATAGTTTTCCCAATTTTCTCCAAGAACGGAATCTCTCATATCTATGAAACTTCTTATCAACGAAATATTCAAAAACAAGGAAGCGGCCGCCCTCCCCTCTCTGGTGGAAAGCGGCGGGCTTCCTGCGCTCGTTTCCGGCCTTTCGGCGGTGCATCGCGCGAATCTTGCCGCCGCGCTGAGATACGAAACCGGCAGACCGATTTTCGCCGTCTGTCCGGACGATACCGCCGCGGAGAATTTCGCCGCGGACCTGACGACGATGCTCGAAGAGGAGTGCGCCACGCTCGGCATGCGCGATTTCACCTTCTATCCCGCCGAGGCGGTCTCCAGATACGCCGAGCAGAAGCGCCTTTCCGCGCTCTACGCTCTCGCGAAGGGAGAGTCCCCCGTGACGGCGGTGTCGGTTTCGGCGCTGATGCAGAGGTGCATGCCGCCGGAGACGCTTTTGCGCGCGGCGTTCACGATAGAGGACGGCGGCAGCTACGCTATCGAGGACATAGAGGACGCGCTTGTCCGCTGCGGCTATACGCGGTGCGATCAGGTGGAGGGCGCGGGGCAGTTCGCCCGACGCGGCGGCATACTCGACTTTTTCTCCCCCGGGGACGATCAGCCCGTGCGTATCGAGTTCTGGGGCGACGATATCGACTCCATGGCGCATTTTGACATTGCCACACAGCGGCGCGATGAAAGCGTGAAGAGCTGTACGGTACTCCCCGCGGCGGAAAGTCTGCCGAGCCTCGCCGAGGGCGGCGCGGAGACGCTCGCGAGAGAGATAGAAACCGCGGCGGCGAAATACGCGCGCAGGCGGACGAGCGAGAACTCCGCCCAAATCGCCGCGACGATGAACGCCGACGCGGAGAAGCTGAGAAACGGCCTCATCATGACCGACGCCGACAGGTATCTGCCCATTCTCTACGCCCCATCGAGCGGCGCGGACTATATTCCGGACGACGCCATAATAATCTTCGATCAGCCGACGAGATGCGGCGAGAGGGCGCGCGATTATATAAAGCAGCTTAATGCCGACGTGCGCGAGCTTCAGCGCCGGGGCATGGTCGCCGCCGCGCCGGACAGTTTTTATCTCGGCTACGATGCGCTTATAAAAAAGCTTGCGGAATACCCCGTCTATATGGCGGACGCGTTCACCCTCGGTACAAATCCGCTGCCGCCGAAAACCGTCACGAGCATTCCGGCAAAACAGCTTCCCTCATACGCGGGCAGCGCGCAGGCGGCATGCGATGATGTCCGGCTCTATCTCAAGCAGGATTACCGAGTTGTCATCCTCGCCGGGGACGAGCGCCGCGCCGAAGTTCTGCAGGAATTTCTGCAGGGGCATGATGTAACCGCCGTTGTATATAAAGAGATGAAAAAACTGCCCGATAGGGGGCAGTGCGCGATATATATCGGGGCGATTTCCGCCGGCATCGAGTACCCCGGAATACGCCTCGCCGTGCTCACCGACTCGCAGATTATCCGCAAAAAGGGCAAGGAGCGAAAACACACAAAGAAACTGCCCTCAAACAGACAGCGCATCGAATCCTGCGCGGATCTCAGCGTGGGCGATTACGTCGTGCATGAAAACCACGGCATAGGCCGCTTCGCCGGCATCGTGAGGATGCAGGTGGACGGGCTGGATAAGGACTATATAAAGCTCTGCTACGCCGGATCCGACACGCTCTTTGTCCCCGCCACACAGCTCGATCTCGTGAGCAAATATACCGGCGGCGGAGAAGACCGCGAAGTGCGCCTGAGCAAAATGGGCGGAACGGACTGGCAGAAGACCCGCAGCCGCGCCCGCGCGAGCGCCAAGGACATGGCGGAAAAGCTCATTAAGCTCTACGCTCAGCGCCAGCGTCTGCCGGGCTTCGCCTTCTCGCCGGACACCGAGTGGCAGAAGGAGTTTGAGGAAAACTTCGGCTATGTCGAAACCGACGACCAGCTCCGATGCGTCTATGAGATAAAGCAGGACATGGAATCCTCCGTGCCGATGGACAGGCTTCTGTGCGGCGATGTCGGCTTCGGCAAGACGGAGGTCGCTCTCCGCGCGGTGATGAAGTGCGTCATGGACGGGAAACAGGCGGCGATTCTCGCGCCGACAACCGTCCTCGCGCAGCAGCATTATCAGACCGCGCTGCAGAGATTTTTCGGTTTCCCGGTCAATATCGCGGTGCTCAACCGCTTCAAGTCCGGCGCGCAGACCACAGCCGCGCTCGAAGGGCTGAAAGACGGCAGCATCGATCTCGTCATCGGCACGCACCGGCTTTTGAGCAAGGACGTGAAGTTCAAAAATCTTGGGCTTCTTGTCGTGGACGAGGAGCAGCGCTTCGGCGTGACGCATAAGGAGCATATAAAGGAGCTTTCGCAGGGTGTGGACGTGCTGACGCTCTCCGCCACGCCCATTCCGCGCACTCTCAACATGGCGATGAGCGGCATACGCGATATGTCCACCATCGACGAGCCGCCAGAGGACAGGCTCCCCGTGCAGACCTTCGTCATGGAGCACGACTGGGGCGTCATCACGGACGCGATTCGCCGCGAGATACAGCGAGGCGGTCAGGTGTACTACCTGCACAACCGCGTGGAGGACATCGACCGCACGGCGTCGCGCATCAAGGCGATGCTGGAGGATGTCACCGTCGGCGTGGCGCACGGGAAGATGGATAAAAATATGCTCTCCTCCGTGATGGAGAGCATGGTCAGCGGGGAAACGCAGGTGCTTGTCTGCACCACTATCATCGAAACCGGCATCGACATCCCCAACGTCAACACCCTTATCATCGAGGACGCGGACAAGCTCGGTCTGGCGCAGCTGCACCAGATACGCGGAAGAGTCGGCCGCTCGACAAGGCGGGCGAGCGCGTATCTCACGTTCCGCCGCGACAAGGTACTCACCGAGGTGGCGGAAAAACGCCTCAACGCGATACGCGATTTTGCCGCGTTCGGCTCGGGCTATAAGATAGCGATGCGCGATCTTGAGATACGCGGCGCGGGCAATCTTTTGGGCGCGGAGCAGTCGGGCCACATGATAGATGTCGGCTACGATATGTATATGAAGCTTCTCAACGAGGCGGTTCTGGAGGCGCGCGGCATCGATGTTCCGCAGCGGGCGGACTGCTCGGCGGATTTAGCCGTCGCGGCGAACATACCGGAGAGATATATCTCCTCCCCCGAACAGCGCATGGATATCTACCGCCGCATCGCGCTCATCCGCACCGAGGAGGAGGCGGACGATCTCACGGACGAACTCATAGACCGCTTCGGCGAAACGCCGCCGGGCGTAAACTCGCTTATCCATGTCGCGCTCCTGAGAGGCGAGGCGGGCAGAGCGGGCATAACCGACATCACGCAGAAGCAGGGATATCTGCGCTTCACGGTGCGGGATTTTGACATGGAAAAGGTCTCCCGCCTGTACGCGATGCCCGAATACAAGGGCGCTCTCAAGGTCGAAGCCGGCTCGAAGCCCTGCCTCAGTCTTAAAATAAAAAGCAAAGCCCGCGTGATAGACGAAGCGCGAAAATTCGCCGCGCTGTGGAGCGAAAAAGAGTGAGGAATGAGGAGTGAGGATTGAGGAGTTAGGAGCGGAGAGTTAAGAGTTAAGATGTTGTGTCGCAGTCGCGACGGATTATAACCACACGCTTGACATATCGCGGAGCGGCAGTTATAATAAGCATGAAAAGAGCGCTGCGACAAGCGGTTAGCTCCTTAGTTGTTAGTTTCTATCTAATAGAAACCGTCACTTGTCGGAGTGGCGGTTTCTGCTTTTTATGATAAACTGAAACATCAGCTTTCGCAATGTTAAGGTTATCGTAAGCCGCATACGCTTCACCTCCTTTTCGGAGATGTAGCTAACCGCCTGCCGTTGTGCAGCGCTCCCGGCGCATCAGCGCCG
>CAVHIP010000131.1:0-4752 GCA_963636125.1 Oscillospiraceae bacterium | reverse complement strand
ACAGGCTTCAAAAGATTTCATTAAAATTGAAGATTTTAATGAAAAAATAGTATGAGAAATACAGGACGGATCCGTTTCGTGCAGTCAATTTCAAAACAGACACAGATGGGGACCTGATATGTCCGAACAACAGAAAAAGGCTCCATGGCGCAGCATAACATTTTAGGCGCCTTCGCTATGGGGAGGGGCAGTTTGCGCTTTTTGTCCCCACCAAACCTTTTCGAAATAATTCAAGGAGCTGTGAAGCCAAGGCAGATGTTAATTCTGCTTTTCTTCACAGCCCCTTTCAGTAAGCAATAAGTTGATTATGCGGTTTTGAGAGATTTCTTTTCTTTCATCTTCTGCCATACGAAGACAGCAACCAGAAGCGCGACGCCTATAACGTCGGTCAAAGTACCGGGATCCATCATCAGCAGGCCGCCGGCAGCGGAGAGAATGCGCGTGATGGGGTGCATCTTGCCGCAGAGGTAACCTTCGAGCGCCGCGGCGACGCCGATAAGGCCGCAAAGCGAGGTGATGATTATCTGGATGATATTGAGTACCGTGACATCAACAAGCAACATGGCGGGGTTCATGCAGAATATATACGGCACTATAAACGCGGCGATCGCAAGCCTTGTCGCGATAAGGCCGGTCTTCATCGGGTTGGCCTTGGCGATTGCGGAGCCTGCGTATGCGGCAAGCGCAACGGGAGGCGTGATGTCAGCGACGATGCCGAAATAGAATACAAAGAAGTGAGCCGCGATTTTAGGCACACCTATAGCGATCAGAATAGGGGCGCAGGTGGATGCCATGATGCAGTAGTTTGCGGTGGTGGGAACGCCCATGCCGAGCACGATGCAGCAAATCATCGTGAGGAAGAGCGCCACCATCGTGGGATCGATTATTGTAACGGAGTTGGAAATGTTGACAACGGCGGAGATAAGCTTGGAGGCGAGGCCGGTCGCGGTGATGCAGCCGGAGATAAGCCCTGCCATGGAGCACGCCACAGCTATTGTTATGGTGTTCTTTCCGCCGGCTTCGAGAGCCTCGACGATTTTTGTGAATGTAAGGCGATCGTCCTTGTTAAGGAAGCCGACAATGATTGCCACAAAAATAGCGACTGTAGCGGAGAACTGCATTGTGCGGGTGTTGGTGGTGACGAGATATACAAGCACTACCAATGGCAGCAACAGATAAAGCTTCTTCCAGAACGTTGAAAACTTGGGAACGTCTGTCCGGTCAACTCCCTTGAGGCCAAGCTTCTTCGCTTCGAGATGGACGGCGACGAAAATACCGGTGAAGTACAGCACGGCGGGGAGAATGGCTCTGAGAGCGACTTCGGCGTAAGTGACATTCATATATTCCGCCATGAGGAACGCGGCTGCGCCCATGATAGGCGGCATAATCTGCCCGCCGGTGGATGCGGCGGCTTCAACGGCGCCGGCAAACTCAGCCCTGTAGCCGGTCTTTTTCATCATGGGGATGGTGACGGAGCCTGTGGTGACGGTGTTGCCGACGGAAGATCCGGAAACCATGCCGCACAGAGCGGAGGATATAACCGCGACCTTTGCCGGACCGCCGGAGAATCTGCCGACGAGAGCGTTTGCGATGTCTATAAAGAACGCCGCAATGCCTGTTCTTTCAAGGAACGCGCCGAAGATTATGAAAACAATGATATACTTCGCGCAGACCTGCACGGGAGTGCCGAGAACACCGGAGGTTGTGTAAAAGAGCGTGTACATGAGTCTCTTAATGCCTATACCGGTAGAGAAGGTATAGATAAGAAGAACGCCAAGAACACACAGAATCGGCAGGCCGACACAACGGCGGCACAGCTCCATAAGAATCAATATGCCGACAATGCCGATGATAACCTGAATATCGGTTATTTTGGAGGCGCTTGTAAGGGTGCGGATGAGGGAATCATAGCTGAAGCAAAAATAGAAGAAGCATGACGCGCCCACTATCATAAGCACGAAATCATACCATGGTACGTAATTGTGGCGGACGTGATGCTTGCTGGCGGGATACGTGAGATAGCCCATAATCACTACAAAGCCGAGAAATGCCGTCAGTCTTTTTTCAATCGCGGCAGTGGAGAAGAGGGTGGAATACATGCAGTAGAGAGAGAAAACAGCCATAACCACGCGGACGATGAGCTCCGGTTTCCCTTCCCAGATGCGGGTATTGGACTCCTTGTCATATTTACGCATCAGCTTCTCGACGTCTTCTGCCGTACCTACGTCAACAGCTATATTGGTATCGATATTATCTGCCATAATGCTGACTCCTTGCTTTACAGATTTTAATTATGACGGAATGTGCAAACGTATCACACGTCAATGCACTTGCACATTCCGTCAAGCAAGAATATTCCGGAACGCATAGAACGCGTCCCGGAATATTCGGTTTTCAAGGTGAATTACGCGACGTCAAAGCCTTTTTCGGCAAAGTACTTCGCGGCGCCGGGATGATAAGGAACATCGGTGATGGAGGAGCCGAACTCGAGGCTGAGCTCTGCGCCCTTGCCGTGCTGCTCCGCGATAGCGTCAATGTTGTCGAAAATGGTGGATGTGAACTTATAGATCGCATCTTCGGACACATCGTTGCGCGCCAGAACAACGGCGGCGACTGCGACGGTCTGAACGTCTTCGGGCATATCATAGGTTGCGGCGGGGACAGTGTACTTGGAGTAGTAAGGGCTCTTCTCGATGAGCTGGTCGATGTGCTCATCGTCAATGCTTACGAGGTAAACAGGGCCGCTGGTGCTGAGGTCGGTGATAGCGGTTGTGGGAGCGCCGGCAACGATGAACGCCGCGTCGATTTTCTTATCCTTAAGAGATTCTGCGCTGTCGCCGAAGCTCTGGTATTTTGCGTCAATATCGTTTTCGGTCAAGCCGTAGATACCGAGAACGTCAAGCGCGTTGAAGTAAACGCCGGAGCCGAGAGCGCCGATGGAAACGGTCTTGCCCTTGAGGTCCGCAACCGTCTTGATGTCGGGATCGGTGGTTACAATCTGAACCTGCTCCATGTAAAGCGCGGCGACAACAGAGAAGCTGTCAACCTTGCCGCTCTCTTCAAAGAGGTTGGTTCCGTTGTATGCATAGCTCATAACGTCGGACTGGCAGAAGCCGAGCTGGACAGCGCCGGAGTTGAGGTCTTCAATATTGGCCTGAGAGCCGTTTCCGGTGACTGCAGTAACAGACACGTCGGAATTGTTGGAAACATACTGCGCCAGAACGCTGCCGAATGCGTAATAGGTGCCTGCTTCGCCGCCGGTGGTGAAGGTGAGGCTTTCAGATGTTTTGCTTGCGGAGCTGCCGCATGCGCACAATGCGAGTACCATGCACAGTGCAAGAATCATTGCAAGAATTTTTTTCATTTTTATATCCTCCGATACGGAAATATGAGCTTTGCATAAAACCTCTCTAAAATCTTGTGCATTACGCTCTTTGTGCGTTTATAGTACAACCAAAAGTTGATTTATGCAATAGTTTTTTACAATTTCGCCAAATGTTTCATATTTAGCGCCATACAAAGCGGTGATTTTGTGCAACCTGCCGGTAAGTAACAATGAAGTCACTGTAAATCGAGGCGTTCAGGATGCTTGAATTACTCTTTTTTGAGAAATTTATAACAACTATTTGACGTATTAGAACGCGCATGTTATACTGATAACAAAGAATCGAGGTGTTCTTATGGATTTCGATGTGTTGAAAAGCTTCATTGCCGTCGCAGAGGAGAAGAGTTTTTCTCTTGCGGCGAAGCACCTGTTTATGTCGCAGCAGTCTCTTTCAAAACAGATATCAAAGCTTGAGGAAGAGCTCGGGGAGCAGCTTTTTCTGCGTAGCCGCCCTTTGGGACTGACCACCGACGGAAAGCTTTTTCTGCAGACCGCCAAGAGCATCCTTCAGCTTCGGCAGGAGTTCGAGGATAGTTCCAGCCGCGGCATGGGCAGCAATCATGTGCTTCACATAGGAATCGAGCATACAATCGCCAGGGCCGTGCTGCCGCATGTGCTGCCGGCGTTTCTTGAAAGCTATCCGGATACGTTTTTGCAGATGTCGGAGGAATCGCCGGAGGTATTGCAGAAATCCGTCGCCCGCGACGGGGTCGATCTTGTTGTCGGCTCGATAAGCGGAACGCCGGACAATTATGAAAGCGTCCCCCTCTGCAGAAAAGAGCATATTCTTGTCGTGCCGAGGAAAGTAATGAAAGAGCTTGCCGGGGGCAATTACGAGGCGAAGAAGAAAGAGTTCGCCGACGGCGCCGATCTGAGCTTTTTCGCCTCCGCGCCGTTCATAAAAATTCCCCGGCTCTCGTCCGGTGGGCGCGCGCTCGCCGGCTACCTTAAATATTATGATATAAGCCCGAAATTCGTATGCGAGCTTACGAACGTGGAAAACGCTTTTCAGCTTTGCAACAGCGGGCTCGGCGCGCTCATCTACGCGAAGCTCTTCTGGGACATGCTCGACGAAGACGTCCGTCAGGACTATCTGACGCGCGTGGACATTTTCCCGCTCCCGTCAATGCCCGATTCCGAATATGTCTGCGCATATTATAATAAAGAAACCGGTCTGCACGGCAGGACAAAAGAGCTTTTCAACTGCTTTGTGGAGTTTTTCGACAGATACAACGCGCAGCAGGGTCAATAACGCTTGCGAACATGTTATACTGAAAACTGATTAAAACATTTAATGACAATTAAATGTTTTAATAGCCGCCGCAGCGGCGTAGTTTTCGTATGAGACGCCTTTTGAAGCCTAACCG
>CAVHIP010000130.1:0-4780 GCA_963636125.1 Oscillospiraceae bacterium | reverse complement strand
TGGTGGAGATAAGCGGGATCGAACCGCTGACCTCTTGAATGCCATTCAAGCGCTCTCCCAGCTGAGCTATACCCCCATAGCAGAGTTATAATAGCAGGTAAATCGGAATTTGTCAATACCCGATTTTACTAAAGGCAACAAAACAGAGAGCGCGGCGAGCCGTACTCTCTGTTTATCATGCTTTTTTATGCTTTGCCAAAACTGCCGAAGCGGGAATATCTTACTTGCCGAGATATGTTTTGACAAGCTCCTGCATCAACTCATCCCTGTCGATACGGCAGATGAGGGAGCGGGCGTTGTTGTAATTCGTAATATAAGTAGGGTCTTCGGAAAGAATATAGCCTACTATCTGATTTATCGGATTATAGCCCTTTACCATAAGAGAATCGTACACAGAGGACAATATATCCTTCATTTCCGCCTTACTGTCAACAGTAGCAAATTTTCTGGTTGCATCTTCCATTTTCCGATGACCCCCTTTTTCTTCTTTATTTTGTAGACGATTATAGCACAAAAAAGTTTCAGGTAAAGAAAATTTTTATATGCTCTTCAAAAACGCCGCCGCAGATTGATTTGACGAAATTTGCGGCGGCGTTCTCAGCTTATCTGATTACCGCATCGAATTTCTCTTTAAGAGCATCGAGAATTGCCTTTATAGTCTCGTCCGCGTGCTCGTCGGTGAGCGTCTGATCGTCGGCGCGCATTGTCAGCGAGAACGCAACGGATTTTTTGCCGTCCGCGATATGATGGCCGGTGTAGATATCAAACAGCTTGCAGCCCTTGAGATATTGACCGCCGTTTTCGTTTATGCAGTCCATAAGCTCGCCGGCGGTAATCTTGCCGTCGCACACAACGGCGATATCGCGCGTCGTGGCGGGGAACTTGGGCAGAGGCTTGTAGACAGGCAGCGCGCCCTTGAGGGCGTAGAGCGCCGCGAAGCTCAGCTCCGCGCAGTAAAACTCGGTATCCACGCCGTAATTCTTCGCGGTCTCCGGATGAATCTGCCCGAATATACCGACATACACATCGCCCACATAGATCTTCGCGCAGCGTCCGGGATGGTAAGAGGGATTTTCACGCTCGGCGACATATTTCGCGCCTTTGATGTCGAGAGCCTCAAACAGACCTTCGATTTGGCTCTTCAACGTGAAGAAGTTCACTCCGTCGCCGTATGCGCCGATTGAAACCACCTTCGGCTCGTTTGCCAGGCCGTCTTTGCGTTTGAGATAAATTCTGCCGATTTCATAGAGGGAAGCGGAGGGATTGCGGAAATTGTAGTTGCGCGTCAAAATCTCCAGCATGGAGGGAAGCACGGTGGTGCGCATGATAGAGGTGTCCTCACCGAGAGGATTGAGTATTTTAAGGCTGTCTCTCAGGGGAGAATCGGCGGGCATTCTTATCTTGTCATAATAAGTTGGGGAGATGAAGGAGTAGGTGATTATTTCGTCCATGCCCATGCTGCGCAGAGCCGCGCCGATGGAGCGCTCGCACTGCTGCACGTCGGTGAAGCCGCCGCAGGTGCTTATAGCGCCGGTGAACTTGACGGGGATATTGTTATAGCCGTAGAAGCGCGCGACTTCCTCCGCGATATCGGAGTAATGCTCAACATCGCCGCGCCATGAGGGAACGTATATCGTGTCGCCTTCAACGGTGAAGCCCAGCTCAACGAGAATCTCGACCATGGAATCGCGGTCAATGTCGGTGCCGAGGAGCGCGTTAATCTTATCCGGCTCGAGCTTGACGGTGGTTGTCTTGAACTGCGTTGGGACAACATCGATTATACCTTCCACCACTTCGCCGGCGCCTAAAAGCTCAATAAGCTCGCAGGCGCGCTCAACCGCCTTTATTGTGTTCTGCGGGTCGAGACCTTTTTCATAACGGGACGAAGCGTCGGTGCGCATGCCGAGGGCGGTTGCCGTGCGGCGGATTGACGGGCCGTTGAAGTTCGCGCTTTCAAACAGAACCATATCCGTGTCGCCGACTATTTCGCTGTTCGCGCCGCCCATAACGCCCGCAACACACACGGGCTTTTCGGTGTCGCAGATGCAGAGCATGTTTGTGGTGAGCTTGCGCTCGGTGCCGTCGAGGGTGGTGATGGTTTCGCCATCTTTCGCGCGGCGCACGTGAATTTCGTGATCCTTGACGCAGGAGAAGTCAAATGCGTGCATCGGCTGTCCGTACTCGAGCATAACGTAGTTTGTGATGTCGACGATGTTGTTTATCGGGCGCATGCCTGCGTTGCGGATACGCTCGCGCATCCACGCGGGGGACGGAGCTATGCGGACGTTTTTGACCATGCGGGCTGTATAGCGCGGACAGAGATCGGTATCCTCTATGATTATCTTCGCCATGTCGTTGATGTTAGCGCCGGGAGTGCCCTTGACGACGGGCGTGTGCAGCTTGAGCTCCTTGCCGAAGGTCACGGCGGCTTCGCGCGCGAGGCCTATTGCGCAGAGACAGTCGGGCCGGTTGGGTGTAATCTCAAACTCAACGATGTGATCGTCCATGCCGAGCAGAACGCCCACATCATCGCCGGGCTTGCAGTCTTCGTGAAGAACAAGTATGCCGTCCTCGATGCAGTGCGGGAACTCTTCCTGCTTCGCGTGAAGATCCGCAAGAGTGCATATAGTGTCGTTTGCGGTGTTGAACGCTACCATGTCGCCGGCGTGGATGTTCCGGCAGTCGGTAACGCAGCAGAGCTGTCTTGCGCCGAGATCAACGCATGCCGTCCACTTTCCGTCATCGTAAGGTATAACGTCGGTCACCTCTGCGGCATAGACCGTGCCGAAAATCTTGTCTCCGCTGTGGATATCGGAGGGAATGGAAGGTTTTTCGGGGTCAAGCGGCTTATAGTCGCCCAGAATGGCGGCGGCTTTGATTTCGGCATACGGGAAATCGTGCAGAGTCATGTTCAGCTCCTTGAGAGAGCAAAGCATGCCATAGGATTCGACGCCGCGAAGCTTGCCCGCGGTGATTTCAACTCCACCCGGCAGAAGCGACTCATGAAGAGCGACGGGAACCAGATCGCCGACATGGATGTTCCATGCGCCGGTGCAGATCTGCGCGGGCTCCTGCGCGCCGACATCTACTTGAACAACAAACATATGGTCGGAATTGGGGTGCTTTTCAATAGAGAGAATCTTGCCGACCTTGACGTTGTGTATTTCCTTGCTTAAATCTTCGGTAACTTCAACCTTCGAGCCGGAGATGGTCATGGCCTCGGCAAAGGTTCTGTCGTCATATTCGTCCAAAGGAAGCTCAACAAACTCATTGAGCCATTTTCTTGAAAGATTCATTATCTGTTCTCCAATCTATGAATTAAAACTGTTCGAGGAAGCGGGTATCGTTCTCGAAAATAAGTCTCAAATCGTTTATCTTATATTCGCCCATTGCAAGTCTCTCAAGACCCATGCCGAACGCCCAGCCGGAGTATACGTCCGGATCTATGCCGCAGCCGGACAGAACCTTCGGGTGAACCATGCCGGCGCCGAGAACTTCGATCCAACCCTCGCCCTTGCAGGTGGGGCAGCCCTTGCCGCCGCACTTGTGGCACTGAATGTCCATTTCGCAGCTCGGCTCGGTAAAGGGGAAGTGATGCGGGCGGAAGCGGGTCACCGTGCCCTTGCCGTAAATCTTTTCGACGACGAGATTAAGCGTCGCCTTGAGATCGGACATGGTGATGCCCTTGTCGATAACCATGCCCTCTATCTGGTGGAACATTGGAGAGTGCGTCGCGTCAACCTCATCCTTGCGGTAAACGCGTCCCGGCGCGATCATGCGGATGGGCAGGGATTTGGTTTCCATCGCGTGAACCTGCATGGGGGACGTCTGCGTGCGCAGGAGAATATTGCTGTCCTCGGTGAAATAGAAGGTATCCGTCCATTCTCTCGAAGGATGGCTCTCGTCAATATTGAGCTTGGTAAAGTTGTACTCTGCCAGCTCCACCTCGGGCCCGTCGATAACCTCAAAGCCCATGCCGATAAAGATGTCCTTTATCTGGTCGAGAACGTTATACATTGGGTGCTTATGACCGAGCTTGGGCGCCTCCGCGGGCATGGTCACGTCCACAGCCTCCGCCTCGAGCTTCATCTCCATGAGCTTTTCGGACAGCTCCGCTTTGCGCGCGTCGAGCGTGTTTTCTATATCCGCGCGAAGCTGGTTCGCAAGCTGACCCATAACGGGGCGCTCCTCCGCGGAAAGCTTGCCCATCTGGCGGAGAATAGCGGTCAGCTCGCCCTTCTTGCCGAGATATTTCACTCTGAGCTGTTCAAGCAGCTCAATATTGTCGCATTCGCCGATTGCTTTGATAGAGGCATCTCTAAGCCCCTGCATGAGTTCTTTCATTGCGTCTCTCCTATTGAAAATAAAGTTAAACAATGTTTGCATGGGTATTGGGTATATTGTACGGCTTTGCCTGAAATAAGGGCAAAAAAACAGCTTCCATCCCACAAATGGGACGAAAGCAGAACTTCCGCGGTACCACCCACGTTCGGCACAGATATGCCGCGCTTGAAGGATTCTAACGCATCCCACGCGCCGATGATTACTCGGACGCTCCCGGGCGAACTAAGCGAAGCACCCTATGGAGGCTTTCAGCCGCTGACCTCCACTCTCTGCCGGATGTTGAAACGCTATTTTCCCATTCACAGCAATATACAGAATATCACATTTTGGAAACTATTGCAAGAAAAAGTTGAAAAAGTCCGCAAAATCCGGAAAAGGCTGCGACTTGTTTTGACATTTATCGTATGGACGATTATAATAGCAGAAAATTATAAAT
>CAVHIP010000129.1:0-4895 GCA_963636125.1 Oscillospiraceae bacterium | reverse complement strand
GTCGCGCTGCCGCGAAGATAGGGATTGTCGTAAACCTTGGTGTCGGGAGCGGTGTAGCAGGTCCATGTCTGATACTCTTCCTCATCGGCAAACCGGAGGAAGCGGGTTTCGATCTCGCCTTCGACATCGTTCGCTTTTGCTTTCGTGAAATCATCTCCGCGCTCGATAACTTCTACCGTGTCGCCCTGCTTGAGCGTTTCGGCGAAAATTTCGGCGCGCTCCGCGGTGACCTTCGCCGTGCCGGAGACCTTGAAAATGTTGAGACATCTCGCGTCCGCGTAGCCCTCTACGCCGTCCGCGGTCTTGACCTTGACGTAATCGCCGGAGTTGTCCAGCACCTCAAGCGTCGCGCCGCCGTCCGCATAAGCGAGGCAAATGGGAGCTTCGGAAATGATAACCGTCGCGGTCTCTGTTTCAGCTTCGGTTGCGGTTTCATCCGCAAATGCCTGCGCAAAACCGAATGAGCAGATCATTACCAGGCACAAAACAAGCGCTGTGATTTTTTTCATTGATATTCCACCTTCTTATTCTTTTGGTTGTTTATACGTTCTGTTGTACTCTTCTGTTACACAGTATAAGGCATGGGGGGGTAAAAGTCAAGGAATCGGCGCTTGTTTCGCGTTTTTCCGTCAAAAGACGCAAAAATCCCCGAATTTCGGAAAATTCGGGGATTTTGATGACTTGCTTACGCTCTTTCCATAGCCTCGATGTAATCGTGCGTATCCTTGAAGACTTCCTGCTTCCAAGGATTGATTTTCTGCTTGTGCGCCCGCTTGAGGATATAACCGAAAGCGACCACGTTGATTGCCAGAGCAAGCACAGCGATTATGCCCTGCGCGGTGGGTTCGGCAACGGTGGGCATTGCGCTGCCCATGGATGCGGCTATTCCGCCTTCGCCGTACACGGTGGGAACGGTCGTGAAGCGGCTGTTATCCTGGAAGAGCGGGAAGACCTGCGCGAACATGCACCACATTGCGAGGGTGTTGGCGCGGTTCTGAATCCAGCCGCCCTTGTTCCACAGCATTGCCGCGAAGGTCGGCGCCAGCAGAAGCGCGAGACCGCAGTACCATGAGTGAGTGGGCAGATTCAGATAGGTGTACTCGAAGTTCCACACATCGTACGCGAGGACATAGACCCATGTCATATCCGGCCAGAGCATGTCGCTCTTGTCCTTGGAGGAGTAGATGCCCCACCAGCCGGTCATGCAGAAGATGTTGATGAGACCCGCGATGCCGTTGAGCAGGTTCCACCAGCCGCCGTAAAGCCATACGCCTTCGGAGGAGAACCACCAGCCGCCGGACAGGGAGCCGCACTTGATGGCGGACTCAAAGTCGGAAGCGACGGCGATGAGAATGTTGATCGCGACAATCACGAACGGATAAGCCTTGAACCAGTGCGCTTTGCCGAGCTTGCCCCACTGATACTTGAGGATCATGAAGCCGACGCAGCCAATGGTGGCGGCGTACAGCTTGGCGTAGTGGAACCAGCTGTTCATGTGGACATAGGTGTCGTTATTCAGCGCCCACTCCGCGCCGTTCGCGGCGCCGATGTAGATGGCGATGAAATAGATCGTCAGCGCCAGCGGAATAACGATGAAGCACGCGATGCCTCCGGCCTTGGTGCGGCGGGCGATTTCATTGGCAACAACCAGCCCCGTGAATACGAGCAGCCATCCGAGCAGCTGCCAGCCGGCAGTTTCTCCGTAAACCTGAAAAAACATAACTTTTTCTCCCTTACATTTTTCCCTTCCCGCAAAAGATCCGCCCGCGCCGCATGCCGGACATTCCGTTGCCCAAAGAAAACCGCCGCAACAGAACAATCGGGAACACGTACGAATTGAGCCTTGCGATCGGGGATAATTCCGATGAATTGAGTTTACATCGGTTATGTTTGGATTATACTACCTTGTGATGTTATTGTCAATCACGGAGACAAAATAAAAAGCGCTTTTTCCGCATTTAGGAAAATCTATAGTCGACTACAGATTTTCCTAAATTTTCGCTTACTCTGTGCTATAATGCCCTTATCAAACCTGCGGAGGTGGGGTTACCATGTTTTCCATGAAGCCCGACGGCGATATTCTCGTCAAAAAGATTTATATCCCATCCGGAAAAAGCAGAATTCCCGCGCTCATACTCTCGCCGAAGGTCTCCGGCGGCTTGGCGACAGGCGTTTTGTGGATTCACGGCGGCGGGTATATCCTCGGCATGAAGGAGATGGTTCACATGTCCCGCGCGGTCGATTTGGTGAAGAAATTCGGCGCGGTTGTCATCTCTCCGGGCTATCGCCTCGCGCCGTTATCTCCATATCCCGCCGCGTTGGACGATTGCTTCGCCGCGCTCCTCTATATGAAAAACCACGCCGCGGAGCTCGGCATTCGGGAAAATCAGCTGACGGTCGGCGGCGAGAGCGCAGGCGGCGGACTGTGCGCTGCGGTTTGCGTAAAGGCGCGGGACACCGGCGCGGCGAACATCGCCTTTCAGATGCCGCTCTATCCCATGCTCGATGACCGCGACACGGACACATCGAGAGATAATCACGGCAGAGTCTGGAACACGCGCAAAAATCACCTCGGCTGGCGCTGCTATCTCCGAGGGCAGCGGAGAGATTCGCTCTCCCCATACGCCGCCCCGGCGAGACTTGCCGATTTTTCCGGCCTGCCGCCCGCCTATTCCTTCGTCGGCGACGGGGAGCCGTTTTTCGCCGAGACAGTGGAGTATATCGAGCGCCTCAAAGCCTGCGGCATCCCGGCGGAGCTTGATATCTACCACACCGACATGCACGCCTTCGACATGCTCGCCCCCGATGAAGAGCTGAGCAAACGTGCCGCGAAAAAATTCAACGACCGCTTCGCCTACGCGCAAAAGCGCTATTTCGCGGAACAGGAATAAACAGTGAGGAGTTATGGTGTTCGCTGACGCGAACGCTTTATATCATGGCTCCCCTGAAAGGGTAAGTGAGCGTCCAAATCTCCGATTTGGCATACGCGAACTTATGCCGCAGGCAGATTTGTCTGCCTCGGTAGAGCTGTCGCTTTAGCGACTGAGGGGTCACACGCTTCAATCTCAACTTTTTTTTCAATTCCTCGCTGCTCTGTGACGTCTCCACCGCTTGCGCGGTTCCCCTCCCCTTTAGGGGAGGCATAGACAGTTAATATTGACGCTTTTACATATTTTTCTTTTTTCTCCGTGTGATTTGTGGTATGATTAAAACTCAGGCTGATTGAGCCGCCACGAAAATATCACGGAGATTTTTATGAGAGTTTGTCCCCATTGCGGAAGCGAGCTGCAGCCGGACGCGGATTACTGTCTTGTCTGCGGCGCGGCGATCGAACGGAAAAAACCGAATATTCCCACGGTGACGCTCTATGTCTCGTCGAAGGAGGCGCGGCAGGGCTGTACCTCAACTCTGCGCTATCCGGGCGGGCCGAAGCCGATGCGCGTGAACCTGCCGAAGAAGATGTACGACGGCATGGTGCTGTACGTCAACGAGGCGAAGTTCTACGCCAACTACGGAGAGATCGTCAAGGGGCCGCTGAGAATTGTCATCCGCGTGCAGAAGGAGCAGCCGAAGGCGTGGCCGCTGGCGGCGCTGTCTGTCCTGGCGGGGATACTGCTGGCGTTCCTCATCTTCAACGAGACAAGCAAAGCCTCCAAAAGGGCGGAGCCGGTTGTGACGGAAGCGCCGGTTATTACGGAGGCAACTCCCTCGCCCGTCCCCGTGCCGACGGAGGCGCCCGCCATCGCCAACTATACCCCGACTCAGCTCAAGGCGGCATCTCTGATTCCGCATTTTGAGATACGCTACTACCTCAACACGCTCGATGACCGTCTGCTGGAGAATTTCTGCGCGATGTACAGCGCGGTCAGCAATTTCGAGACGACATGCGTCTTCCCCCGTCAGATGAACCGGCAGGAGTTTTCGCAGTTGGCGCTCATAATGAGCTATGACTGTCCGGAGCTGCTGCAATTTTCCACCTCGGGCGAAATATCCTTTACCGCCGACGCGGACGGTTGGGTGGTCTCGGCGGAGATGCCGATCGTCCTGACGCGGCAGGAGTTTGCAACCGAATACGGCGTGTGCGCGGAAAAGGCGCGGACGCTTGCGGAATCGATGGAGGGCAAGAGCGACAGCGAGAAGGAGCTGGCGGCGTATGACTATCTCACGTCGATATGCTTCTATAATTTCAACGCGGCAAGCTCCGCCAACGCTTACGGCGCGCTCGGCGAGGGGCAGGCAAAGTGCGACGGGATAAGCCTCGCGATGAAGTGGCTGCTGGAGGAGATGGATATCCCCTGCATGGTCATGGCGGGGACAACCTCCGCCAACGCCGTGGGGCACGCGTGGAACATCGTGTGTATCGACGGGGAGTATTACGACCTTGACGTGACAAACGACGTCATGAGCGCGGAGCGGGACTATAAATATTACGCCGCGTACAACGTCTCACGCTTCTGGATACGCGAGAAGTATCCGGAAAACGTCTCGTTCGCGGGATTTTTCGAGCTGCCGGGCAGTCTGAACATGAATGACAGCTATCACTGCGTCAGGGGCGAGTTTGTGTATACGGGCGAAGAGTACGAACAGCGCCTGTTCGAGAAGCTGGACGCGCTTGCCGACGGAGAGGCGGCGTATCTGCAATTTGAGAGTACGGAGGATTTCAACGCCTTCGTCAACAACATAAACAACGTCATGGCGCGCTGGCGAGGCTCCGCGAGAGGCAGCTTCAACTATAAGTTCTCCCACCTGGACGAATTCCGCACCTGCCGGATAACGATAAATTATATATAAAAAAGCTTCGGAGCAAAGCTCCGGAGCCTTTTTTTATCCGTGAGGAGTGATACTGAAAACTGATTAAAACATTTAATGGCAATTAAATGTTTTAATAGCCGCCG
>CAVHIP010000128.1:0-4911 GCA_963636125.1 Oscillospiraceae bacterium | reverse complement strand
GAAAAGAAAAAAGAACTGTACAAGAAGCAGAAAGCCACGCTCGATATGTTTCTTGAGCGGGGAGCCATTAGCCAGGCGCAGTATGACAAAAGCCTTGGCGGCCTGACCGAAAAAATGGGAATGAGGTAGTCAAAATGTCAGAGGATCAGCCGGCAAAAAACATCAAGGGCCTTTGTAATTATCTGTTATAATCAAAATATAAATCCGGAAAATTTTAATAAAGGAGAAAAAGCCATGCCCCTCATAATACCTAATTATTCTGAACTGACAGTTTCTCAGAGAACAATTTTAAATCTTCCCGCAGACAGGAATCACGTCATAACAGGCGCCCCGGGAACAGGAAAATCCGTCTTAGCTGTTTATCGCGCATCGGATATGTGTGAAGCACACATGAATGTTCTTCTGCTTGTCTACAATAAGCCTTTAATGCTGTATATCTCCTCTGCAGTTGACAGGTTAGGGCTGAAGGCAAAAGTGAAAACATGGCATAGTTGGATCTACGCATTTTATGATGAGCACTTTGGTCACCATCCTCCTGTTATTTCCGGCGATGGGTTTACATTTGACTGGCCAAAAATTAAGCAGGATTTTCAAACAGTCGAAGCGCACTATGACCACATCATTATCGATGAGGCGCAGGATGTTCCCATCAAACTTATAGAGGCACTTAGCATCATTTCAAGCGGCATATCCTGCTTTATGGATGAAAATCAAACAATAGCGGACACTCACACAACCTACCAAGAGGTCGCTTCAGCGCTTAACGTTTTCACGAGATATACATTGCATGAAAACTTCCGGAATCCGAAGGAAATTTTCGATTTTGCAAAGCTTTACAGTAATGGCAGAGATTTAGCTACTCCTAAACATAGCATCAACCACAAGCCGGAAATGGTTCGATGCAGCGGCTATGGGAACGATTTTCCTCGGCAACTTACATCTAAAATGGTGAGATATATCAGAAATCAAATGCACGGATGCCGCTATATCGGCGTATTTGTAAATCCAGGCGCATTAAACAGAACATACGATGAACTGCGGCTATGCCTAAATAGGCCCGGCGATCCTGAGGTAGATATGTACAAGCCTCAAACCCGATTTGCTAATCCGGATTTTGACAAAGAAGGCGTACTTGTCCTTAGTTTTAGCACAATGAAGGGGTTAGAGTTTGACGGAGTACTGATTCCAAGATGTGAATGTATCAAATCGAAAAATGACGAAAATTTGGACAAGAATATTATTTATGTCGCAACTACACGCGCGTCAAAAGAATTGGTCTGCTTCTACTTTGATGAGAAAGTTACAACAAAAAAAATTGATATATTTAGCCCGTTAGCAGGTCATAGAGATGTGCTGAGATGGAGGGGCGTAAACGAATAATATGGGTAAATACTATATTTATTGCAATAAGAACCAAGCATATCACGCGCTGATGCACAACTCCATCATGTGCAAAGCTCTCAAGGCGGGAGACTTTGCCATGCCTTCTCTGAGCTTTATGGCAAACAACGCCATATTCACAACGCAAGAAAAGGTTGATAGCGAGCTGCTCAATTTGGGCACGTCAGACATTTACTACCCGGTCATTCTTGAAATTGACGACTGCAGCACAGGCGGCGAATCACCTATTGCCGCGCAAAAAATCAGCATAGATAACGGCGAAATTTCCCTTTCAGATGAATTAATTCCGCTAAATCGGTGTGAATCCGATAACAGCTGCATCGGCGCATTTATATACGGCGAAATACCGATATGTTATTTAAGCGCCATTCTCTTTGCGAGCGAAGAAGATATGCGTTTCTTTATGAGATCCTCTCCGGATCTATGGTTCCCGCAGGATTTATTTTTACAAGCGAATGAAGCTAAACAAGATTCACGATTGTCCTTAGAGCTTATATCATCAGCGGCCGCCAAAGCAGATGAATTTTTAACTCCGGAAAACGCCGCATCAATGCTGGAAACCATAATACGGCGAGATAAGGAAAAGGCTTCTGCATATTATTTTATAAAAGCGACAGAAAACTGGTATTACAACGGAATCAGAGCAAATTTAGACAGCGCTGTTATTTGCCTCTTAGACAGAGACGGTCAAGTTTTGAAGACCATAGCGCAAAAAGCGGCAAACGACGCGCTTGCCGAGGCTTCAGCAGACGATATAAGCCCATTCCTGACAGAATGCGACAAATATTCAGAAGCAGAGCAAGAGACGCTCCGGCAATCCTTATTAAAGCAAATTGAAGACTGCCTCTGCGCACAAAAAACGAGCTCTTTGGTTGATAGAGAATTGTTCCGCCTGATAGCCGATAAGTGCATTGAGGCGATTTCAGCTGACGACAAAACCAAAGCAGAGCTTAACACAGCGTTTGAGGCAATAGACAGATATATCTATTTGCGCACTGAATTTGACCGAAATGCGGCGCTAAACAAGCTGGAAAAGTATCCCATCTTGCAGGCTCTGTTTTCATTTCTCGACCAATCGGATAATATTGATTCTTTGAACAAAGTGTGCAATGATCGTCCGCAGGAAGAGCGCAGATATGCATATATGATGTTCGGTTGGTACCACGGGATGGCGCCGCTTAGCGGAATTATAAAAAGCAATCGGCAATTGGAGCGCCGCCTTTCTGACATAACAGTCAGTCAATACAAAAATGATTTTTTGGTATCCTCGGCAGGAGGCAGTCAAGAATTCTGCAACCCCAATGTTGAAAATTCGACCTCTGTCTACGGCATTACACCGCAATTTTGCATATGGTACGACTGCAAATCGTCTTATAATTTATTGAAGGAAGCGGCGGAAAAATCTTTTGAAGACATCTGCAAAAAAATCTGTCCTGATGCGCTTTCCGAAAAAATATACAAAGCCGGAAAGCCGATTGTGATAACAATTCAGATGGCGGAAAAAGAGCAGCGCTTCGAGCTTTGTCGGGCTGAAGATGTTAAATCTAATATCAATTCCATAAAGAAATTGCTCTCAAATTATTTTGAGAAGGAAAAAACGTTTGATGCAGCAGCAGGAAGAAAATTCTATTCAAGTAATCAGGGCTATCAGAGTTATCAAAGATATTTTGAGCATCATAGCGACGAAATTCAACAACTTTGCAAAGAGGTTAAGAAATGAATCAATTCGAAGCTTTATATTTGAGTACTCCCTCCGCTGAAGATATTCAAAAAATCAAAGCATTTCTTTCCCGAGGCACAGTATCTTATTCATGGAAAGACTATTATTGGTGCGCCAAAATCCTATGCAAATTCGATGCCGAGAACTTTGACGCAGATTCCGTTGTTAAGGCACTAAACAATTCCACCCGTTTGGGATTGACGTTCCGAGCGAATAAAGAATTGTATTTGGATGCCATAAAAATTCTCGCTATGATTAACTCTCAACTTGGGAGATATGACATTGCCAAAGACAACTTGGCAAGTGTTTTGGAATTGGATAATAACGCGCCGGATTGGATTTGCCACGCTTTTGTTTCGGCGCAAATTCGCACGGATGATATCTGCATTATTTTGCAAAATCCGGTGCATTTTCTTTCATACTTAAATCGAAACGATAGCAACGATGACGCGACGGCAGAAAAGCAAAAAAGAATTTTCGAGGATTTCTTGGCAACGGCAGTTCGATATCTCAGCAATCATCCGGAGCAGATAGTGAATTTCAGCAGGCTGAGAGAGGAAGCCTCAGCTTTTGGTTTGCTGAATAGCAGAGGCTGGATCGTATTCGAAAAAATGTGGGCGAAGAACTATTCGGGCCAATGTTCATTTCCCGAGTTTACAATACCGGATGAACAAAATACCAATGATTTCGCTGATACAGAGCCACTTATTGTCTCGCTTTTCCCGGAAGATAATACTCCTCAAGCGGATCATAATTCCGCATTTGAAAAAGAACATGCCGAATTGCTTGCTGAGCTTGATAAAACGAGGAGATCATTAGAGCAAGCCAGACAAGTTCTTGAAGAGCAAAAGGCAGATTTAGAGGTACTACGCCGTGAAAGAGAGAGTTTGATCTGTTCAGTCACGGAAAGTTCGGCCGAGCAACAGTGTTTGCAAGAAAAAATCAGTAGAATATCAACAGAAAATGAGACCTTGCTTACAAAGGTCAAGGAGCTTGAAGAACAGCAAACATCACAGCTCAAAAGCTTTCAAAATGACATTACCGCAGATATTATCAGCCATATGCACATATATCTGCACACTGTACAGCTCAAACTTGTTGCATGGTTGGAGCACTATCTTCCTAAATGCTCAAATAGCTGGTGGGAAAACTGCGTTATTGATTCTTTGACCTACGAGCAGCGTGAACGCGCTTATGAGCAACATTTTATGTCGTTGAATCAGTTTGACCTTGCAGCGCTCCTGCGAATTATGAAGAACAATTGGTATAATTTCACGTGTTTTATGTATCTGAATAATTCAGATAAAGACAAATTGCAAGAAATAGTTGATGTAAGAAACAGATGGGCTCACATGGATAGTAACCTTCCCGATGCAGAAACTATCAAAAATGACTTACATTCTATAGCTGAATTTATGGGATTGCTTCACTGCAGTCGTGAAACTATAAGCGAGGTTTGCGAGTATACACGGTTTGTTTCCAAAAAGCTTTCCTGAGCTTAGCTATGGCGGTGATACCGTAGTCATATCGGCGCCTTACCGCTGGAAATATATTCAAAGGCAACGAGGTAATCAAAATGTCAGAGAGATATGCCGGACAACTGTATAGCGTTGATGATTTGATTGCCGCTGTTGAAGATTATGGATTCCTGCCTTTCTTTCAGAATGAGATTCCCGGCTTCTCTGTTGAAGAGCTGTGCGCAGCTGGATTGTGGTTTGCAGATGACGCAGATGGTCCGTGGGAATGGAAGGGTCCGGCTGCGCGGAGCGGCAAATGTCTCTATGGCAAGA
>CAVHIP010000127.1:0-4914 GCA_963636125.1 Oscillospiraceae bacterium | reverse complement strand
CGCCGAGACGGTTGTTGCCGGCGGTTGCGAGAACTTCGATAACGCCGTCGCCGATTTCAAGCACGGAGACATCGAACGTGCCGCCGCCGAGGTCGTAGACCATAATCTTCTGGTCGGTTTCCTTATCGAGACCGTACGCAAGGGCGGCCGCGGTAGGCTCGTTGATGATACGCTTGACATCGAGACCGGCAATCTTGCCTGCGTCCTTGGTCGCCTGACGCTGAGCGTCGGTGAAGTACGCGGGGACGGTGATAACGGCTTCCGTAACGGTCTGACCGAGATACGCTTCCGCGTCGGTCTTGAGCTTCTGAAGAATCATCGCGGAAATTTCCTGAGGAGTATACGCTTTGTTGTCAACGGTGACTTTGTAATTGGAGCCCATTTCACGCTTGATAGAGGAAATGGTACGGTCGGGGTTGGTGACTGCCTGACGCTTTGCCACCTGGCCTACCATACGCTCGCCGGTCTTCGCGAAAGCGACGACGGACGGAGTTGTACGCGCGCCTTCGGCGTTGGGGATAACGACGGCTTCGCCGCCCTCCATAACTGCCACGCAGCTGTTGGTTGTGCCCAAGTCTATTCCTATAATCTTACTCATTTTAATATCCTCCTATATAACGAAAATAATTTTTAACTGAATTTATATAACAAACGGCGTTATGCCGGTTTGTCCGTTTTTATTATGCCCTCATCGGGGAAATCAATTCGCGACCTTGACCATTGCGAAGCGAATCACCTTGTCGCCGATCTTGAAGCCCTCCTGAAAGACCTCGACGACCTCGTTCTCGCCCTTCGTCTCGTCCTCCACATGCATAACGGCGTTATGCACCGCCGGATCGAACGTTTTGCCGAGGCTCTCTATCTTTTCCACATTGAGCTTTTCGATGGTCGCGTTAAACTGCGCCATTATCATCTCGACGCCCTTGCGGTACGCCTCGTCCTCGGTGGGGGTTTTCAGCGCTCTTTCGAGATTGTCATACACCGGCAGGAACTTCGCGAGCACATCCGCCTTGATATCGCCGTAAAGATTTTCCTTTTCCTTTTGCGAGCGGCGGCGGAAATTGTCATACTCGGCGGCAAGGCGGAGATATTTGTCATCCTTCTCCGCAAGCTCCTGCGCATGAAGCTCCGCTTTCTCCTTTTCGTATTTTTCGGCTTTTTCCTTCTTCTCGGCCTTCTTATCCTTTTTGGACTTCTCGTTCTTTTTATCTTCCCCGCCCGGAGCTTCCTGCTTTGCTTCCTCGCTCTTTTCGGGTGCGGTATTTTCTTTTTCTTCCTCCGCCTGAGCTGCGGTTTCCTTCTTTTCGTTTTCTGTGCTCATTCGGATCATCTCCTTATTTTATTTCTCCGGCGGCTTGGGATTGCCGAGAATCAGCTTGTTGTGCATTCCCTCCGGCGGCGCGTCCCCCGTGCCGAGTCTTCTGGACAGCTCCGAGGCCAGCGCGCTCAGCTTTGCCGCGACTGTTGAATAATCCATTCTTGTCGGCCCGACCACACCGATGAGGCCCTTTGTGTTGTCGCCGGCGTCATACGTCGCGATGACAACGCTGGAATCCTTCAGCTCCTCCGCCACATTCTCCGGCCCTATAAGCACCTGCACGCCGTTGCCGTTCAGCGCGCTCAAACCCTGCTCCGGAAGCAGATGCCCTCCGGCGGAGAGATAACTCATAAGCCGGTGCGCCTTGTCGGGGTCTCTGTACTCCGGCTGATTGAGAAGCCTGTTCTCGCCGGTGATAAACGTCGTGGGCTTGAATGCCTTCGAGAGAATCTCGATGGCAAAGGAGGCGATAACGGAGGTGATGCCCATTGTGTCATCCGCCGCCCGCTCGGTTGAGGATATCAGAATCGGGGTTATCTGGTCTTCCGAAATTCCGACGAAATTCGCGTTGAACAAAACCGAGAGCTTTTTCATCATCTGCTCCGTCACCGACACGGGAAGATGCACAAGCTTGTTGCTGACCGTGTTGTCCGAAAGCATGACGACTATTATAAAAGTGTTCGCGTCAACATAGATGATGTCGAACCGCTTAATCGTGGCGGCGGCGCGTGTGGTAAGGGCAAGCGCGGGATAATCGGTAATCTGCGAGGCGAGGCGGCTTACGTCGCTGATCGTGTCGTCAAGCTCCTGCAGCTTGACGTTGAGCCGCTTGTTTATTTCCTCCGTCTCCTCCAGAGAGAGCTTCTGCTTTTCCATAAGCTCGTTGACGTACATCCTGTACCCCGCGGGGGTGGGGACGCGGCCGGCGGAGGTGTGCGGCTGCTCGAGATAACCCATGTTTACAAGCTCGGCAAGCTCGTTGCGTATCGTCGCCGAAGAGCAGCCAAGCCCTGCCTTCTCGGCGATATGCTTGCTGCCTACCGGTTCGGCCGTGCGGATATATTCATCCACGACTGCCGCAAGTATTTTCTTTTTTCTCTCGCTGACAGTCATTCTATCACCTTCGGGAGATTAGCACTCGCCTTGCTCATCTGTTGGCACTCTCTTTGTTCGAGTGCTAATATATCATCCGCCAATATTTTTGTCAATAGCCGCCCCGAAAAATTATGAAATGTTCACAGTTTGTTAAGAGAGGCGGATTATGCGGTATTGCCGGAAGCTTTCCTGTAACATTCCGGCATGGTCTGCGTATGTAATGTCAAACAAACAAAAACACCGCAAGAAATAAAAAAACAAAATCAAAAAGGAGAAAGAACATGAGTAACAAGAACACAAAGCCCGTAAACGACACGGAAATCGAAAAGGTCAACGGCGGCATCAAAATTGACCCGAACCGCCCTATCGACCCGACCCGCAAGACCCAAAAGGAGCCGGACAATACGACCGGCGCATCGACCGAGAAGCCCGAAAACAAATTCATACTAATCTGATAACAATTTCAACACCGTAAAACCCGCGAGAGGACGCGGAACATATAACAGGAAAGGAGAACCGAACATGAATAACACAAATAACATGAAAGCGACACCCGTAAACGACGCGGAATTTGAGAAGGTGAGCGGCGGACTGCCGGTCAGCCCGGTTATTATAATCGACCCCTTCCGCGATGATGAGCAGAACAAGAAGACCTCAAAAATTATGCCGATTGACCCGATAATCCCGACCGATCCGAACGAGCCGGTTTTCCCGACCAATCCGCTCTTCCCGATTTTTCCGTTCTGCTCGAAGGGCAACAGCTCTTTTGATGCCGTCTCGACCAAGCACATACCGATCTTTCTGTAATACTATTATTTCATTAAAATCTTCAATTTTAATGAGCCGCATAAAAACAGCCCGAATTTCTCGGGCTGTTTTTTCGACTGCGCGGATAGTCTGTAACAATTCGGTGCGGACGGCGTATGTAATGGCAAACAAGAAAAAACACAGCGGAAAAGGAGAACAAACATGAATAACGAGAAAAAAGTGCCCTTGAACGACGAGGAATTTGAGAATGTGAGCGGCGGACGCATTCGCTTCACGGGGAAAAAGAGACCCGACGCAAACAAGGCGAATGCCGAAAATGTCAGCGTCGCGATTCCGAATAATCCGACCTTCCCGATCAACCCGACCCGCTCGATCGAACAGCTTCAGCCGCGCGAGCCGGCAGATCCCCTCGCGCCGACCCCAATCGACCCGAACAGCCCTCTTGTTCTTGAATAATCTCCGAACACTCCACCCCGAAGAATAATCTTCGGGGTTTTGCGTTTTCCGAAGCGAATTCGGGCAAGTCCCATCGGCATGTGCCTAATACTCGATCCGTATCCGGCGCAGGTTTGACGGCATACACGCACTTATGCCGTAGACAGACTTGTCTGCCTCGGTAAATCCGCCTACGGCAGTGTCTGAGGGATTGTTTGCCGCAGCGAAAATTTGTAAAAAGTGAAAAACTTTGTCTAAGGCAACACCGCACAATACGCCTGCGGCACATGACGGATAATTTGCGCCCTGATTTAGGAACTTTTTCTTGAAATACACAAAGTATATCTGCAAAAAAGTTCCGTCATCAGAACCCAAATTCTCTCGCCATCTGCTCTTGCCGCATTATGCGGTATTGCCCTAAATGTCATGGTTTATTATCACTACGGCAAAATAATTACCCTTTCATTTCAATTCGCCACTTGACACACGTATAAACACGTGCTATATTTATTTTGCCGATAAAGAAAGGAGGAATTCCGTGAAAGGCAGCGAACTTTTGAAGTTGCTTAAAGAAAACGGCGTTTTGTGCATTGAGCACCGCGCCAATCACGATTGGTTTTACAGTCCCATTACCGGAGAATATTTTCCCGTTCCTCGGCACAAGGGGCAGGACATAAAGCCAAAGACCCTCCAAAGCATATTAAAGGCCGCGGGAATTAAATCGGATAAGAGATAATAACCCTCCTATCCGTACCCACGTAATTACAGGCGCATTTGCGCAGAAAGGAATCGTGAAACACTGTGAAATATGCATTTCCCGCAATTTTCGACGAAGACGATGGCAGTATCGCCGTTGAATTCCCCGATCTTAAAAACTGCTTTACTCAAGGCGAAAATACGGTTGACGCGCTGGAAATGGCATCCGACGTATTGAGCGCAAAGCTTGTTTTCATGGAAGATAACGGCGAAGTAATCCCCAATCCGACACCGATTGAGCAACTGAATCTTGAAGAAGGGCAGTATTCAACGCTTATTATGGCTGATACTTTGGCATACCGAAAGGCCAACTCAACGAAAGCCGTTAAAAAAACTCTTACAATTCCCTCATGGCTGAACGAAGCCGCCGAAAAAAAATCCGTTAATTTTTCTCAGGTATTGCAGGAAGCCCTGCTTGATATCATCGACATCAAATAACTCCTCAAATGGGAATTTGCCATATTAAAATAACAGTACGAGAACGACAATTTTTCGGCTTGCCGTTTGTGTAAAGCTCCTCTGTACAAAGGGAGCTTTTAAAT
>CAVHIP010000126.1:0-5037 GCA_963636125.1 Oscillospiraceae bacterium | reverse complement strand
CTTTTGAAGCCTAACCGCGCTTCAGCGCGGCTCTTACAGGCTTCAAAAGATTTCCTTAAAATTGAAAATTTTAAGGAAATAATAGTATGATACTCGCAAATCGGTTATTCAACCAATCAACAGGGAGGAACTATTATGATTTTTACGAAAATAAAACGAATTTTGGCAGTCGCCATGATATTCGCGCTCACGGCGAGCTTCGGCTATGCCGCGGAGGCGGACTTTGACGCCGGCGACCGGCTCCGATATCTTGCGGATGAGGGCGTTATCTCACAGGATACGCTTGACGCGATTGTCGCCTATCTCGACGCGAACGGGATAAGCCTTTCGGACGGCATGGGCGGCGACATGCCGCAGATGCCCGACGGCGAGCCACCCGAGAAACCCGATGGCGACATGCCGCAGATGCCCGACGGCGAACCGAACGGCGAGCAAGGCGGCGATATGCCCGAGAAACCCGATGGCGACATGCCGCAGATGCCGGGGGCGTTCATCTCCGAGGATATACTCTCAGAGCTTCTGGAAAACAATGTCATCACGCAGAGCGATTATGACGCGATTTCGGAATATCGGCAGAGCAACCGCGCGGACTTCGGCGGCATGGGCGGCGGCGCGCAGGACGTGAGCTATAAGGGAGCCGCGGAAATTACCGAGGCGAGCGAAACAAGCGGCGAGACTTACGTCTCCGAAACCTCCGATGAAAACGCAGTTCTTATCAACACCTCCGACAGCGTGACCATAACGGACGCTACCGTCACCAAAACCGGCGATTCCGACGGCGGCGACAGCTGCAGCTTCTACGGCGTGAACGCGGCAGCGCTCGCGATGGGCGGCGCGGACGTCACGATTTCCGGAGGCAGCGTCACCACGGACGCCAACGGCGCCAACGGCGTCTTCTCCTACGGCGGCAACGGCGGTCAAAACGGCGCGGAGGGTGACGGAACGAGCGTCACGATCTCCGACACCGTCATCACAACGACCGGCGACAACGCCGGCGGCATCATGACCACGGGCGGTGGCATCACCAACGCGAGCAACCTGACGATTTCCACCTCCGGCCGCTCCTCCGCCGCAATCCGCACAGACCGCGGCGGCGGTACAGTGAACGTTGACGGCGGCAGCTACGCGACAACGGGCCTCGGCTCACCGGCGATATACTCCACTGCAAACATCACCGTCTCGAACGCGGAGCTTTCCTCCGAACTCTCCGAGGGCGTGTGCATAGAGGGCAAGAATTCCATAACCCTCAACGACTGCTCTCTCACCGCGAACAACACCCAATGCAACGGCAACGCCACTTTTTTTGACTCGATTAACATCTACCAATCCATGTCGGGCGACGCGGATTCCGGCACATCCTCCTTCACGATGAACGGCGGCCGCCTTGAGAGCCGGAGCGGGCATGTCTTCCATGTCACGAACACGAACGCCGTCATCACGCTTTCGAACACGGAAATCGTGAACGATGACGAGGAGAACATACTGCTTTCCGTGTGCGATGACGGCTGGAGCGGCGCCGAAAACCGCGCGGAGCTCGTGTGCGACGCGCAGACTATCTCCGGCAACATCCTTGTCGGCAGCAACTCCTATCTCAGCCTGACGCTGAAAAACGGCTCCGCCTTCACCGGCGCGTTCTCCGGCAGCATCCGCAACAGTCTCGGCGAGAGCGTGAACGAGGAGCTCGGCGAAGTCTCCGTCACGCTTGAGGACGACAGCACATGGACGCTCACCGCCGACACGTATATCTCCTCCTTCGCCGGCAGCGCCGACCAAATCATCTCCAACGGCTATACCCTCTACGTAAACGGCGAAGCGGTAAATCAGTGAGGAGCTATGCTCAATGAGGAGTGAGGAATAAGGAGCTAATGTGTCGCTCCTCATTCCTCACTTTTTAAGTAGTTTACAGTAATTTAATTGTTATTCCGGCAGAAAGTGCTATAATACTCTGTTAGATAAAATAACGTCTGCTTTGCGGAGCGGGCGGGTGTACGGAGGTTTTTTCAAATGACAAGAATAGATATATTTTCCGGCTTTCTGGGCGCCGGCAAGACCACGCTTATACGCAAGCTGATCGCCGAGGGCTACAAGGGCGAGAAGCTCGTGCTTATAGAGAACGAGTTCGGCGAGATCGCCATTGACGGCGGCTTCCTCAAGGATGCCGGCGTGGAGATTTCCGAGATGAACTCCGGCTGCATCTGCTGCACCCTGGTGGGCGATTTCACGAAGGCGCTCAAGAAGGTTATCGACGATTACAAGCCCGACCGCGTCATTATCGAGCCGTCCGGCGTCGGCAAGCTCAGCGATGTCGCCAAGGCTGTCGAGCGTGTCGAGGGCGCGGAGATAGGCGCGAAGTGCACCGTTGTCGACGCGGGCAAGTGCAAGATGTATATGCGCAATTTCGGCGAATTTTTCAACGACCAGGTTGAGAGCGCCGACCTTATCGTCCTCTCGCGTACCGACACCGTCTCCGAGGAGAAGATTAAGACCGCGCTGGGTATGCTCAAGGAGCTTAACCCCAACGCGAGATTCATCACAACCCCGTGGGCGAAGATAAGCGGCGAGGTTATCCGCGAGGCTATGGACGAGGATGTTCTCAAGCGCGAGATGGAGAACGCCGAGCATGAAACCCACGAGCATCACCATCATCACTATGACGAGGACGGCAACTGCTGCTGCGGCCACCATCACGACGACGACGATGAGGACGAACATGAGCATGAGTGCCACCACCACCATGACGATGACGATGAGCACGAATGCTGCCACCACCACCATGACGATGAGCACGAGTGCCACCATCACCACCATGACGATGACGAGGAACATGAGTGCTGCCACCATCACCACGAGGACGAGCATGACCACGAACATCATCATCACGATGACGACGACGAGTGCTGCTGCCACGACCACGATCACGACCATGAGCATCATCACCATCATCACGCCGACGAGGTGTTTGTGAGCTGGGGCAGCGAGACGGCGAAGAAGTTCAGCGAGGCGGAGCTGAGAAAGATTCTTGAGGCGCTGGACGATTCCGAGAAGTACGGCGTTGTGCTGCGCTCGAAGGGCATAGTGGACGCGAACGACGGCGATTGGCTGTATTTCGACTATGTTCCCGAGGAGTGCGATATCCGCCGCGGAGACGCCGCCGCGACCGGCCGCTTCTGCGTAATCGGCTCAAAACTCAACGAAAAAGCGCTGAAGGAGCTGTTCGAGGTTGAATAAAAGCAACGATATTCCCGTATATCTCTTTACCGGCTTTCTTGAAAGCGGAAAGACCAAGTTCATACAGTCCACCCTTGAGGACAAGCGCTTCTGCAACGGCGAGCGCACGCTGCTTCTCGTCTGCGAGGAGGGCGAGGAGGAATACGCGCCCGAGCAGTTTGCCGACAAGAGCGTGTTTGTGCGCGAGATAGAATCCCCCGACGACCTGACCGCCGAGACGCTCACGAAGTATCTCGCGGAGACGCGCGCGGAGCGTGTGGTTATCGAGTACAACGGCATGTGGATGCTGGATAAGCTCTATAACGCCATGCCCGAGGGCTGGATGGTGTATCAGGAGTTCATGTTTGCCGACGCGACAACCTTCCTCACCTATAACGGCAACATGAGAAATCTCGTGTACGACAAGCTCAAGAGCGCGGAGCTGGTTATTTTCAACCGCTTCAAGCCCTCTTATGAGATGATGGACTTCCACAAGGTGGTTCGCGCCGCGTCCCGCAGGGCGGATATCGCCTATGAGTTCGAGGACGGCCGCGTGCAGTATGACGAGATACAGGATCCCCTGCCCTTTGATCTTGACGCGCCCATCGTCGAGATAGGCGACGACGATTTTGCCGAGTGGTACAGGGATGTCGGCGAGGAGCCGAAGAAGTACGAGAACAAGATCGTGCGCTTCAAGTGCCGCGCGCTGCGCAAGGCGAAAATGCCGCCGCATACCTTTGTCGCCGGCAGGCACGTCATGACATGCTGCGTGGAGGATATACAGTTCGCGGGCTTTGCGTGCAATTGGGACGGCGCGGAGAGCATGAAGGACGACACATGGATGATACTCACGGCGAAGGTCAACTGGAAATTCTCCCGCGCGTACAACCGCAAGGGCCCGGTGCTGACGTATATCGAGCATACCGAGTGCGAAGCGCCCGCCGATCCCGTCGCCACGTTCTATTAAATATAATTATTAATAGACACGGATAATTCAAAATTACGAATAAATCGAGACAGCACCGCATAACGCGTCCCGCAGTTGTGCGGTGTTGATTTTTACGGAAGAAAGAGAGTGAGCATGAAATATAAGTGCCTTGTTTTTGACCATGACGACACCGTTGTCAATTCCACCGCGACGATACACCACCCCTGCTTTCAGGCGTATCTCGATCTGCGTTTCCCCGGGCGGACATGCTCGTTCGAGGAGTACATGAGGAAGAACTTCGCCCCCGGCTTTATCGAGATGTGCAGGGAGGATTACGGCATGACCGACGCCGACCTTGAGGACGAAACGCGCTTCTGGCAGAGCTATGTGAAGGAGCATATCCCGAGCGCCTATCCCGGCATCCGCGAGATAATGGAGCGGCAGAAGGCGGAGGGCGGATATATCGCGGTCGTGTCCCACTCGTTCGATTTCAACATCCGGCGGGACTATGAGGCCAATTCCCTGCCCTCTCCGGACGCGGTCTTCGGCTGGGAGCAGCCGATAGATCGGCGCAAGCCCAACCCGTACCCCCTGCTGGAGATAATGCGGCGCTTTTCGCTGACGCCGGCAGATCTGCTCATGATAGACGATCTCAAGCCCGGCTACGACATGGCGCGCGCCGTTGGGACGGATTTCGCCGCCGTCGGCTGGAGCAGCGACGTAAGCGAGATAGAGAGCTTCATGCGCGAAAACAGCGAGCTGTATTTCAAAACCGTGCAGGAGCTCGCCGATTATCTGGAAATCGGATAAATTCGGCAAAATAAAAAGGATTTTCGGAGGATACAAGCGATGTTCAGACCGATCAGAAGAAAGAAAAGCGAAATCGATACGGCGGCGGCGGA
>CAVHIP010000125.1:0-5185 GCA_963636125.1 Oscillospiraceae bacterium | reverse complement strand
ACTTCCTTAGTTGCCTCAATCGTGGAAGTGTTTAGCTGCTTCAATCCGTCTCGCAGTTTCGTTGTTGCCGCTTCTCCCGCCCGGTCATTATCCAGGCATAGCGCAATGGTCGCGCTTGTCCGGCGGCTCTGCAGCAGCTCTAATAGTTTTCTATAGTTGCTTGTGCTATTCAATGCGATTGCTTCGGCTCCGGCCTCTCGGATTGCGAGCGCGTCAAATACTCCCTCTACAACAAAAACGGTTGTCGCATCTTCTGCCCATAGCGCAGCAGCGTTGAATATGCCGCTTTCCGTTTTGGTATTCATGTATCGAATAGGCGCATCAGGATCAAGAGCGCGGCCGATATAAAATTCTGATGTAACCGGGATTATAATCCGCGGGCATGGGTGGCCGCTGTGCGCCGGATCTGCTTTCTCGTCATATCCTATTCCTGCAGCTTGCGCATTTTCAAGGCTTATGCCTCGTGCCGATAAATAAGAGACTGCCTCGGGGGCGGTTATCTTCTCGGCACATTCACGGTAATATGCCGTATAATCGATTTTAAGCGCATTTTCCGCGCCGTTTTCATTTCGTTGTGCTTTAACATCCCTTTGCGCGTTCCGTTCATTCTGCTGCCTCTCATCGCGTCTAACGGCTGTATATGCGTTGTCCTGTTCATCTATACGGATATTCAGCGCATCCGCAGCGTATTTCACGGCCTCGGTGAATGTGTTCGCGCTATTGTTTGGATCTTCCCGAATGAGGTCGATAATATCTCCGGAAAATCCGCATTTGAAGCATTTCAAGGCTCCGACTTTTGACGCGTTCGGATTTTCTCTGATACCGTCTCCGGTTTGGCCTTTGCCGTTGTCGCAGTCAGGCAGTGGGCAAATAATGCCTTTGCCGGATTTGTCGGGGGGGTAAATCTCTTTCCAGCGGCTCCGGATCTCAAGTAATGTGCGCTCACTAATCATGTCTGTACTCCATTCATAAATTTTTTTCCGTCTTGCCGCCGGAAGATGAATGTGTTACAATGCTCACATCCGGCGGGCTTTAGCTGGTGGTTCTGCTAATTCTGTCGGTTCGTCTGTCGTGTGCTACTCTCTGCCGGGGGTGGCACACTTTTTTATATACAGTTTTTTTGAAATGCCGTTCACGCTTAGAGCGGCAAGGGGTTCGGGGTTTTGCTCGGGAACGATAATCCGATAGTTGGGGAACGAAATTTCGCAAGTGGAAGATGAATATACCATTGGTTACTTCTTTCTGCTTCGGCCATTTGCTAAGGGCTGATTTTTCTTTTAAAGGCCAACGGATCTTCTTCCGTTGCCAATAGAATAAATGAGCAATGCCCGCCCGTCAAGGAAGCGGGCGTTGCGGTACTTAAGTATTTAAATTACTTAAGTATTAGAGAAAAAAAATGTGGCTGAAACATGCATAAATACAGGATTTTTTGATTATGGCGTGTAACACTTCCCTGCCTTTTTGTAACACTTCCCTGCCTTTTTGGGAACACTTTCCTGCCTTTTTGGGAACACTTTCCTGCCTTTTTATGGTTGATTTACTTTGCCATTGTGTGGGAATTCAAAAACGATTTCTTCTAAATTCCCTATAGTAGGAATGAATGCGGGATTTTTGGGATCAGGTAGCTTAATGTCTTTATAAACTGCTTCAAGTCGGGTTTTTTTCCTTAAGAGTTCCCATGTTTTAGTGAAAGTTCTTTTCAATAAAATTCGGGGGTTTGAAGAATTCGCTAAGCGTTCTGCAAGCTGTACATTACGTTCTATGAGAGTAGATGCTTTTATGCGCGGTAGATTGTTCCCTGCTTGCTCTATAAGGGAGACTAAAATAACAACATTTTCAGCGGCGGCTTTGTTGCGTTCGCGTTCTATGCTGCTGTCAATCAAAAAAGAATAGCTGGGAAGCACTATAGGCTCGCCGGATTTGTTAAATAAGGGGTTTCCTGACTTGTCTCTTTTTATTGATACATTATAAACCTTTTTTATAACGTAGTTCATGTAAGGGCTGCTAAAAGCTATGATATTGGTTTCTTTGTCGTAATACTCAAAGTTTAGCACTTGATAATAGCTTTCATCATTTATAACGCCTGTGATATTGTGGTAGCTCTGTACTTTTTCAATGACTGCTTCAACATCAGCATTATTAGGATTATTTCGGCCTGTAAGCACAGGCACACTGACTGCAATAATATCTTGTAAGTTGCCTGTTTTTTGAAATTCATGAAAAATTAGGGAATAGTAGAAGCGCAATGTCATTAGATCTATGTTCTGAATTCCCTCTTTTGTTCTAAGGTCTCTTAATTCTGCTTGGCTCACTTCAGCATCGTTAAAAAACAGTTTTCCATCTTCAAACCGTAAACCTTCCATTTCTCGGAGTTGCTGTAAGTATGCATCACCGGCTTGGTAAAAGCTCATGCTGTATTGAAAACGCTTTGCTGTGAGGATTGCAAGGTCTTTAGGGGCTTTTGTAACAGCACCTTCTGCCTTTGCCCTTTTTTTTGTCCGGTATTTTGCTGTGGGCGCGCTTTTTTCCTGCTCCGGTGTCGGGTAAGTATCATCCTTTAGTGGTGAGTTATCGAATATTTGTGCAAAAAGTGAGTGTTGATCGCCTGAGGATAAAACAAATTCTGCGAACGTCAAGTTTTCATGTTCCGGCTGTTTTTTAAGATTCTCAATAGCATCGGCTATATCTGGGAGCATATCACGCACGTTCTCTTTTTGGCAGATAAAGAGTAAATCAGACATTGCAAAATATTGGCAGCGCGGATTAATCCAATCGCTTATATCGGGGAGTAGCTTTGCAATTCGTTGGAAGTCAGACGATTGTATAAGCTCTGCCATTTGCCAAATAGAACTTAGAAATATGCCTTTTACTTCCTTCATCATTGCCGTTACGGTGGGTAATACGTAATTCGTGTTATCAAGGCAGTTTATCTTTGTTTCTAAGGCATTCAAGATTTCACCGGTATTTGTTATATCAATGTTCTGCGGAAAATCTTTAGGAACATTCCTATAGATAGGTATGAAAAATTTTTGGGCAAATTTTTCAAATTCCTCGAAATTGTCAAGAGCATTGCCGGTGGCCTCGGTGTTACCGTCTTCCGGATCTGCTGCGCCGGGGGTAGTGGTATTTTCGTCTGTCATGTCGGGTTCTCCTTTATCGGTGGTATCGGATTAATAAAACCGGTCAATCAAATTCTTCGATAAACACTTTTGCCTTTTCGTAAATCTCGCGATGATCTACCAGGCTTTGACTGATGATGTAATTCAAAAAGTCCGTGAGGCTTTCGCCGCGTACTCGTGACATTATTGTTAAATATTCGTGGTTCGCCGGGGTAAATGCGACGTTGATCCGCAAGGCCTTAACGCCTTTCCGGCCTCGCGTCCTTCCCTGCTCTCTCGCAAGCTGAATTTCCTCGGCGGTGTATTCCTTATCGCGTGAACGTCTTTCAATTTCTTTCGGTGTCGGTGTCGCGGTAACGGTTTCTATTGTCTCATTAATCGGGGTAGCTTCTGCTGCGTTCACTGTGTAATCTTTCTTTTTTTTAACTGCCATTGTTTCAATCTCCTTTTGTGTGATGTTTTATTTCACTGCGCCGGTGAAGGCAACAGCAAGTCCGAGAATGCATATATTTTCCATATCGTCATTCCAATAAATAAGGGGTTTATATTGTGGGTTTGCTGACTCAAAAATAATATGATCATCGTAAATATAAACGCGCTTTAAAGTGGCTTCGCCATCGACAAGTACGGCCGCAATCTGACCGTTGCCAACGGTGGGTTGCCGGTGGATATAAACGATATCGCCGTCATAAATGCGGGCATTAATCATACTGTCGCCCTTGCAGCGCATGGCAAAATCGGCGCAGATGTTTTCGGGGGCTTGGGCGGTAGTGTTTACTGTCATTGTTCCAATCTCCTTTTTTGTGATAATTTTAGCTGATAATGCTTTCAAATACGTTCATATAATCTTGTGCCGGTTTACTTTGTGGAGCGTATTCAAAAAGATTTTCTTTTAAGGCTGCGCATTCCTGGACTGCTATGCCCTCTCGGATAACTCCTAAAAACGGAACATTCATGCTTGCCGCCGTGTTCTCTATCGTTTGCCGCATCTGCTTTGCAATCGTACTGCGTCCGTTATATCGGGTTAAAACGGCTCCGAGGATGGTCAATGCCGGGTTAGATTTTCCGAATTGCTCGGCGGTGTCTGCCATTTGCCGCAATCCCTGTAATCCATATATATCGGCTTGGAGTGGGATTATAAGGCCGGTGCTTGCCTGAAGTGCGTTATACTGCAGCTCTCCGAGTGTCGGTGGGGTGTCGATGATAACAAGGTCATATCTTCCTTTTATCGGCTCCAATGCCGTGGCAAGTCTCTTTGCGCTTCCCGGTGCGCTCTGAAGCGTGGCAAGGTTCATGCTTGCCGGAATGAGGTCAATGCCGTTAATGTTCTGTATCAATCGCCGCGCCGGTATTTTTTGGGCTAATAGCTCATAACTTGTACCGCGGCTTCCGGCATCCAGCGCGAATGATAGGTTGGTTTGCGGATCAAGGTCAATCGCAAGAACTTTTTTCCCGCTGTGGGCCGCAGCTTGTACGATTGCCGCCGCTGTCGCTGTCTTACCGGTGCCGCCTTTTTGGTTCGCTATGGTTATAATCTGCATCGTGTCACTTCCTTTGATTTTCACTTATTATACATATTACGCTTCTAATGCGTGGAGTAACTTGTTAAATATCTCGCGTTTCTTGTGGTCAATTCTTAATTAAGCTATTCAATATTAGTTTAATTAGGAACTCTCCGGCCGCCTTTTTCGGGGTATCTGCTCGGCTTTGGAGCGGTTAGAAATGTTCCCAATAGGGGAAATATCATTGCGGCATTTTCTATCCGCTCCATTGCCTCGGCTCCGGGGCTTTCCTCGGCCTCGGGTATGAACTTCAATGCGAACTTGGAACTTTTAAAGGTTCATTTTTCGTCTCGGAACTTTTTGCGGAACTTTTGGTTTAATTTTCGTTCCGATTTCCGGGAATGTCTCAATGTTCCGCGCAGCTCTCTTTGCCGTGGAAGTAGTTGTAAAGTCTCTGCGCAATTTCCGCATCCTGCCTATCGGTCTTGTTGTGTAAATATATTTCCGTGGTCGCGGGGTTGCTGTGTCTCATATACTGCTGTGTCTGATAGATATTTCCGGTCA
>CAVHIP010000124.1:0-5191 GCA_963636125.1 Oscillospiraceae bacterium | reverse complement strand
TCACGCCGATCATTGTACATGGGGCTGTGACCCCTCAGTCAGCTACGCTGACAGCACTACCGAGGCAGACAAGTCTGCCATCGGCATAAGTTCGCGTATGCCAAATCAAAGATTTGGACGCTCACTTACCCTTTCAGGGGAGCCATGAAGGACGCTCACTTACCCTTGCGCAGGGGAGGCTTTAAAAGCGGAAGCGTCAAGTTTGCCGATAGTGGGGATTTGTTGCAGTAGCGTCCGACAACGGGCAATTTAAAGGCTCCCCTGTGCAAGGGGAGCTGGCGCGAAGCGCCTGAGGGGTTGTCGCTTCTTCTCATAAATTTGCCGTTTCCGATAATAAATCTCGGCATTTGCGCATAATTTTCCGCATTTTGCAAACTTTCAGCCGGTCAACAACCCTTCCGCCTCGCAAGCTCGGCACCTCCCCTTACACAGGGGAGGCTTTAAAGCCCGCTTAATTTCTAATTTCTAATTCTCTTAACTGCCCTCGGCATAAGTTCGCGTATGCCAAATCGGAGATTTGGACGCTCACTTACCCTTGCGCAGGGGAGGCTTTAAAGCCTGTTTAATTTCTCATTCTCTTAACTCTTAACTCTCAACTCTTAACTCTACACTCCAAACCTTTCATACCCGCCAATCCAAAAGGCTTTCTATCATGTCGAGGTCGAAGACGGCGGCGGAGCATTTTTCGGATACGAGTTTGCGCTCGGCAAACGAGTCGTCGATGAAAACGGAGCGGGGCTTTATATATTCCGCCTTGCTGCCGTTTTGGGGGATGTGGATTATCTCGTCGAAAAGCAGGGGAGAAATCGCGTATTTCCGCATGCTCTCGTCGATATCGGAGGCGTGCTTTGTCAGGAGGAAGAGCTTTTTCCCCTTGCCGCGCGCCTGATAGAGATACATCATCAGCATGCCGTTGACCTTGCCGTTCACGACGATGGTGTCGTCAAAGTCGACATAGACGTTGTCATAGTCGAGATTTGTCTCGAATCTGGAGATAAACGCGCGGTCGAGAAGCAGCTCGCCGCCGTTGTTTATGATGTCGACATCGTATCCCCACATGTTGAAGAGCGTCAGCATCGGCATGTTCACGCCCAGGTTTCTCGTGACGGACATTGTGCCGGCGATGCGCGGGGCGATTTCCATCAGCCGATACTCGCCTTTCGCGTTTTTCTTGAGCTGGAAGAACCACGCGCCGTTGAAGGAGAAGCGGCCGTTTATGTCCTCCGCGATTTTCTCTATCTCCTCCGTACACGGCAGTTTTCTCGAGCGCACGGAGATGCCGGCGCGGATGCGCGAGCGCGTGCGGGGACTTGCGATGCGGAGTTTACCGTGCCTGTCGGTGAAGCAGTCCACCGTGAACTCTTCGCCCGGGAGATATTCGCAAATCGCGTACTCCGTGCCGTCGGAGAGCGCCTCGGCAAGCTCGGACGCGCTGTCAATACGCCGCGCCCCCTCCGCACCCTGCCCGACCGCGGGCTTTATGAACACCGGAAAACTTTCGACATCGTCGGCGCTCTTATATGTCTTGGGCAGATAGTACGCGCCGGAGAGATATTCATAGGTCTTGTTCTTCGAGCGGGTTATCTCTACGGTTTCGAGAGAGGACGTGACAACGGCGGCTCTCAGCTCGCTCTGCGCCTCGGTGAGGCGGAGCAGGACGCTGTCATGCGCGGGGTAAATGTAATCTATCCGGTATTTGTCCACCGCCTCGTTGACCTTCGCGATGAAATCCTCGCTGTCGGGATAGGGAATGTCCTCGGCGCAGTTTTCGTAGACAAATTCCGCGTGGCAAGGTCTGCTTGTGCCGCCGTAGAGCTTGACAAACTTGCTGTATCTGAGCGCGTTGTTTATTTCGAGCGCGATTTCCGTGCCGGCGGGGAGAACCAGAATGTTTTTTACGTCTGCCATATGATTTTCCTCTATTAATAATCACTTAATAATCACTTGTTTTTATGCAAAAGCTTTTTCGCCACGGACAGGATATAGTTGAAAGTGTCCACCTTAAAGAGCGCGGAGAGGCCGATATACACGAGCGCGCCGACCGCCACTTGAATGAGCAGCGTCGGCAGATCGCCGAGACCGAGCAGCTGTATCGGGTAGACGAGAGCGCCCATGACGCAGCTGAGCGCGATCGCGGGCAGCATGTCGCGGAGCTGGGCGGGATAGGAATAGCCGAGGAGCTTCTTGTTCGGCCATGAGTTTATTATCTGCGCCAGCACGCTCGTGAAGAGGAGGCTGAGCGCCATGACGTACACGCCGTAGTTCATCGTCGCCAGCAGGACAAGCACGCCGATAACCTTCTTGATTATCTCGAGCTTCAGGAACATGTCGCTGCGGCCGACCGCCTTGATGGCGTTGAGATTGGCGGTGTGGAGCGGGTAAAAGGCGTAGGAGAAGCAGAATATGCGCAGATACGGCACGCACGGCAGCCACTTTTCCGTCAGCAGAAATCTCACGAACGGCTCGGCGCAGACCGCAAGCCCCATCATCAGCGGCATCATCACATATGTGCTGACCTTGATGGCGCGCCGCGTCATCTCGCGGACGGCCTCGGCGCTGTCCTGCTTATCGGAGAGCACCGGCAGAAGCACGCTGTCGATGGACGAGTTTATGTTTTCGACGAGAATGTTCGGGATGTAATTGCCGCGGTTATAGAAGGCGAGATCGGCGTCGGTATACTTGACGGCGATGATAATCTCGCGGAGTTTGTTGTATACAGTGTCCAGAAGTCCGGACGCCAAGAGCTTCCAGCCGTAGCTCAGCAAGCCCTTGAGCCGCTCGAACGAGAACATTTTCTTCGGCTTCCAGCCGACCGTGAGCCAGAGGATGGCGGTGTTCACGGTGACATTCGTGAGCTGCTGCGCGACCAGCGCCCACACTCCGTAGCCCATGTAGACCATCGTGATGCCGACGGCGGCGGACAATACGGTTCCGCCCAGGGTGGCGAAGAAAAAGCGCTTGAACTGCAGAGTTTTGGAGACATATGCCTGCTGTACGTTCTTTACCCCGGCGACCACAACCGTCAGGCCGAGCACGCGGATTATCGCGGTGAGCTGTTCGTCCTTATAGCCCTTGGCGATGAGCGGGGCGAAGGCGAACAGCAGCGCGTACAGAACGAGGCAGAAAACGACGTTGAAGTAGAACACCGACGAATAATCGAGATCGTCGGGATTTTTCTTTTGTATGAGGGAGTTCGCCATTCCGCTGTCCACAAAGACGAGCAGAACGGACGTGATGAGCGTCACCTTCGCGACCGTGCCGAAAACCGCCGGATCGAGCATGCGCGCGAGAATAATCTGCACCGCCATCGACACCAGCTGCGAGCCGAAGCGTTCAAGAAAGCGCCATATGAGATTTGAAAAAACCTTCTGTCCGTTGTCCATTAAATTTTAATCCCCGTAGCCCTGTTTTTTTCGGTAATACGCGTGGAATGCGGGGAAGGCTTTCTTTATCCCCGTCTTGAGCCGGTATGAAAACGGCTTTGCCCTGAGAATGTCGAGATACGGCTTTTCATAGAGCTTGTCCACCTGTCCGGTGATGTCGTAAAGCTCATAGCGGCGCAATGTAAGCTCCTTTTCCGCCGCGCGGAGATTGTCCCCTTCGAGGCGGGGCAGCATCGTCTCCATCATGGCGACCTCGCCCTCGACAAACTCCCTGAGCTTGCCGTAGCTCCTGCCCAGATTGCTGCTCCACGCCTCGGGATTGCTGCTTATGCGGTAAACGGACATCTCCCTGTCGAGAAAACGCACCTTGCCGTTCATCGTCAGCCACAGGCCGATGGCGTAATCGGTAAATCCGTGAGCGCCGGCGGTATAATAAAAGTCCGGCGGGGAGACGATATATTCGCGCCTCGCGAGAATCGAGCTTGTGTGGAACGCGTTCGACATGCCCGTGATGACGGTTTCAAAGCCGACGTCCCTGTCGCCCTTCGCGGAAATCAGCGCCCTGTCGGCGGTGGAATCTTCGCAGAAATGGAGCGTCGTGTTGTGGACACAGCCCGAATATTCCGGATGATTCTCCAGAAAATCGACCTGAAGCCGCAGCTTATTATTATCGCTCCATTTGTCGTCGCCTTCGCACAGGGCAATATACTTCCCCCTCGCGTTGGGGCAGAAGACCTTATCGAAAAGCCCCGGCATGCCGATTGCCGAGAAGAGATTTTTCTCCTGATAAAACGGGCGGATTATCTGCGGATATTTCGCCGCGTACTCGCGTATTATCGCGGCGGTGCCATCGACGGAGCAGTCGTCGTTCACCAAAACCTCAAAGGGAAAATCCGTCTCCTGCGAAACGAAGCTGTCCAGACACTCGCGCAGATACTGCTCATGGTTGTAAGCAGTGCAAAGCACGGAAACCATACATTCGTTATCGGGCATTTTCACCCTCCCCATAATCGCGAAATATTCTTATTTTATTATTATACCGCCAAATTATGTCCAATTCAACCAAAACCTTGACGCCATGCCTTTTCAGACCGAAATACAGTTCTTGACCGGATGCGGTTCGAAAAGGAGTATATCTAAACAGCCCTGTATTTGATTTTGATACCAAATACGGGGCTTTTCTTTTACCATCTTACTATATCTTGTGCTTTCTTGTGGTCTTGTAACACTGCAATTTGTGGCTTGTCGCTTATTTGTCGCTTAAATCTGCAAAGGGATATTGAAAGATAATAGATAATAAGCGACAGCGGGCAAGACAAGCGACAAAGAAAAACGCCTGCCGCATAGTGCGACAGACGCTTGAAGTTTATATGTTGCTCTTGCGGCGGTTGCAATCTGCGCAAAGCATTTGACAGTTTTCCGGGATAGTCTTGCCGCCCTTGCTCCACGGGGTAATGTGATCGGCTTGCATTTCTTCAATTTCAAAATGCTTGCCGCATTTCGGACAAATACCTTTCTGCCGTTCGTATGCAGTCCGCGCCATTTTAGGGCTAAACGCACGAATGCTTAAATGTTTTTCGTTGCCGTCAAGCAGATATTCATAAATGCCTTTCTGATTGCTTACGTCCTCATCGTCAAGCAGTTCAACAATGCGCTTTTCGTATGCTTTGGGGTCATGTGCGGCAGTGCCGTATTTGTTGTAGAAAATGCCCCAATCAAGCCCGGACATTAGCTTTTTGCGGAATGTTGGGAATGTAGCCTTTACCCAACTGATAACAGATTGAAAATACAGCCACAATTCATTACAG
>CAVHIP010000123.1:0-5196 GCA_963636125.1 Oscillospiraceae bacterium | reverse complement strand
TAAGGCAACACCGCACAATACGTCTGCGGCATCCGACGGATAATTTGCGCCCTGATTTAGGAACTTTTTCTTGAAATACACAAAGTATATCTGCAAAAAAGTTCCGTCATCAGAACCCAAATTCTCTCGCCGCCTGCTCTTGACGCATTATGCGCTATTGCCTTTTCACTTAATAGATGCGCGAACATCGTGAAAGTTACAACTTTATCAAAAAATTTTTTTATTTTATTTTTTCGGCGACAAAATCGTAGGTCTTGTCTGCCTGCGGAACGTATTTTTCGAGCATTTCTCTAATCTTTTTGTTCATCTCCTCGGCGGCGGCGCGGTTTTTCATGAGGCGCGTGTTCACATATACATTCAGCGCGGCGGATTTAAGCGAGGCGCGACAAAGCTCCGCGGCGCAGCCGGCGTCCGAAATCGCGAGGGCGCTGCCGATTTTGGCGAACTTCTCCGACAGCTCTATCGCGCGGCAGCTGAGCTCCGCGATCTCCATCGGCGCGGAGGCGGCGAGAACGAGGCACTTTTCCATAATCTCATCACGCTCCGGCGCATCCTTGGGGAGAGAATAAGCGCGGCTCAAAGGCTCGAAGCATTTCGCGTCCTCATCTATAAGCTCCAGAAGCCGCGATTGAATTTTTTTAGCCTCGGCGGTTATCTCGCGCATTTCGCTCTCGGTTTCGGCATATTTCTTCTTGCCGATCGTAAGCTCCCCGACCATAACGCCAAGCCCCGCGCCGAGCGCGCCGACGAGCGCGCCGACGCCGCCTCCACCCGGTACGGGCGCGGAGGACGCGAGCGCAATATTAAAATCGTCAATCGTCAGTTCTCTCATATATTTCTCCGTACAGGAAACTATGCTTCCGCTGATTTCAAACAGATTATATTCTCATAAGCATTCCGTGTCAATCGGTTGAATCGCCGATTATTGCGGAAGTGTGAAAAAATCGGGAAAGATACTTATAATACTACCATCTGAATAAAAAATGTGGTAAAATAATAGAAAATAAAAATGCGGAGGTGCAGAGTGGATATTTCAAGAATCGAGATAATGGACGGGGTTGCCCTGAATTATCTGCAGTCTTTCAAATTCAAAACCGCCTTTATGAGCGTCACCATGCTCACACAGCTCTCGAAGGAAACGGCGGCCATGAACGCGCTTGTCCCATACGTTCTCCGCAGGGGCACGGTGAAGTATCCGGATATGGACGCTCTATCCGCGCGCATGGACGAGCTTTACGGCGCGGCGATAGAGCCGATAGTCCGCAGAATCGGCGAAATTCACTGCGTAGGCTTTTTCGCGAGCTTTCCCGAGAGAGAGTTCCTGCCGGAAAATCAGGATACGCTCAAGGACGCCGCGGAGCTTATGGGGCAGATTTTGCTCGCGCCGAACACGAAGGGCGGCCTGTTCCTGCCCGAGTACGTGAACAGCGAGCGTGAGAAAATGCTTGACAATATCCGCGCGAGAGTCAACAACAAGCGCGGCTACGCGGCGAAACGGTGCATGGAGGAAATGTGCTGCTATGAGGATTTCGCGGTCGACCCGTTCGGCAGCGAGGAGGACTGCGAGGCCATAAGATACAAAAAGCTCACGCAGAGATACCGCGCTCTTTTGCAGACAAGCCCGATTGAGATATTCTATTGCGGCCGCTCGAAAAAGAGCGATGTTGTCGACGCGCTGAAGGACGCGCTCTATTCACTGCCCAGAGGCGAGATAGATTATGACATCGGCACGGATATCCGCATGAACGCCGTGGAAGCGGAGCCGCGTTATTTTGAGGAGCAGATGGACGTGACGCAGGGCAAGCTCGTTATGGGCTTCCGCCTCGGTCAGGTTATGGAAGATCCCGATTTCGCCGCGCTGAACGTGTTCAATTGCGTTTTCGGCTCGGGCAGTACGTCGAAGCTTTTCATGAACGTAAGAGAAAAGCTCTCTCTGTGTTATTACGCAAGCTCCTCAATCAACACCCACAAGGGGATTATGCTGGTCTCCTCCGGAATCGATTTTGATAAGCTGGATGATGTGAAAAACGAGATTTTCGCCCAGCTTGAGGAAATAAAAAACGGCAACATTACAGACGACGAGTTTAACTCCGCCAAGGCAGGCGTATCGTCGGATCTGCGCTCGTATATGGACGTACCGGCGGCGCTTGAGAGCTTCTATCTGTCGCAGACGCTCAGAGGGCTCGACTACGGGCCGATGGAGATGGCGGAGCTTGTCCGGGACGTGACGAGGGAAGACGTTATCAAAATCGCGAAGAGCGTCGAGTGCGACATGATATATTTCCTGAAAGGAGGAGAGGGCGAAGATGATGAATAAGACCGAATATAAAAAGATAGACGAGCGGCTTTATTCCGGCGTATCAAAGAGCGGGCTGAGAGTAAACGTTATCCCCAAAAAGGGCTTCAACGGCTATTACGCCGTGTTCGCCACGAATTACGGCGGCGCGAAAAGACGCTTCGCCATCGGCGGCGAGAGCTTCGACACGCCCGCCGGCGTCGCCCATTACCTTGAGCATAAGATGTTCGACATGCCGGACGGGGACAACGCGCTGACCACCCTCACGAATAACGGCGCCGACCCGAACGCCTTCACCTCCGCCGACATGACGGCGTATTATTTCCAATGCACCGAGAAATTCGAGGAAAATCTGCGCCTGCTGCTGCGATTTGTATCCACACCGTATTTCACCGAGGAGACGGTCGAAAAAGAACGTGGGATAATTTCCCAGGAGATTTTGATGGGCGAGGATAACCCCGGGACGAAGATTTATTATAATCTTCTCTCTCTGCTCTATGACCACCACCCGATAAAGGACAGAGTCGCCGGCTCGGTGGAGAGCATCGCGGAGATAAATGCCGACACGCTCTATCAATGCCACCGCGCGTTTTACTGCCCGGACAATATGACGCTCTGCGTCGAGGGCGATGTAGACCCCGAAAAGATAATGGAGATTGTGGACGAGGAGATAAACGAGCCGTACCGCGCCGCGCCCGAGGCGGATTACGGCAAGCCCGAAAAGCTCACGCCGGTCGCCGCGATAAAACGGGAAACGATGCCGGTTTCAGCGCCGCAGTTTCTCATCGGCGCGAAGTTTAAGCCGGAAAAGAGCGGCAAGACGCTATTGCGGCAGGAGCTTGTCTCCTCCCTCGCTCTGCGCATGCTCTGCGGTCAGTCCTCCCCGTTTTACACCCGTCTATACAGTCAAGGCCTCCTCAACCGCGACTTTGACTATGAGGCGGACTTCACCGCCGGCACCGGCACGATAATCATCGGCGGCGAGAGCGCGGACCCAATGGCGGTAGTTGACGAGCTCAAGAAAGAGATCGAACGCGTTTCGAAAGAGGGCTTTGACGAGCGCGCCTTTACGCTCGCTCAGCGCGCCATGATCGGCGCCCGTCTGCGCGGACTTGAGGATTTCGAAAACGTCTGCATTGCAGTTGTCAGCGGCGTATTTGTCGGCTGCAAGGTGCTTGACAGCGTGGAGATAAGCGAGAGCATCGAAAAAGCCGAGTGCGAGAAGTTCATCGCGGAAAATCTTCTTCCGGAGCGGCTCGCGATATCAATAATCGAATCGGGTGAGGGTGAAAAATGAACACGGCGGCTGCGGCAATACAGACAATACAAAGGGACGCCGTCATAAGCTTCCCGTTTCTGGGGATAGAGCTCAATCCGCCGGCATATTTCACGCTGTTCGGCAAAAACATCTATTTCTACGGAGTTATAATCGCGGCGGGCTTTCTCATGGGCATTCTCTTCTGCGCGAAGAACGCGAAGAAGTTCGGCCTGACGGAGGACAACGTATACGATGTGATCATTTGGCTCATCCCCATGTCGATAGTCGGCGCGCGCGCGTATTACGTGCTGTTCCGGCTGGAGGATTATATCTCAAACCCCATAGAGATTTTCGCCGTGCGCGAAGGCGGCCTCGCGATATACGGCGGCGTCATCGCCGGCATCATCACGGCTTATCTCGTCAGCCGGCATAAAAAATTCTCGTACGCCGCCATGCTCGATTTATTAATCCTCGGTCTGCTCATCGGGCAGATAATGGGCCGCTGGGGCAATTTCATGAACCGAGAGGCGTTCGGGTGCGAAACGGATATTTTCTGCAAAATGGGCCTCACCTCGCCGAACGGGACGACCATATACGTCCACCCGACCTTCCTGTATGAGAGCCTATGGAATCTCGGCTGCCTGATATTCCTGTATACATTCGTGAAAAAGGGAAAACGCAGATACGACGGGCAGGTTATATTGATATATTTCCTCATCTACGGAATCGGCAGGGCGTGGATAGAAGGTCTGAGAACCGACAGCCTTTATATCGGCTCCACGGGAATAAGAGTGTCGCAGGCGCTGTCGATAGCGCTGGCGGTCACGGCGGCGATAACTTTATTTATACAGTCAAAGCGTCCGCATCCGCCGGAGAAGCTGTTCGTCAACCGAGTAAAGATCGATGCGAGCGGGCAAACCGATAACGAAAACGCCGACACAGAAGAAAAATAATATAAAATTTGTATGGAGGAAAACACAATGTCTGATTACAAAGAAATGTTAACAGGAGCGATCAAAAACATCGCCGGAATAGTCAAGGACGCGGCGGAAGCGAGCGGCGTCAAAGATGTTTACGAGCAGGGCATCGAGCGCACGAAAAGCTACGGCGCCATCGCCAAGCTCACCGTCGGCATAAAAAACGACGAGGAGGAGCTTGGCAAAGTTTATCAGGAGATAGGTCGTCTCTATTACGAAGATCACAAGGACGATCCCGAGGGCTTTTACGCATCCCTCTTCTCGCAGGTCGATGCGCTGACCGACGCAATCGGCGAAAAGCGCGAGGAGATAGAATCTCTCAAGAGCGCCATCGAGTCGACGACAAAGAGCGATATCGATGTGGAAATAGGCGAATTTGAAGACATCGTCAACAGCACCGAAGCCGACGGCACGGGAAAAGACGAATAAAACGCAAAGGCGCCGCCGCAGACAAATTGCGCGGTAATGATATCAAATATTTTAGCGGCAGAAATCACAATTATTTCGTGATTTCTGCCGCTATTTCTAACTTTTAGAGAAAATTTTAACTGATTAAAACATTTAATGTCAATTAAATGTTTTAATAGTCGCGGCGATGCCGCCGTTATCAAAGACTTCTATCACGGCATATGTCAGCTCTCTGCCTTTGCCGGCTGTGCCGGGGT
>CAVHIP010000122.1:0-5205 GCA_963636125.1 Oscillospiraceae bacterium | reverse complement strand
CATCAGCTTTCGCAATGTTAAGGTTATCGTAAGCCGCATACGCTTCACCTCCTTTACGGAGATGTAGCTAACCGCCTGCCGTTGTGCAGCGCTCCCGGCGCATCAGCGCCGGAAACACAATAACATTTATTTTGCTATATTGCAAGAAAAAGCGTATAATTCCCCACTTTTGACGAACAGGTAGATACTTTTTCATTACTAGCAGCAGAGGCTTGCCGCAATTCGCGGCAAGCCTCTGTTTGTGTTTATTTATCTCGGGATTATATCTTCATGCAGACATCCCATGCGCGCCAGATAACGGTACGCAGGTTGCCGATGGAGACGCAGTCACCGACGCGGTGGACATTGCGCGCCTTCTCGCCCACGGGAGTGGGAACGAAGCCGATGCCGTTGATAACGGCGTCGCACTCGATATCGAAGGTCTCGCCGGTCTTGACGTTCTTGACGGTGACAGAGCCGTCGCGAATTTCGGTGAGGGTGGAGTTGAGGTAAACGGGAACCTTGTGGTACTCCATAGCATCGCGCAGGAAGGAGGTGTTCGCAAGGCAGGTTGCCTGAGCGGCAACGAGGTCATCGCCGTACTCAACAATGATCGGGTGCTTGCCGAAGTTGAGAACGAGATCGTAAGCAGCTTCGCAGGAGGACTGACCGCCGCCCAGGAAGAGGATCTTGTCGCCCTCAACGGACTTGTCGCGGAGAAGCTCTGTGAAGTTGTGGGTCTTGTTGAAGCCGGGGATGCCGGGCATGGTTCTGGGAACGGAGCCGGTGGCGACGATTATCTCGTCAAAGCCTCTCTTGATGGTGCCCAGATCGTTGACTTCGGTGTTGTAGCGCACCTCGATGCCGGCCTTCTCCATCTCTCTCTTGTACCACGCGATAAGCTCTTTGTCGTTCTCTTTGAAGGTCATCGCGGAAGCGGTGAGGAACAGACCGCCAAGCTCGTTGGTCTTTTCGAACAGGACGGGGTGATGGCCTCTCTGCTTGAGGACGAGGCAGCATTCCATACCGCCGATACCGCCGCCGATGACGGCGACCTTCTTGGGCTTGGTCGTGGGAACTATCTTGTAGCGCAGATGCTGCATCGTCGGAGGAGTCAGAGCGCAGCGGGCAAGATGCATGGAGTCTTCCAAGTTCTGGATGTTCGCGGTGCCCTTGTACTTCGCGAAGTTGAAGCAGCCGTTGTGGCAGCGGATACAAGGCTTGATATCGATTTCGCGGCCCTCTTTGATCTTGGTGACCCAATCGGGATCGACGAGGTTCTGACGCGCGATCGCGACGGCGACCAGACGGCCCGCGGCGATCTCCTCGGCGGCCTTGACGGGATCCATACGGCCCGCGCAGACACAGGGAGCGTTGGTGAACTTCTGAATATGCTCAACATACTCGAGGTTGCAGTTGTCGGGCATGTACTGTGGCGGATGCGCCCAGTACCATGCGTCGTAGGTGCCGTTGTCGCAGTTGAACATTGCGTAGCCGGCTTCCTCGAGGTACTTGATGGCCTTTTCGGACTCTTCCATATCGCGGCCGAATTCCTCGAAATCGGTCTCGTAAGGCATTGCGCCCTTGCCCCAGCCCTTGGTCTTGGAGACGATGGAGTAACGCAGGGATACGGGGAAGTCATCGCCGGCGTACTGGTGGATGCACTGTACTATCTCAACAGGGAAGCGGAAACGGTTCTCAAAGCTTCCGCCGTACTCGTCGGTACGGAAGTTCCAGTTCTTCATGGTGAACTGGTCGAGCAGATAGCCTTCGTGAACGGCGTGGATTTCAACGCCGTCAACGCCTGCTTCACGCAGGAGCTTCGCGGTCTTACCGAAAGCTTCGACCATCTCGTGAATCTCATCCTTGGTCATGGGACGGGAGGAGAGATCCTCATACCAGCGGTTCGGAGTTTCGGATGCGGACGCGCAGCAATACTCGACATCGAGGAAGGGGGATGCCAGCTTGCCGAGAGTCTTGTTCTTGAGCAGGGTGACCATCATTCCGTTGATGGCCATGGAGCGGCCGAAGCCCGCAGCGAGCTGAATGAACAGTTTGCCGCCGGTCTTGTGGTATTCGTCCATAAAGGGCTTGAGCTCTTTGAACATCTGCTTGTTCTGATAGAGCCAGCGCTTGCCCATGGTGTCGCGGACGCACTGCATGCCGGGGAGGACAAGACCTACGCCGTCCTTCGCTCTGGAGAGCAGATGATACGCGGCCTCTTTATCAAAATGGCAGGGCTCAAGCCAGCCGAAGAGGGAAGTGCCGCCCATGGAGCACTGCACGATGCGGTTGGGGATCTCAACATTGCCGATTTTCCACGGCGTGAAGAGAGCATTGTACTTTTCGTTCAAGTATTTCGCTTCCTTTCCTATTTATAAAAATGATGACGTACGATTTCTCCTGCGTCGAACATTTACCCAGAAGATTGACAACATTATAACTCATATTGTTAAATAAATCAATCACAAGCGTAAACATAATTTCAATTTTGTTACTTTTTAATTATATCCACGCCGTACATTTGTCTATTATGTCGAATTTTTTTCGGAAAACCGTTGACAAATCCGCCGCAGAGATATATTATGAGCCAAACCCGATGTGAAAGCGCGCATTGTTCGCTTCGCGGCGGGTTAAATAAAAGAATTCTAAAAAGAGGTGACAGTTGATGAAAATGATGGCAGTCTGTTTTGAGTGTTGTTGTCGATGTCGCTGTCGCCGTTATTTTTAAAGCCCGAAAAGGCTTGGTTTGCGGCGGCGCGTTTTGGCGTCGTCTTTTTGTTTTTAAAATTAAAAAATTTATAATATTTGAGAGGTAATCAAAATGAAAATATACACATCCGCGCAGCAGCTTATAGGCCATACTCCCATTCTGGAGCTTGTAAATATCGAAAAGAAGCTTGCCCTCAAGGGAAAGCTCCTCGCAAAGCTTGAGAGCTTCAACCCCACAGGCTCCGCGAAGGACAGAGCCGCTCTCTACATGCTCGACAAAGCCGAGGAGCAGGGACTTGTCGACAAAAACACCGTCATAATCGAGCCGACCTCCGGCAACACCGGCATAGGCCTCGCAAGCATCGGCGCGCAGAGGGGATACCGCGTGATTATAGTCATGCCCGACAGCATGTCCCTTGAGAGACGGCAGCTGATGGCGGCTTACGGCGCGGAGCTTGTGCTGACGCCGGGCGCAGAGGGCATGAAAGGGTGCGTTGCGAAGGCGGACGAGCTTGCCGCCGGATTTGAGAAAGCGTACATCCCCGGGCAGTTTGTAAATCCCTCGAACTCTCTCGCCCACTACGAGACCACCGGCCCCGAAATCTGGGAGGATACCGACGGCGCGGTTGACATCTTTGTCGCCGGCGTCGGCACGGGCGGCACGATAAGCGGCGCGGCGCGCTTCCTCAAGGAGAAGAACCCGAATATAAAAATCGTCGCCGTGGAGCCGGACACATCGCCGCTTCTCAGCAAGGGCTACGCCGGAAAGCACGGCCTGCAGGGCATAGGCGCGAACTTCGTGCCGGAAATTCTCGAGAGAGAGCTGATTGACGATATAATGACCGTCAGCACTCCCGACGCTTATAAAATGGGACGCGAAGTCGGCAGACACGAGGGCATCCTCGTCGGCATATCCGCCGGAGCGGCGCTCCATGCGGCGGCGGAGCTTGCGCGCAGAGAGGAAAACCGCGGCAAGAACATAGTCGCGCTTGTTCCGGACACGGGGGATCACTATCTTTCAACCGAGATGTTCGCCGGAGGTAACGAGTGATGTTTGACGACCTCCGCGAGAGTATACAGGCGTATATGGCGAGGGACCCCGCCGCGAGATCGGCTTTCGAGGTCTATACGCTGTACCCGGGAATCAAAGCCGTCCGCAGTCACAGAAGGGCGCACTGGTTTTATGAGCATAAGATGTTCTTCATCGCGAGATGGATTTCGCAGGCAAGCCGCCGCAGAACGGGAATAGAAATCCACCCCGGCGCGAAAATCGGCAAGAGACTCGTAATCGACCACGGCATGGGCATCGTGATAGGCGAAACCGCCGAGCTCGGCGACGACTGCCTCATCTATCACGGCGTCACGCTCGGCGGCACGGGCAAGGACACGGGGAAGCGCCACCCCACAATCGGCAACAACGTGCTTATAAGCGCCGGCGCGAAGGTGCTGGGGCCGTTCAAGGTCGGCGACAACAGCCGCATCGCCGCAAACGCCGTTGTGCTCAGCGAGGTTCCGCCGGACAGCACCGCCGTCGGCATCCCGGCGAAAATCGTGCGCATAGCCGGGCAGAAGGTCAATTTCGCGGGCGAGGTCGATCAGATAAACGTATCCGACCCCACCGCGGAGGAGATTGCGAAGATAAAACGGCGGCTTGAACTGCTTGAAAAGAGCATACCGAACGAAGAATAAGAGAACGAATATATTCGGCACAATGCACAAACGAGCAGGGTAAATTTTGTGGAAAATATAAAAAACAAACAGAAACATTGACGCTTTTTCCCGAGAGTTGTATAATACGTCTACATTCCGAAGCGGGTAATATGCCCGATCCGAGAAAATAAAACGGAGGAAACATCATGAAAAAATTTCTTGCGGTTCTCATGGCTCTCGTCATGATTCTCGCTCTTGTCCCCGCAGGCTACGCAGAGTCCGATGTAAACGCGGATCTCGTCGCCGCCGCTCAGGCAGAGGGCGAGCTGGTTGTTTACGGCTCCTGCGAAGAGGAATATCTCGCGGCCGCCTGTGAAAACTTTGAGAAGCTCTACGGTATAAAGGTCAATTATCAGCGCCTTTCCACCGGCGAGGTTCAGGCAAAGATCGAGGAAGAGAACGGCAATCCTTCCGCCGACGTCTGGTTCGGCGGCACGACCGACCCTTACAACGTCTGCGCTGCAGAAGGCCTGCTCGAGGCTTATGAGGCGGAGAACGCATCTCACCTGCTCGGTGACATGTATCGCGACAAGGACGGTTACTGGTACGGCATTTACAAGGGAATCCTCGGCTTCATGGTAAACAAGGATGAGCTTGACCGTCTCGGCCTTGAGGCTCCCCAGGATTGGCAGGATCTGCTCAAGGAAGAGTACAAAGATCTCATTTGGCTCTCCAACTACAACACCGCCGGCACCGCGAAGCTCGTTATCAACACCATGATTCAGAAGTACGGCCATGACGAAGGCATTCAGTACCTCGTAGACCTTGACAAGAACATTCAGGTTTACACCAAGTCCGGCTCCG
>CAVHIP010000121.1:0-5229 GCA_963636125.1 Oscillospiraceae bacterium | reverse complement strand
AGCCTAACCGCGCTTCAGCGCGGCTCTTACAGGCTTCAAAAGATTTCATTAAAATTGAAGATTTTAATGAAATAATAGTATCAACAGATATATTCGGCGAAGACAATTTTGGGATATTGTATTACTGACTGACAGTGGAGGGAAATATGGAGCTCGGCAGTATTATTGCAAAGGCGCGCAAAGAAAAAAACATGTCACAGCTTGATCTCGCGGCTGAAATCGGCGTCAGCGCGGAGGCGATAAGCAAGTGGGAAAAGGGCGTGTATCAGCCGAATCCGGATAACCTTGAGCAGCTGGAGGAGGTTTTGCATCTCTCTTATTATGACGATGACGGCGCGCAGCGCAGCGGCCGCATTTTCGACGAAAACCGCATGTCGGCATTCTTAAACGGCAAGTTTGCCTCCGGAGAGTTCCCCAACGCGAAGACGGCGCTTTCATACGCGAAGGAAAAGCATCGGACGTCAAAGCCGCGGCGCGGTCCGGGCAATGTCCCGTACATCAACCATCCGCTCACAATGACCTGCCACGCTCTGGCAATGGGGCTTGAGGACGACGCGCTTCTCGCCGCGCTTCTGCTCCATGATGTCACGGAGGAGTGCGGCATTTCTCCGGCGGATATGCCGGTATGCGAGGAAACCCGGGAAATCGTCGCGCTTGTGTCCAAGCCGCGGGAAGGCTATGACGCGAAAAAATATTTCGACGCGATAGCGGAAAACCCGAAGGCGTGCATGGTAAAATGCATCGACCGCTGCAACAATCTCACCACGATGGCAAGCGGCTTTTCCTCTGCCAAGCGGGCGGAATACATCGAAGAAACGGAAACATGGTATCCGCGGCTTCTGCGAATCGTAAAAGATCGGCCGGAATACAACAGCGCCGCATGGCTGCTGAAGTATCAGATAAAAAGCCTCCTCGAAACCGCTGTAAAAATCAAATAATAAACTTCTAATAAACTTCAAGTCGGGCTTGATTTTCCGTTCGGAAAGTCAAGCCCGACTTACTTGCTATCAAGGCGTCGTTTTTGATACGATAACAGCGCAGGGAAGAGGAGCGAGACGCAGCGGCATAGGGAGGTTTTTATGCGAAACGACAACAACGATTTCAGAGAAAACGGGAAACTGTACGTCTGTTATTTCAGCGCCGCCGAACGGCGAAATCTTCTGGACGCGGCAAGAAAGCTCGGAATTTCCGTCGGCGATATGAATGAGGGGAAATATAAATACGATCCGAGCGCCGCGAACACTTTCGAGATAAACATCAAGGAGAAAACCGTCAGCTATGTTGCTCAGCCGTCCGTTTGCGAGGCCATGCGCGATGACGGAACGCGTTTCTATTCGGTGACCGAATTTCTCCGTCTTGCGGAGCTGGACTTCAAAATACTGCCCCGATTTCCGCTCTGGCATATTCCGCATGACGGCAGTAAGTTTCCGATAAAGCTGCTCTGCTCCGTTACCGTTCCGCGCGATGAGTTTGAGGCGTATCACGAAAAAATGAGAGATACCGGCATCCGGGAGCTGATTCCCGGCGCGTATGATTACCGGTCGGCTGTCGAAGCATTTGATGTCAGCCGTCTTCTCTGCGACGTAGAGAGATTCGTTGGCTCGGATGAGGTCATGGAGCGGTACGGCATGGGCTACTGCTACGAAAAAGTCTATGACGGCACCGTAATCAAAGACGTATCGGGCACTTTAAGGAGCAGAACTCTGCGGTATTACAACGAGCATCATCAAAAAGTGAACGAAAAATGCGAAAGCCACCCGCAGACGCTTCTGTTTGACATGCACAGCTATTCCGACGAGATTGTCCCGACCGATTTTCTCGAAGACGGCAGGCAAACGCCGGATGTCTGCATCGGCGCGGATTCGAAATTTACCCCGCTCAGTCTTTCGGTCATCGCAAAATACAGATTCGAGGAAGCGGGCTTCTCGGCAGAGCTGAACTATCCGTATTCGGGATGCTATGTTCCGGATTCGGCTGTGTCCGGTAAAGCCGATTGCATTTCCGTTATGTTCGAATTCAATAAGCGGATCTATTTGAACGATGACGGAGAGGTTGACGGCGAAAAGCGGGCGGCAATCCGCGCGGTTCTTGAAAAAATCATAGCGGACTGCGTATATCTGGGCGTCATAGAGGATTCTTCGCGAAATCCTCTTTTTTATGAGGACGGTACGCCGGCATACGAGGGGTTTTCCGGATTTTATCGTCCCCTCGGCGAGGGAAAAGCCTTCTACCCGAGCGGCGCGGTATATCAGGAAGGCATGTTCAACGATAAAGGTCTGCTGTTCGGCAGGGAATATTACCCGAACGGGCAGCTGCGCTTTGAAGGAATCTATAAGCGCAAAAACGGGTACGGCCCCAACTATCCCGTATACGGCAGTTATTATTCGGACGACGGCAAGCTTGAATACAAAGGAAAATTTCAGATTTTGTTCGCCGGCTCTCAGTCTTGGCCTTCCGTAACGGTTCCGGAGAATTTCGGCCCCGTGCTGCAGCCGGACCATCCGAGACTGAGCGGATTAAAAACCGTGGTTGACTGGAAAACCGTAAAAGAGTCGTTTGTAAAGCGACCTTAAACCGGCATGATTGCGGTACAATGAAAACAGAGGGAAAGCGCGATGCGGTCGCGGCGGAAGGAGGAAAGAATATGCTTCGGGAAAGTTTTTCGATTTTCGGAAAAATCAATCTGGCGGAGCTTTTTGACGAATGGGCGCAGGAGGAAATCTGCGACGAGTACAGAGATCCGTCAATCGGCTGGCAGCTGAAGCACTGCTGTGTCTATGAGAATGATGTCTGCGCGCTTCTGTTTGAAAATACGTCGGAGAAAGAAACGACATATTACAGAGCGCTGTTCTGCCGCGGAGAAGGCGAGGATTTCCGCCTGATCAAAAAAATTCGCTTTCGTGAAACGGATTCCTTCCGCGTGGATGCGTTCGGGATCAATCGCGATATTACCGCGCTGTTCGTCTGTCGATCAAAAGAAAACGGCGATACGGAGATGTATTACAGTCTGCCGGATAATTCGGAGATTAGCTTTAACGGGGCGGAAGAGATTATTTCGGCTGTTCAGAAGCGGAGCCGCCGCCGGTTTGCGGTTGTTGACGATATGACGGTCATGTTTATCGAGACGCCGGACGGCATATGGTTCGAGCGGGCAGGCATCGACCCGTATGATTTTCTCGGTAAGCTGCCAAACGGCAATAAAAGCGAAAACAAAGACGCAAATTCCGGGAATGAAGAAAACAACGAGGATAAAGATGAAAACGAAGAAGACGGCGCAAAGAGCGGCGCTCACTTGAAAGAAAGCAATCGCATTGCCGAAAAAACGGCGGCGGATGAGCTGAACGAGCTGATCGGGCTCGACAACGTCAAGGAAATGATCGGGCAGATTACGGCGTTTGCAAAGATTCAAAAAATGGCAAAAAAGCAGGGCAGAAGGGTGGAGGGAATTAATCTGAATCTTGCTTTTCTCGGCAATCCCGGGACGGCGAAGACAACGGTTGCCCGCCTTTTCGCGCGGATAATGAAAGAAAACGGCATCTTGAGCAAGGGCGAGCTTATAGAAGTCGGGCGTTCGGATCTTGTTGCCAAATACGTCGGGCAGACGGCGATCAAGGTAAAAGGAGTGTTTAAGAAAGCCGCGGGAAATGTGCTTTTCATCGACGAGGCGTATTCGTTGGTCGACGGTTGGGAGAACACATACGGAGACGAGGCGATCGCGACGATCGTTCAGGAAATGGAAAACAACAGGGAGGATATGATCGTTATCTTCGCAGGTTATCCGGATAAGATGGAGCTCTTTCTGTCCCGTAATCCGGGGCTTCGCTCGAGAGTGCCGTTTGCTGTGGAATTCAAGGATTACTCCGCCGATGAGCTTACGGCGATCGCAAAGCTTGAGGCGGCGCGGCGCGGCTATAAAATCGGCGAGGGCGTTGAGGAAAAAATACGCGGCATCTGCGCTTCGGCGATGAGGACGAAAGAATTCGGAAACGGGCGTTTCAGCAGAAATCTTGTGGAGGCGGCAATCATGAGATCGGCGTCGAGGACCATGTTGTCGGTTCCGGCGGGATCGGATCCGGAAGCGTACTTCACGCTCGAAAGCTGTGATTTCGCGGCTCCGGACAACATCAAAAAAGAGGAGCAGACAAGAATAATCGGTTTTAGCGCGGCATGATGAAAGGAGTTTGAAATGAGCGAAAATAAGACTTACGCAGAGATTCTCAACGATATTATCGGCAGATACAACGAATCGCCGGACGCGGGCGGACTGTTTTCCATAATATGCAAGCTGTTGGAGGGCATCGTAAAAGACTGTTCTCTCCCCTGCCCTGTGGAGATGGATTTGGACGAGTTGAGAATAAAGCCGATGTTTTTCGGCACAACGGAGGGGAAAGAGCATCTGGTCGTTTTTACGCATCCGGACATCGAAAATCGCCGGACTGTCGCCGATATTCGGCTTCGCACGTTGATGAGGGTTATTTTTAATATGGACAAGTGCGAGGGCATTGTGTTCAATCCGTTCGATGAGGAAGATTTTTTCGTCCCGAAAGAAATATTTATGTTTGCGATCGGCGCGGGATACAAAATGGCAATAGAGGATGAGGAAGACGAAGCGGACGAGGAGGAAGAAGAGACAATCGAATTCAATTCCCGGAACAGCGTTGAAGTCACGCGCCCGATATCGCATGCGGATTTTGAGGTTATCGAAGAGCGAGTCAAAAATCTGAGCTGTGAAAAAGCGGATGATTTCGCAGTCATCGACTTGAAAGATGATAAGGACGAGCTGCTGTTTATACAGACAATTCGTCACGGCGAGCTGTGGTATACAGAGCTTGCTTTTGACATGACGGATTTCGGAACAAAGGTTCCGCTGATTCTCGGCGCGGAGCTTGAACGCGAAGAAACGCTGGATCTTTTCAGGAAGCTTCTGGAAGAGGGAATATCAGTGGATGAATGCGAGATAGTTATGAATCAATTTCGCGACACCGGATTCACCGGCATGGGCGACGATGATGACGAGGACGACGATGACGAGGACGATGACGATGACGAGGACGACGAAGACGATGACGAGGACGATGACGATGACGATGACGAGGAGCTATAAACGGCGCGGAGTTAAGGCAACACCGCGCAATACGTCTGCGGCATCCGACGGATAATTTGCGCCCTGATTTATACTGAAAACTGATTAAAACATTTAATGGCAATTAAATGTTTTAATAGCCGCCG
>CAVHIP010000120.1:0-5339 GCA_963636125.1 Oscillospiraceae bacterium | reverse complement strand
GATTGTGTCTGTCCAGGCGGAGAGAATATCTGTGGTCTGGAAGAAAGCGAAGGTCATACTCATAGCGAGGATTGCTATGCTAAAGGCGGAGAACTGATCTGCGGATTTAATGATGACCAGATTTCACTGGCCGGGCTTGAATGGCACGGCGAGGTCATGACCGCACAAGATCTGAAAGACGCCGTTTCCAACCCCGCAGAGGGAGAGACTATCGTTCTCGGGGCAGAAATCACCTATTCTCAAAGCGAGCTTGGTACAATCACCGTTGATAAAAATGTCAGATTGGATTTTAACGGGCATAAGATCACGGTTGATGATGCCCTGTTCGAAATTGCCGAAACGGGAAATCTGACGCTTGTAAACGCGCAGATTGAGTCAACAGACGATGATATTATCGATACGATTAACGCCGGTGGCGTTCTTACAATCGAATCCACGGCCGGTGACGGAATCGTGTCCAGCGATGATACAATTGCGGATAATTACGGCACGGTTGTTATTAAAGGCGGAAATTATAAGCCGGGATATTCTTTGATATATGAAAACTACGGAAATGCAAGCGTAATCATTGAAAACGCAAATGTGATATCTGAAGATTATATAATCGGGGATCTCGAAGATGAAGGATGTTCGCTTAAGATAAAAAACGGCTATTACGAGAGCGAAAGCAGCATCATTTCAGGGCTCTATGCCGGCAATGCCGTAATTGAGGCGGGCACATTTATCTCTTCGGGAGATTGCGTGGACCTTGCCGGTGGCGTGCTCACCGTGAAAGGCGGCATCTTCACGGCCGGAGATGCAGAAAATGAAGCCAGCTGCTTCGATATTTATGACGAGGGCGTGATTAAAATCGAAGGAGGCGACTTTACCTCTACATATTATACAATCTGTGCCATAAATGAGGCCACAGCTCAGCTGAGCGGCGGAACGTTTACCAACAGTTCTGGCGACGAGGCATTTCAATTGGAAAACGAAAGCAATATCAGCATCACAGAAGGATATTTGGCAGATCCTGCCGATTGGCGGGAAAACAGCGCATCGAAGGTCAGAATATATCCTAATGAATTTGACATCGTGTTCTTTGATGCGAGCGGAGCTGAATGTTATCGTGAAACGCTCAAATTAAATTCATCTGTAGTTAACTGGCCCGCGCAGCCCGAGTCTCCGGGCGAAGAATATCGCTGGTGGGGCTGGGTTGATGCCGACGGCAATAGATATAATTCCGGCGCTGTTTTTGCGTCCGCAACGGAGCTTCAGGCTAAATTCGTAAAGGAAGGCCTTCCGACAGACCCGGATGAGCCTACAACTCCCCAAGAGCCCGATACGCCTGCAGTACCGGAGAAGCCGTCCGGAGAGCCGACGGTCGTTACCTCTTATGAAGAACTTAAGAGCGCCATCAATGCCAAGAAGGACTATATCCGAATCTCCGGCAATGTGGGATTTCCCCGAAACGGCTCTTTGAGTGTAACATCAAATGTTTACATCGTTGCCGACGAGGGAACGAAGGTTACCGGTCTCGGCACCATGTTTGATATTACAAGCGGAGTTGAAATAACTGTTGAGGGAATGGACGCCTATGCGGATTCCTACGGAGTTTTCGATATGTCTTCCGACTCTGTGTGCAACATTATTTCCGGCAGTTATTCAGCGCAGGATGATGCTATCAGCGGAATCAGTTCGTCCACAGTCAATCTGCTTGGAGGGCGAATAGAGGAACGCTCCGGAAGTGACGGCCCGATATACGGAGCATCCGTGGTTTATATGAATCATACAAAGGACGGAAACAGCAGCGGCCAAATAATAGAAGTGGTTCCTTCGGAAAAATTCACCGTGACCTTTTATGACGGTGATGAAATTTTGAAGACCGTGCAAATCTATGAGGGGGAAACTCTTTTCCTGCCGGAAATTAACAACGATGATTTCCTCGGTTGGTTCGATGCTGACGGGAATCAACATTTCGCTGGTTTCGTTGAAGGTGATCTGACCCTATACGCTTTGTATAAAAAGGATACAGTCAGCATTACCTTTATCATTGACGGAGAAGAACATAAGTCGGAAATACCGTATGGGGCCGCGCTTTCAACCGCAGACAACTTTTCCCTTGCTGCATCATGGCGAGATAAGAATGGCTTCGTGTGGAATGCATCGGCTGTTGTAGAAAAAGATATCGTTCTCTACCCTGTTGAAGGTAACAGTATCGTGCGAACGCTTGACGAGCTTAAGGCAGCTATAGCGGGCTCAGGCGAATCCATCGTCATCGGTGCCGAAATACCCGTGACTGAAACAGTTGTTATTAACCGCACTGTAAGTATTTCTTCTGTTGACGGCGGCTCTCTTATCCGCCCCGATGAATTCACCGCAACATTGCTGTCAATTGAGTCGACGGGTGAAACTACGGCAGAAGTGACCATCGGCAATCTTTTGATCGACGGCAGAAATGTCGAGGCGCAGGCTGCGGCAGTTTCTGTAGACAGTGCAAGCACACTTGTTTTGAAAGGCACGACGATTAAAAACAATCGGAACATGTATGATGGTTATTGGGACGAGTATGGTGGAGCAGTTTACAGTAAAGGTAAAGTCTATATGTATGAGGGCACAACGTTGTGCAGCAATAAATCCTACAACGGCGGCGCAATAGACATTGACTGTGCGGACGGAACAGCTTGCCTGTTTCTGTATGGCGGGGATATCTGTCATAACAGCGCATGGAATACCAGCGACTGTGAGGGCGCCGGAGGCGGTGTGCATATAGGGAGCAATGATGTCAAGGATAGCATTGCGTTCTATATGTACGGCGGCCGCATTCACCACAACAGGGCGGAATCCTCCGAAAGCGGATATTATAATACTTGCGACGGAGGCGGTGTTTCTCTGACCTGCGGCGATGACGGAATCCACTTTGCCATGTACGACGGTTCCATTACAGATAACTTTGCCACCGGCAACGGAGGCGGTGTTTACACCGGATGCTCTTCAATGGTAATGTACGGCGGAGTTATCGCGAGAAATGTAGCGGAGAAAAACGGCGGAGCCGTATCTACCGACTGCTGTGACAACACGTTCTATATGTATGGCGGGACAATCACTTTGAATGCTGCCGGCAACAGCGGCGGTGCTGTTGATGCAACAGGCGGAGCTCCGTATACGCTGCTTGGAACCATTTACGGAAACCTTGCAGGCACAAGCGGCGATGATGTTTATGCTTCAAATGATGACAATGGTTCCACGCTGCGCAAAGAAAATGATGCCGTTCCATACAAAAATCCGTATTATATATCCGATGGAATGCAGGATCTTTATAATACGCTTGCTGCCACACGCCCGAGCTACTTGATTCTGAGTCCGATCGAAGGATATGACTTTACGCTGAGTATGCCCGAAAAGATCCAGCATATCGGTTGGTTTGAGGATATAGAAGGTGACCGATATGTTGAAGGTGATTTGTTTATCCCGACAACGAACGAATCCGACGGAACATCATTTGAACTTCAGTCGAAGCAGGATGGGAAAGCGGTTTACGGAGAGTTCCTGCTCGTATACGATGCTAATTGTGGGTCCGGAGAATATCAATATGATGCCACTGCATACAGCTATGGAAGCAAAGCGGTTACCGCAGCATGCATGTTTAACCGTGATGGCTATAAGTTTATCGGCTGGAACTCAAAGGCAGACGGCAGCGGTTTGTGGTATTATCCTGATTTGAACGGCTATAACAGCATTATCATGAACTCAAACAAGGTCGTATATGCGCAGTGGGCAAAGCTCTATTCCGTAAAATATGAGGTGACCGGCGATACGGTTTACGGATCACCGACGGATGCAGCGGTGCCGACAGACGATAACCGGTACGACTTGGGGGACATTGTAACTGTCTCGCCGAATCTGACTACTGTATGGAAAACTTCCGACGGCACAGCCGACGGAGCTCCGGGCACTTGGGCGTTCGTAAGTTGGGATAAGGACGACTTTATCATTACCGAGAGCACTACGATCACCGGCGCATGGAAATTTACTCCCGATATCTACAAGGTAACCTATGTTGTGAATGACGATGCCGTATATGGTAAGCCTGCCGACAGCATAGTACCTACGGACGAAACCGAGTATGGCTATAAATCATCGGTTACGGTGGCGGACAATCTGACTACCACGCAAAATTATGCGCAGGTCAATGGTAAGCGTGTACCTGGTACTTGGACATTTGTCGTTTGGGATAAAGAGAGCGGCTTCCTGATTACATCAGACACGATAATTAGCGGTGCTTGGAGCTTTGCCCCTTCAGGTGACAACAAGGATGACAGCAAAGATGATAGCGTCAGCCCGACAAATCCACCCGAACCGATTAAGCCGCCCCGGACCGGTGATAATTCGAACATCGGCCTCTGGCTGTCATTGATGCTGATTTCTCTCGCAGCATTTTTCGGTGTTTGCATTTATGGGCAAAAGCACCGTTATAGCGAAAATCATGAAAAGCGAGGATAATACCCTCGTAAGATAAAAAACAGACACTGTAGATTTCAGCAGCTTTCTACGGTGTCTGCTTTTTTGTATTTGCCTTGCCACATTGGTTTTTGATTTGTTTCCTTATGTGGCTGTCACATTTACGGCCTGTGCTCTTTTCCTATGTCTGAGAGCATTACTGCTCAATATGCCTTGATTTGATAAAACCACCTAATAGTATTATAATAACTATATCTGTGCAACGAACATCATTGCTGCATAAAAACGATTCATTATGAGAGGTCACATCTCAATATATGATTTATCTTGATAATGCCGCGACCACGAGGGTTTGCGATGAGTGCGCCGATGCGGTCAATTCGGCACTGCGCGGGCATTTCGCAAACGCCGGCTCGCTTTATGACATAGGCTTTGAGTCTCAAAGGGTTGTCGACAGCTGCCGCGAAACTGTTGCCGCCGCGCTCGGCTGCAAGTCAAATGAAATTTATTTCACCTCGGGCGGCACCGAGGCCAACAATATTGCGGTGCTGGGCTCTGCCCGTGCGCGCAGGGGCTGGGCAAACGAGATTGTCTGCACGGGTTACGAACACCCGAGCGTTGCAAACAGCATGAAGCAGCTCGAACGCGAAGGCTTTAAGGTGCACTACATTCGCCCCGGGAAAGACGGTAATGTCAACATCGATGAGTTTCTGGCTGCGGTCGGCCCGAAAACGGCGCTCGCGTGCGCTATGCGGGTAAATAACGAGACCGGTGCCGTCATCGACACCCCCGCGCTCGCCGAGTCAGTCAAAAAGATAAACCGCCGAACCGCGTTTCATTGTGACAATGTGCAGGGATTTCTTAAGCATAAGCTTTCGCTCGGCGGCACGATGATAGAC
>CAVHIP010000119.1:0-5371 GCA_963636125.1 Oscillospiraceae bacterium | reverse complement strand
CGGCTCTTACAGGCTTCAAAAGATTTCATTAAAATTGAAAATTTTAATGAAATAATAGTATCAGCACCAATGTGAACTCTATCAAGCCGGCGTAGCAGAAAATGCAAAGATAGTTGACTGCTGCCTTTTGTGCTGCGCTCCTGCCACAGAGCAAGTCGTGCGGCAGGAGCGTTAGTCTATTTAATAGTTAGTCCTGTGTTCTTCGACGTTGAAGGCGCAGTCATCGCCGCGGCTGTGTTCATACGGAGTGATAAGCCACTTAATGCAGCCGTCCTGCTTTTCTGAAAACACTTCATAGCCATGCATTATGTCGTTTAGCGGAGCTTTATGAGTTCCAAGCCACTTGACGTCAAGCTTGCCGTCTACCATGTCCTTAAGCATCTCATCGCAGCCGTCGAAATTCTGCATGCCGCTTTTTATCGTAAGATTTTTCCCCAGCACGAGAGCCCAGTTAATCGTTAAGGGATGCGCTACAACGGAGACAGACGATACAGTGCCTTTCATACGAGCCATCTGAATAGCATTATTTATTGACTCTTCTGTGCCGATAGTTTCAATAACAACATCAGCGCCGCAGTATTCTGTCATCAGCATGGACGTCTGCACGGGATCCTGTTCCGCTGCACAAATAACAGCATCGGCGACTCCCTTCTCAATAGCTTTGTCGAGCCTTGCTTTGCTGCGGTTGATAACGATGACCTGCTTTGCCCCTGCCTTTTTGCTGAGCATTGCAGCCATAAGCCCGATAGGACCAGTTCCATAAACTATAACACGGTCTCCGGCTTTTACCCCGCCATTATGTACGCCGAAATACGCAGTGGCAAGCACATCACTCACCATAACGGCTTCATCTTCGGTCAGATTTGCCGGGAGATGCTGCATACTGGTATTTGCAAACTGCACACGGGTGTATTCTGCAAAGCAGCCGTCAGGGCCATTGGGAACCCCTATGCATCCGGCAGTCTGACATATGGCGCCCATGCCGAACATGCAGGTGTAGCAGTGCCCGCATGAATAGGCCGGACGGACGATTACCTTGTCACCGGGCTTGAATCCCTCGACTGCACTGCCGACTTCGACGACCTCGCCACAGTATTCATGTCCGACAGTCATCTCAGGGACCTGCCCCATTTCGCCAAAGTACATATGCAGGTCACTGCCGCAAATCGTAGCGAGCGTGACTCGTACTATTGCATCCGTCGGCTCTACGATTTCAGGTACGGGTATGTCCTTGATTTCCATCTGCTTGGGTATTCCCTGGGAACGCAGGGCTTTCATAGTTTTTTGTTCCATAATTCTATCCTTTCATTTTATTATGCCAACGCATTCAGAAGTGCCTTGGCAACATTTTTTGCATCTCCTACAAGTCCGTAATCGGATGATTTGAAAAAGGCGTTTGCTGCATCGCGATTGATATTTATAACCATTCCGCTATCACGCATACCGCACATATGGTGAGCTGAGCCTGACACACCAAATCCGATGTAAACCTTTGGGGAGACAGTTGTGCCGCTTATACCTACCATGTTCTTTTCTGTTGCTCCGCACTGCATATCAAGTGCATTTCGTGTGCAGCAAGCAGCACCACCAAGTCTGTCAGCAAGCTTGTTAGCCAGCTGCCACCCCTCTGCATCCGCCATTCCTGCGCCGCAGCAGACAACGACCTCAGCATCCGCAAGCGAAACGCCTGACGTGGCTTCCGCCTCTGCACTTATAAGCCTTATGCCGGGCAGAGCAGGACAGTCTGCGCTGAAGCGAATAACTTCTCCTGGAGCAGCCGGCTTTATCGCCCCGCCGCTGAGTCTTACGGTTGCCATCTGAGGTTTCTTTTGCGGGCAGAGTATCTCACTCATCACCTGTCCACCGAATGCAGGGACAGCGCCTATAAATATGCCATCTCTTATTTTGGCGGAAATACAATGCACATTAACGCCGGTTTGCAGGTGAACACCAAGAGTGGAAGCAATAATAGACGCACTGTCTGTAGCCGGGAACAAGAATATTTCCGGCTCATGCTCTCTGACAAATGGCAGAAGTATCTTTGCGATACGCGCGTATTCACACGGGAGAACGTCCTCGGTCTCGCCCCAATAAACTTTGGGAATGCCGCCGGACGCCAACGCTTTTGCTGCTTCGAACGTGCCACGTCCTGCAAGAACCGCGCACAGTTCAAATCCCCCGTCAATAGCAAGCTCCTGTGCCTTGGCCAGAAGCGCTTCGCTCATGCTGTCTGCTTGTCCACCGGCGAGGCTGACATATACCCATAATTCCTTTTTCATATTGCAGCCTCCTTAAAGCGTTATTCCGACGGCGGAAAGTCTCGTGATGATTTCATTTGCAAGTGTTTCGTCATCGCCTTCAATTATCTTACCGCTGCGTGAGGCATCAATGGGATAAAGCTCACCGTTCTGTGTTGGAGAATTTTTCAGACCTATGCGCCCCGTGTCGAGTTCAGGCAGATCAGCCGCCGAAAGCACCGTTAGCTCTTTCCGTGATGCTGCAACAATATTTCTGACTGATACAGGCCCAACGCTGTTTATGCTGCGGTTCACAGATATGAGGGCAGGCAGATCGCATTCCCAATTCAGCATCTGTCCGTCGGCTTTCGTCTCGACTGTAAGCTTGTTCCCATTAAGTTTAACAGACGACGCATTGTGCAGATGCTGTATACCGAGCCACTCCGCGAGCTGTACCGAAAGCTGCCCTGTACCACCGTCATCACTTGCAGCGCCGGTGATTATGAGGTCTGCGCCGCCTATATGCTTTATGGCGCAAGAGAGCGCATAACCGGTTGCAAATGTATCTCCGCCCGCAAAAGCCCTGTCGCTGAGTATTACAGCTTTGTCACCTCCGCGTGCCATAGCTTCGCGTATACATTTTTCAGCTGAAGCAGCCGGCGCCATACTCAGAACGGTAACATTGCAGTCTTCCTGCTTCTTTAGCTGGGCAGCAAGCTCCAACGCGTTTTTGTCCAAAGTGCTTATTACACTTTCGCCGGCACTCCGACGAACAGTTTTTGTGGTGGGGTCTATAGTTACATTATCAGATGCAGGAACAGGCTTTACGCATACTATGATATTTATTGCCATTTTTCGCCTCTCATTAAGCGTTGCGATCGCCGACAATGGGAACGAGCGGCATAGAGGTTTCTATGGGCAGACCAAGCTGAAGCGCGATCTGTTCCTTATGGAAGTTCGTCGGGTTTTCGCCAATGGTGTTGCATATTGCGTCACGCAGATAGCGCGCAATGCCGGTGGCCTCCATGTATCCCACGCCGCCGTGAAGTTTAATTGCAGCTTCGGCAACATCGCAGGCCATTTCAGGCACAGTGGCCTTGGTGATATGTATCATCATGGGGTCGGGCGTGCCTTCGTCAGTGATTTCGGCTGTACGGTAAAGAATGCTGCGCATGAGCTCTATCTTGCACTTCATGTCAACAAGCTCATGAGCCACTACCTGAAGGCTGGACAAAGGCTTGCCGTTTCTGATGCGTCCATTGAGATAGTCCTTTGTCTTTTTGAATACGCTTTCCGCAATGCCAAGTGAAATCGCACTGATATCAAGATAGCACTGAGCAGTGAGGAACGGATCGATCTTATTGACATCTTCGGGAACCATAACATTCTCATAAGGAACAAGAACATTGTTGAAAAGAACAGTGCCCGTGCCGGTGCCGTGCATACCCATCTTGTGCTCGACAAGGCTGCCGCCGCGCTGGAGTCCTTCGGAATTACCGTCAACAATAACAGAGCAGAAGTTATCGCCCATAATGCCGCACACTACGATCACGTCGGCAACGCTGGAGTTGGTGCAGAAAATCTTCGTTCCGTTGACAATGAAGCCCTTTTCACTCTGGGCACCCATCTTCTGAAACTCTGCGCAGGGTATAACACCGGCGGCTTCAGTTGCAGCAACAGCGCCAATGACTTCGCCAAAAGCCATGTCGGGAAGATACTTTTCCTTCTGCGCTTTTGAACCGAAGTTGTATATCTGACGAGTAGCCAGATGATGTGCGTCTATTGCCAGCGCAAGTGCGGGGCATTCCTTACCGATCTCTTCGAGAACGATCTTGTCCATTGTGCCGCGCATGCCCATGCCGCCATATTCGCTTGTGAAGGAAACGCCTATGAAGCCAAGTTCAACGCAGCGTTTCCAGAGCTTCATAGGAAATTCGTTTGTCTTCTCAAGCTCCGCGGCTGCAGGCTTGACCTCGTTCTCGACAAATTCGCGTAGACTCTTGATAATCAGTTCCTCTTCCATTGTGAATTTCATATATGCTTCTCCTTTCAGTTTCTGCCTTTGGCAGTAATGACAGTTTTATTATATCAGCAAGTTAAAAAATTGTTCAATATGCAATATTTAGCGCTTCTGCATGTTGATTGAACAGTTTTCCTGTTTTTGTACAATGACTAATCAGGGCGCAAAAAAGCATACGGCAAAAACCGTATGCTTTTTTGCTTACATAATTTTTCGCAGATATTTCATCAGTTGCTCCGGTGTGTCTGAAAGTCCGTTCCTGCACCATTGACGGAACACTCCCCAGCCCCCGTAGAAACTGTACGAGAAGCGGTACATCGCATCGTTCATATCGACTGTATCTCCTCTTGCTTTTAACGAATCGATATATTTGGTCAGTACGAGCTCGGTTACGCGCTCAATAACGTCCTGCCCTTTTTCATGACCAAGTATCGTTATGGCGTATTCAGGCCAAGAGGATAGAAGATTCATTATATCTTTCAGTATATCTAAGTCATTTTCACTGCTGTGCGGCTCTTCATAAACGCGGCATATCATTGGAGTTATAGCGTCAATATACCAAGAGTTTATATAATCTATAAGGTCATTTATGTCTCTGTAATGTACGTAAAATGTTCCCCTGCTGATATTTGCAGTCCTGCAAATGTCTGCAACGCTTATACGGTTGAACTGTTTCTCTTTCAAGAGACCAAGAAAAGTATTGCATATCAGATCCTCTGTCAGCTTATTCTGCATCTCGCGAACGCTCTGCGCCATTTTCAATCCTCCTCAATTTGGTCATGAAAGCTGATGTGCCGTGTTCCATGAGTTTGGCCAGCATACGGCCAACCTCTTCCGGTTTTTTTATTTTCCCGGTTCCAAACTAACTGACTACAGCAGCCATTGTGCCGCGAATGATGTACGCCGCAATAATGGCGCTGTCTTCTGAACTGATGTTGCTGTTAGCATTCTTAAGGTCATTTATCACATAAGACGATGCCCTCTTTACCAGTCTGTCCATGAGTTGGGTTATCGGCAAAAATCCTGCATATTTCATTGCTTCTCTTCACCGGAGGCATAGGTGAGCGATAAACGCGCTCCATTTGACCGACAAAGTCCGATGATATTTCCTCAA
>CAVHIP010000118.1:0-5458 GCA_963636125.1 Oscillospiraceae bacterium | reverse complement strand
AATTCAATTCACGAACCTGTCTCTTTTCCAGTCTCACATCATTGACAAATGTACAATTGGCAATTGTTTCGTGTTTTAAAAATTTTTTAGGCAAACAAGGGAAAATTCAGTCTCCCCTAAAAGGAGAGAGGGACCGCGCAAGCGGCAGAGAGGTCCTTGCGCGCCAAAGATTTTAGAAAAGTGAAAACCGAGCCTGGCGACCCCTCAGTCAGCTTTGTGGCTGACAGCTCCCCTTTCAGGGGAGCCATGAGTGCCGTACACTTACCCTTTCAGTGATGTCTTTAAAATTCGTCGCGTCAGCGACACCTTAACTCCTCAATCCTCCGCCTTACGGCATAAGTTCGCGTTAGCCAAATCGAAGATTTGGACGCTCACTTAACTCCTAACTCCTCACTGATTAAAATTGCTCATTCCTAATCTCTCGTTCTCTCCACTCTTTACTTTTAACTCTCCGCTCTTTTAAAATTGTTTCACGTGAAACTATTGAAAAACAAAATCCCGCCTGTTATAATGATTGCGAAATAAATTTGGGGCAAGGCCTCATAAAATAACCTTGCCTCGGGAGAAGTAAAATGGCGAAGATAATAGCAGTGGCGAATCAGAAGGGCGGAGTCGGAAAAACGACGACTACCGTCAATCTAAGCGCGGCGCTGGCGCTGGTCGGCAAACGCGTTCTGCTCTTTGACGGAGATCCGCAGGGCAACGCCACAACCGGCATGGGTGTGTCGAAAAACACGCGGCCGAACGCGTACGATATGATGTCGGAAGCGGAGCCGCCGGAAAAATGCGTTGTGCACACGAAATACGGCGATGTGATACCATCGAGCAAGGAGCTGGCGGCGTCCTCGGTGGAGCTGATAGAGGCGGAGAGCAGAGAATTCGTCCTCAAAAACAGTCTGATGAAGCTCTACGCGGATTATGACTATATTTTTATCGACTGTCCGCCGTCTCTTGAACTGCTGACGGTCAACGCCCTTGCCGCGGCGGACAGCGTGCTCATCCCGATGCAGTGCGAATATTACGCGCTGGAGGGAATAACCGATCTGCTCACGAGCATCAGAATGACGAAGAAACGCCTCAACAAGCGGCTGGAGATCGAGGGCATCGTGCTGACGATGTACGACGCGCGCGCCAATCTCACATCGCAGGTGGCGGACGAGCTGAAAAAATATCTCGGCGACAAGGTGTACGATACGGTTGTTCCGAGAAGCGTGAGACTGTCCGAAGCGCCGAGTCACGGTGTGCCCGGCATTGTCTATGACAGGTTCAACAAGGGCAGCAAAGCGTATATAGAGCTGGCGGATGAATTTTTAAGAAGAAGCGAGAGGTGACGGAATGTCGGCAAAGGAAAAGAAAGGTCTCGGCACGGGGCTTGCGGCGCTGTTCGGTGAAGAAGAAATCGACGAGCAGAGCGAGCTTGTGACGGTGCCGATAACAAAGGTCGAGCCGCGCAAAGATCAGCCGCGTCAGAATTTCGATGAGGACGCGCTGAGAGAGCTGGCGGATTCGATATCGCAGTACGGGCTGATTCAGCCGATCGTAGCGAGGAAGCTGCCGAGCGGATTTTATCAGATAATCGCCGGCGAGCGCCGCTGGAGAGCGAGCCGCATGGCGGGGCTTGCGGAAGTGCCGGTGCGCGTAATCGAGGCGGACGACAGGACAACAGCGGAACTTGCGCTGGTGGAAAATCTGCAGAGGGAGAACCTCAACCCGATTGAAGAAGCGAAAGGCTATAAGACGCTTATCGAGGTGTACGGTCTGACGCAGGAAGAGGCGGCGAAAAGCGTCGGCAAATCACGTCCGGCGATTACGAACTCAATGCGCCTGCTGAGCCTTAGCGACGCGGTGCTGAAGCTCGTCGAGGACGGGAAGCTGTCCGCCGGTCACGCGAGAGCGCTCATCCCGATAACCGACGAAAAGACGCAGCTTGACGCGGCGAAAGAGGTTATCTCAAAGTCGCTGTCGGTACGCAAGACGGAGACGCTGGCGGCAAAAATCGGCAAAGAGCAAAACAAAGAACAAAAACCACAGGATAAAGAGAAGCCGTTGGTGGATTATTCCGCCGAGGTCGAAAAAGAGCTTGGCGAAATTCTGGGCAGAAAAGTGAAGCTCGTGAGCGGAAAAACCAACGGCAGAATTGAAATAGAATTTTACGGCGCGGACGACAGGGAAAACCTGATTGACCGCCTGAGAAAGCTGAAATAAAAATTAGGAGAAAAGAAAAAAATGTTAGACATTAAGTTCGTCAGAGAAAATCCGGAAGCTGTCAAAGAGAATATAAAGAAGAAATTCCAGGACGCGAAGCTGCCGATGGTGGACGAGGTCATAGAGCTGGACGCGCTCAACCGCGCCGCCATAACCGAGGCGAGCGAGCTTCGCGCAAGCCGCAACACGCTTTCCAAGCAGATAGGCATGCTCATGGGGCAGGCGAAGAAGGATCCGAGCAAGCTTGAGGAAGCCGAAAAGGTCAAAGAGCAGGTCAAGAAGAACGCCGACCGCCTCGCGGAGCTTGAAAAGTCAGAGGAAGAGTACGCCGCAAAAATCCGCAAGCTGATGCTGCAGATTCCGAACATAATCGACCCGAGCGTGCCCATCGGCCCCGATGACAGCGCGAATGTCGAGGTACAGCGTTTCGGCGAGCCGGTAGTGCCGGACTTCCCCATCCCCTACCATACCGAGATTATGGAGAGCTTCAACGGCGTTGATATGGACGCCGCCGGCCGTGTCTCCGGCAACGGATTTTATTATCTCATGGGCGACATCGCGAGACTGCACAGCGCGATTCTTGCCTACGCGCGCGATTTTATGATAAACAAGGGCTTCACCTACTGCATCCCGCCCTTCATGATTCACGGCAACGTGGTGGAAGGCGTCATGTCGCAGACGGATATGGACGCGATGATGTACAAAATCGAGGGCGAGGACCTCTACCTCATCGGCACATCCGAGCATTCCATGATAGGCAAGTTCATCGACCAGGTCATCCCCGAAGAGTCCCTGCCGCAGACGCTCACATCCTACTCCCCGTGCTTCCGCAAGGAGAAGGGCGCGCACGGCATTGAGGAGCGCGGAGTGTACAGAATTCACCAGTTCGAGAAGCAGGAAATGATAGTTGTCTGCAAGCCGGAGGATTCCATGGATTGGTATGAGAAGATGTGGCGTTTCTCGGTCGAGCTGTTCCGCTCCATGGGCATCCCCGTGCGTCAGCTTGAGTGCTGCTCCGGCGACCTTGCGGATCTGAAGGTCAAGTCCTGCGACATAGAGGCATGGTCCCCCAGACAGCAGAAGTATTTCGAGGTCTGCTCCTGCTCTAACTTAGGCGACGCGCAGTCCCGCCGCCTGAAGATGCGCGTAAAGGGCGCGGACGGAAAAATGTATCTCCCCCACACGCTCAACAACACAGTCGTCGCGCCTCCCCGCATGCTCATCGCCTTCCTCGAAAACCGCCTGCAGGCAGACGGCAGCGTGACAATCCCCGAAGTCCTGTGGCCGTACATGGGCGGCACAAAGGTACTCATTCCCAAAAAATAAATTTTTCGGATGAAACAAATCAAAAAGCAAAGCGTATAAAGAGTCAAGATACAAAAAACCAAAAGAAAAAATGAAAAACAGGAGATGAAAAAATGAAAAAATTATTAGCGATATTATTGGCGCTCGTGATGGTCGTGACCGTGTGCCCCCTGTCCTTCGCGGATTTTGACGACGATTATGACGATTTTGACGATTTTGACGATAGGTATGAAGCCGTAGAACGGGACGAGATCGATGTACTGGTCACCGATGCAAACGGCAAACCGATCGTCGGCGTACAAGTACAGCTCTGCAACGAAACGACCTGCTTTGTGGAGATGACCGAATCAGACGGCGTCGCCGATTTCGACGATCTTAGAGCCGGCGAATACGAAGCGCGCATTTTGAAGACCCCGACAGCGTACGCCGCGACAGACGAGGCGCAGAAAGTTTCCGCAGGAAGCAAAGCGACCTTCGTACTGAACGCCGCAAACGCGACAGCGACCGCGGAGACCGCAAAAGGCAATTCGAAGAAATCCTATCCAACACCCGAGAAAACCTACGCTTCTTTGAAAGATATAAACTTCGCGGATTACAAGCTCATCGTCGTCAATTACTGGGAGCCGTGGTGCACATGGTGCGTTGAGGAGATGCCCGACCTTGAAAAACTCTGGAACGAGTATAAGGACGAGGGATTGCTCATAGTCGGAATGTACAGCGTTGAACAGGATGCGCAGAAGATTATAGACGAGTGCGGCATCACCTACCCCACGATTCAATACACAGATTACGTCAGGTACACCGAAGAAGGCTGGCCCGCGACGGTGTTCTATAATCCCGACGGCACGCAGATTCACGCGGATGTCAACGATTACCTGGGCGTTGTTACCAGAACAACCGAACAGCTGCTCACAATGCTGGAAAGCGGCGAGCTCGACAAATACGCCGATGACGATATCTTAGAGACAAGGGCCGAGCTCGAGAGAATCAAGGGCGACGAAGCGAAAATCGAAGCCTACTGCCTCGCGGAAGCGGCAGACGAGGCGGATGATGACGATGGCATATTCGTCGGCTACGCGGATTACGAAACATGGAAAGAGCGCATCGAAAACCACCTCAAGTAATCGCAGCTGCTTAAAAAGAACATACCATCTGACCTAAACAAAACAACTTAAAAAGAACATAATGAAAAAAAGAACGCCTCAGATTTTGAGGCGTTCTTTTCAGTTATATTATCTATGGCGGATTTCAAAATAAGAATATTACTCGTCATCCGCGCCGTCGTCGAGAATGATGCCGTAGCCGCCGTCTCTGCGTTTGTAGACAACGGATGTCGCTTCGTTCTCATCCATGTTCTTGAACACGAAGAACTCGTGCCCGAGCAGATTCATCTGCAGGATGGCTTCTTCCGCGGACATCGGCTTGATGGAAAAGTGCTTGCGGCGGACTATCTTGAAATCTTCTGCCTCATCGTCGGCAGGCAGGAAGGCAGGCGCGGCTTCACGCTCCAATGCCCCCTCGCGAAGCTTCTTCGCAAGACGGGTCTTGTTTCTGCGGATCTGACGTTCAATCGCGGCGATGCCGGAATCCACAGAGGCATACATGTCATTTGTAAGTTCGCTTGCCCTGTAATACATACCGTTGTTATGGATGGTGATTTCGGCGAGGAATCTGCCGCGCTCAATGCTGAACGTGACGAAAGCCTCCGCCTCGGTCTTGAAGAATCTGTCGAGCTTGCCGATCTTGCGCTCGCAATAAGCTCTCAGTTCCTCGGAGGTACCCATCTTTTTTTCGGTGAAAGTGAACTTCATACTGCCAACTCCTTTCGTATATCGCGTACACTATCAAAGGACTGTTCCCTTTGATAGTTACATATTACCACATAACGCCCGAAATTTGAAGTCTTTTTTGTGAACTTTGCAAAAAACCGTCAAGAGTGACAGACTTT
>CAVHIP010000117.1:0-5495 GCA_963636125.1 Oscillospiraceae bacterium | reverse complement strand
CGGCGCTGATGCGCCGGGAGCGCTGCACAACGGCAGGCGGTTAGCTACATCTCCGAAAAGGAGGTGAAGCGTATGCGGCTTACGATAACCTTAACATTGCGAAAGCTGATGTTTCAGTTTATCATAAAAAGCAGAAACCGCCACTCCGACAAGTGACGGTTTCTATTAGATAGAAACTAACAACTAAGGAGCTAACCGCTTGTCGCAGCGCTCTTTTCATGTTTATTATAACTGCCGCTCCGCGATATGTCAAGGCTCCGGAAAAACGATTATTATGCCGCAGGTCACGGCGAGCGCTTTCATCTTGCAATTCTCCGCAATAAATGATATTGTGTTTCCGGCGCAGACGCGCCGGGAGCGCTGCACAACGGCAGGCGGTTAGCTACATCTCCGTAAAGGAGGTGAAGCGTATGCGGCTTACGATAACCTTAACATTGCGAAAGCTGATGTTTCAGTTTATCATAAAAAGCAGAAACCGCCACTCGGCCAAGTGACGGTTTCTATAAACAGAAATCTTAACCTAACGAGCTAACCGCTTGTCGCAGCGCTCTTTTCATGTTTATTATAACTTTCGCTCCGCAATATGTCAAGCCTTCGAAAACGGCAAAAGTACGAAAATCCTACTTGTCAATCATATGCACATTGAGATGATTATACGGCATTTCCGCGCCGAATTTTGCGAAGCTTTCGCGGATTTTTTCGGTCAGTGTGTTATATGCGCTCCAATAGTCGGCAATGGCTGCCCAGCAGCGCACGGTATACTCAATCGCGCTTTCGCCGTATCCGTTGAGTATGACATCCGCCTCCGGCGTCTCCAGTATGCCTGCGGTGGAATGTACCGCGTCCAGGCATGCCGCTCTGACCGTCTCGGTGGGAGTATCATACGAAGCGCCGACCTTTATCACTATGCGGCGGCGGCCGAGGGTGGTGTAATTTGTGATCTTGGTACTTGAGAGAGTATGATTAGGCTGCAGGACGATCTGTCCGTCCGCGGTTTCGATCTTTGTGTAGTTGAGCGAAATCTCGCGCACGGCGCCGACGGTTCCGTCGGCCTCGATAACATCGCCGAGGGCGAAGGGATGCGTGGAGAGGATAATCAGCCCGCCGGCGACGTTGCTCATTATGTCCTGCGACGCAAGGGTAACGCCTAAGGTGAGCACGGAGGCGATGGCGGTGAGCGATGCGGTGTTGACGCCGAGGGCTCCCGCCGTTATTATTACGGTCAGAAGATACAGCGCCGCCTTTATGACGTTCAGCGTCACTCTCCGGAGCCGTTCATTGACGTGTTTTGCGCGCCCGATAAGCTTTTCGGCGGCGCGCATTATCAGCTTGAGAGCGAGCAGGCATACCGCAAAGGTTATGACCGCCGACAGAATCCGATAAAGACTGTAGTCGCCGAGGGACGTTGACAGGATTTTTGAAACATTATCCATTTTCATTTAAGCTCCTTGCGTTTTTTGCCCGGAAGCTCGGCTATGACGATTGCCGCGACCATCAGCGCGCAGCCGATAAGCTCATTCGTACTCATTCTCTCGCCGAGCAGAAGCGCGCCGAAGACCGCCGCGAAAAACGATTCCAGACTCATCAGCAGGGAAACCACCGCCGCGTTGCCGCCTGCCTGCGCCATCGTCTGCAGCGTGTAGCCGAGGCAGCTTGAAAATACCGCGATGTACAGCAGCGGCCATATGCAGGAGGCGATACCGGACGCGGTAATGCTCTCCGTCGGCAGAGCGACGAGAAGCGACAGCGCCGCCACCACAATAAACTGCCCGCAGCTGAGCGTCAGCGCGTCAACCTTGGCGGAGAATCTGTCAACGGCGAGAATCTGTATTGTGAAGAGGAAAGCGCAAAGCAGGAGATACAGATCGCTCGCGGAAACCGAAAAGCCGCCCGATATGCACAGAAAATACATTCCGACAACCGCTATGGCGACAGCAAGCCAGTGCCGCGCGGTGATTTTCTTCGCGAAAAATATCTGCCCGATAGGCACCATGACAATATAGAGCGCGGTAATAAATCCGGCCTTACCTGCCGAACAGCCGAGGTTGAGGGCAAGCTGCTGCGCGTTGGTTGCCGCGAAGAGCGCCGCGCCGCAGACAACGCTGCCCATGATTATATCCCGCTTTGTGCCGCAATCCTTCTTCTTTCGCAGGAGGCAGACCGCAAGCATTATTATCGCCGCGACCAGCGAGCGCAGCCCCGTTATGGAGAACGGCCCCAAGAACTCCGCGCATACGCTTTGCGCCGAAAACGCCAGCCCCCATATCATCGCCGCCAGCAGCGCGTAAAGCGACTGAATATTGCCCTTTTTCATACTTTATCTCCTTGAGTTTATGCTGAAAACGCGCATAATTATACATCCCGCGCACTCTTAAGTCAAGGAAACAAAACGGATGATTTTTCACGCTTTAACGCATAAATATTCGCTCTTTATATATCCTAAAAGCTTGAAAATGCGCCTGCGAAAGCATATAATCAGGCTGTGCACAAATCTTAAACATCTGCGCGACAGCGCGGGAAGGAGTTAACATGTTAGAAGAAGTCGAAAAATTTCTGAAAGAGGCGGAAACGTATTATCTGGCGACGGCGGAGGGCGACCAGCCGCGCGTTCGTCCCTTCGGCACAATCCATATTTTCGAGGGCAAGCTGTACATCCAGACCGGCAAGAAGAAGGAAGTATCCAAGCAGCTGCACGCAAATCCCAAAGCGGAGCTGTGCGCGTTCAAGGGCGGCGAATGGATCCGCGTTGCGGGCGAACTTACAGAGGACGACCGCATTGAGGCGAGAGAGTCTATGCTCGACGCGTATCCGAGCCTTAAGTCGATGTATTCCGCGGACGACGGCAACACCGAGGTGTTTTACTTCAAAAACGGCGTCGCGACCATCTCCTCCTTCACCCATGAACCGAAAGTAATCAAGTTCTGATAAGGCAAAGAGCCGGGAATCCGCTCGGCTCGAATTATCCGTCGGATGCCGCAGACGCATTATAATGAAAAATGTTGAAAAATGAAAAATGTTTTTTGCGGCAAAAATGAAAACGCGGATATTTATGCGTTATTCGGCTTGACAAATTCACCATCCGTGTTATAATGCATACAGGTTAAATATAGTAATGCTTCCCTTGGCACCGGCTGAGGGGTCAAAGGCATCCATGACTGAATTGTAGGTATTTCGGTATTTATCGGATAAGATTCAGTCACGGGTGTCTTTATTTTTTTAGAATTTTTAGAATTTTTAGACTTTTTAGAGAATTTTAGAAAAGGAGAAAAGCTATGCGCATCAAACCTTTTGCTGTGGAAGAATGGATGAACGAATATGAAGTGGAGGCGCGCTTCAATATCGCGGAAACCTGCGTGGATTCCGTGTCGCCGGATGAGCTGTTTGCTCTGACGGGCGAGGACAAAGCGAAGTTTCTGAATGACTTCTGCGCCAAACGTCTGACCTATGGCGACATCGTGGGCAGCGATGCCCTGCGCGGCGGCATCTGCAAATTGTATAAGAGCATACAGCCCCGGCAGGTAGTTCCTACTCACGGCGCCGCGGGAGCTAACCACCATGTATTCTGCTCTCTCATCTCCGCGGGCGACCGGGTGGTCAGCATCATGCCAACCTACCAGCAGCTCTACTCTATCCCGGAGGCCATCGGCGCGGATGTAGCCATCATGCATCTCAATCAGGAAAATGACTATTTGCCCGATATGGACGAGCTGAAATCTTTGGTGACGCCGAAAACAAAAATGATTTGTATAAACAACCCCAACAATCCCACCGGAGCATTGATGAGTGAGACGCAATTGCGGCAGATTGCGGACATTGCCCGCGGTGTGGACGCCTATGTTCTCTGCGACGAGGTGTACCGCCATCTGACCCAGACGGATGAATGGAGTCCGTCAATCGCAGATCTGTACGAAAAAGGCATCTCCGTCAGCAGTATGTCCAAAGTATTTTCACTGGCGGGTCTGCGTATGGGTTGGATTGCCACCCGTGACGAGGCGGCGCTGAAGGCTTTCCTGTCTCACCGTGATTATAATCTTATCAGCTGCGGGATGTTTGACGATGCGGTTGCTTCCATAGCGCTTGCACACAGCGATGTGATGCTGAAACGGAATAAGACCATCGTACGTGAGAATCTGGCGATTCTCGATGCATGGATAGCTTCCCACAAGCATTTCCGCTACACCAAGCCCAAAGCAGGCACCACAGCGCTGGTCTATTACGATTTTGATATGCCGTCCTATGATTTCTGCAAGCTGATGTATCATCAAACCGGCGCATTTGTCACACCCGGCGATTGCTTTGAGCAGCCGCGCAGCGTACGCGTCGGCTATGCCTGCGATAAGCAGACGCTTCAGGACGGATTGACGGCCATGGCCGCATTTGCGGACACACTTGCATAAGGAGAAATATATTATGACAGAAATGACAGTATTAAACGGCGCGGCGATCAAGGAACTTCTGAGCATCCCCATGGCGGTGGAGGCCGTGGAGCAGGCGTATCTCGAAAAAAGCAAGGGCGACGCATCACTGTGGCCCATGGTTTTTCATGAATTTGATCCCGGCCACGCCGATCTGGACATCAAATCCGGCAATCTTGACGGATTTGGCTTCTATGGGCTGAAAGTCGTATCGTGGTTTGGCGATAATCCAAGCAAGGGACTGCCTGCGCTGTATGGCACATCTCTGTTGTTTGATCTGAACACCGGCGCGCCGAAGGCGCTGCTGAACGCAGGCCCTATCACCGATTTCCGTACCGGCGCGGCAGGCGCTATCGGCGCAAAATATCTGGCGCGGCCCGATGCCAAAACGCTGCTTATTGCAGGCACCGGCGCGATATCGCCGTATCTCGTTGCCTCCACGCTTTATCTGCTGCCGCAGATTCAGACGGTCCATGTGGCCAATCCTCACCATCCGGAACGCTCCGCATCCGACTGCGAAGCCGTCAAGGCGCAAGTGGAAAAACTGCTGTCCGTTTGCGGAGGCTGTCACGCCGCTATCACTGCCGCTCCCGGATTGGAGCAAGCCGTCAGAAACAGTGATGTAATTCTCACCGCCACTCCGGCGCGCGAGCCGTATCTCAAGGCGGAATGGGTGCAGCCGGGCACGCACATCAGCTGTGTCGGAGCGGATATGTCCGGCAAACAGGAAGTGTACAGCGCTTTATTTGCCTCTGCCAAGGTATTCGGCGATGATACCGCGCAATGCCTCTCCGTGGGCGAATGCGAAGTGCCATATAAGACCGGAGTGTTCAGCGGGGAGCTTTGCGAAATCGGCAACGTCATTTCCGGCGCAGAGTCGGGACGCGCAAGCGCCTCCGATATCACGATATTCGACTCCACCGGCATCGCTCTGCAGGATATCGCCACTGCCGCCGCGCTTCTGCAGGCAGCGCAAAAAGCGGGAAAAGGGCAGACAATCACTTTGTAAAAGGGCAATTGCTTTTAAAAAATCTCGGCAAAAATGAAAAAACTCTTGCAATCGGATGTCAAGTCTGTTAT
>CAVHIP010000116.1:0-5785 GCA_963636125.1 Oscillospiraceae bacterium | reverse complement strand
CGGCAATGCGCCTCGGGGACAACCCTTCCGTCACTGCGTGACACCTCCCCTTGCACAGGGGAGGCTTAAATTTTGCGACTTCGTGAGTTGGTGCAATATTTTCCCCACTGTCGGCAAACTTAACGCTTGCGTTTTCATGGCTCCCCTGAAAGGGGAGCTGTCTGCCAACGGCAGACTGAGGGGTCACACGCTTCAATCTTAACACATTTTCAACTCCACGTCTGGGACCTCTCCACCGCTTGCGCGGTCCCCCTCCCCTTAGCCAAAGGCATAAGTTCGCGTATGCCAAATCAAAGATTTGGACGCTCACTTATCAGGGGAGGTTTTTAAATCCTGTTTTGTCGGAAGTTGCCGCATTAATTTTCCCCGCTATCGGCAAACTTAACGCTTGCGTTTTCATGGCTCCCCTGAAAGGGGAGCTGTCTGCCAACGGCAGACTGAGGGGTCACACGCTTCAATCTTAACACATTTTCAACTCCACGTCTGGGACCTCTCCACCGCTTGCGCGGTCCCCCTCCCCTTAGCCAAAGGCATAAGTTCGCGTATGCCAAATCAAAGATTTGGACGCTCACTTATCAGGGGAGGTTTTTAAATCCGTCGCGTCAGCGACACCTTAACTCCTCACTCCTAACTCCTAACTCCTCACTGATTATAACTCCACTCTTCACTCTTAAAGCAGTTGTATTTCAATCACGTCGTCAATTCTTATCTTCGCGCCGTCCTTCATTATTATAATCCGCTCGTATTCGTCGATTTTCTTCACCTTGCCGGCTGTCGTCAGATACGCGCCGCCGGATTTTTGCGCGTCGGGCTTGAAGTAGGTGAACTCCGCTTCAGGCGAATCGGCGAGGTTTTCACGCAGAAAACGGAGCTTCGCGTTCAGCGCCTCAACGCTATCCTCCTCAAGCGACACCCGGTGTTCGGTCAGCCGTCCGGCTTCGTCGATTACATCATCGTAACCGGTGAGCGCCGCGAAAGGGGCGAACTGCGCCGCGCGATCCGACATCGGCATCTGCGGCCGAGTCGCCGAAACATGGTGGGGGAGATTTATGATTTCATCATATTTTCCGGTCATTGCGGTCACGCCTCCTTTACGCCTTATGCCCGCCGATTTGGGCGTTGCGTTCTCTCGCGGTCGCGCCGTCTTCGAGGTTCATGCCCTTGAGGATGGCGTTTTTTCCGTATTTCTTCTTGATGGCAAGCGTCGCTGCCTGTATCTTTTTCTCGCGTTCCAAAGCGGCGGCCTCGGCCTTTTGCTTCTCCTCCTCGGCGGCGTAGTCGGTAAAAAGATCGAGCTGAACATCGCTCTTCTCCGGCGCGTCCGCCTCCGGCAGAACGTGATTGGCCACCACATACATGCGGCGCACAAGCAGATCTTTGTCCACAATGCGGTCGTACAGCTCCGACACGGCGGACAGGATTTTTTTCGTTGAGGATGTGTGGCCGCCGAGATTAATCGAGCCGTGCGCCTTCTTCGGCACGGCGCGGCCGTAATAATCCTTCTCGATCTCGCCGTGATACCGGGCTTTTCGCGCAGGGTCCGTGATGTTTTCCGTGTCATAGACGACGGTAAGCACAATCTGATCCGTGACAAGCCCCTTGTCCACCAGATCCAGCGTAAGCGCGTCCGCCATTTCGCGCGTGACGAGCTTGGCTTTTTCAAAATTGTACGGGCAGGCGAGCACCTGACCGGAGCTGAGGCTGTTCGCGCTCGGCTTATACGCCTTGATGTCGGCGATCGTACACGGCTCGAAGCCCCACGCGTGGTCGATGAGCAGCTCCGCGTTCTTGCCGAAGAGCTTATATAAGAAATCCTCGTTCCGATGGGAACAGAGCGCGATATCGCCCATGGTTTCGATGCCGTACTGTTCCAGCTTCCTCGCCGTGCCGCGCCCGACGCGCCAGAAATCCGTAATCGGCTTATGCTCCCACAGACGGCGGCGGAAGCTCATCTCGTCCAGCTCCGCAATGCGCACGCCGTTTTTATCCGCCGGAATGTGTTTTGCGACAATGTCCATGGCGACCTTGCAGAGGAAGAGATTCGTGCCGATGCCGGCGGTCGCGGTGATGCCGGTGGTCTCAAGCACATCGAGAATAATCTTCATGGCGAGATCGTGCGCCGAGAGCTTATATGTCCTCAGATAATCGGTCACATCCATGAACACCTCGTCGATGGAGTAGACGACAATGTCCTCCGGCGCGACATATTTCAGATAGATTGAGTAGATGCGGCTGCTGTATGCCATGTAATACGCCATCCTCGGCGGCGCGATAATGAAATCAACCGCGAGGGACGGATTTTTCCGAAGCTCCGAGGCGAAGTACGAAGAGCCGTTCAGAACATGATCCGGCGTTCTGAACGTGCGGTTTTTATTAATTTCCAGAACCTTTTGCCGCACCTCGAAGAGCCGCGCCCGCCCGGGAATCCCGTAGCTTTTGAGCGTCGGCGTGACCGCGAGACAGATGGTCTTGTCCGTCCTGCTCGAATCGGCGACGACAAGATTCGTCTCCAGCGGATCCAAGCCCCGCTCGCGGCACTCCACCGAGGCGTAGAAGGATTTTAAATCAATAGCGATATAATTACGCTGCGTCATCTCCGCCGCCTCCTTTCGCGTTTTACTCTTTCTGTCATACTATTATTTTTCCGATGCGAATAAGCAAAAGGGAAGGACAAGCTTTGCGGCTCGTCTCTCCCCAATTTTTATCTGCTTCTTAATTCATTCACAATTGAAGACGGACAGATAATTGAAATTCACGAACCGGGAAGATTTCTTCTTTTCTTATCTTCTCGTTTGGCAAGTGTTCGCCGCGATTTTACGACTTGCTCTCGCGCTGTGTTGCATCAGATACAAAACGCGGCGTAGAGAGGGACGATCTTCTTGCCGTCCTCAAAGGCGAAGTTTTTGGCGGAGAGCTTGATGGCGTAATCGGGCTTGAAGGTGTCCATGTAAACCTTCAGGCTTTTGGCCCTCATATTGTCGGCGGATTTGACCTCAACGGGAATGAGCCGCCCCTCGCGCTGAATGACAAAATCAATCTCGGCGCCGCGCTCGGACTCCCAATAGTAAGCGCGATAGCCGTTAGCCGAAAGCTGCGTGTTGACATAGTTCTCCGCCATGCCGCCTTTGAAATCGTTGATTTCATCGACCATATAGAGGACATCGTCCGCGGCCAGATCCTTCTTGGCGCAGAGCAGCCCGCAGTCGGACACATAAATCTTAAACGCGTCAATATCTCGGTAGTTTTCGAGCGGCTTTTTGATTTGCTCCGCTTTATAGACGCGGGAGACGATGCCGGACAGGCAAAGCCATTCGATCGCGTTTTCAAATTCGGAAGCGCGCCCGCCTTTTTTGATGAGCTTATATTGGAAGCGGGTATTTTTCTTTGAAAGCTGAACGGTAATATTGTCGTAAGCAAGCCTTGTTTTTTTGATTTCGTTCAGGCTGTTGTACTTGCTCATATCGTTGAGATAACTTGCGAGTATCGTATCCTGCGTGTGGCGGACAAGGATATAATCCTTCGTCTGCGCGAACTGCAGCGCACACTCCGGCATACCGCCGACCACAAGATACTGCCGATAAAGCCGCATCGCGGCGTCATGCAAAGCGGAGGGCAGCGGTGTATCCGTACGGAAGCACGTTTTTATCCGCTCGACTAAATCGTCCTCACCGAGGGCGAGCATAAACTCCTCCATATCCATAGGATAAAGGGTTTTCATATCGACCTTCCCGACGGGGAAAGAGAATTTCGCCCTGTTGACCGCCACGCCGAGCAGACTGCCCGCGACAATGATGTGGTAATCGGGCGCGTCCTCGCAAAAGTATTTGAGAGAAGTCAAAGCCCTCTCGCAAAGCTGCACCTCGTCGAACACAATCAGCGTCTTTTCTCTGACGATGGTCTGCCCGGAGATATGGGACAAAATCGGGATAAGATAATCGGGGCTGATATTCTCCTCAAAAGTTTCGTTCAACTTCGGATTGGTTTCAAAGTTGAAGTACGCCACATTGTCATAACAGGCGCGGCCGAACTCCAGAACGGAGTAAGTCTTCCCGACCTGCCTCGCGCCCTGCAAAATAAGGGGCTTGCGATGTTCGCTTTCTTTCCACGCTTTCAAAAAGCCCATGATTTTTCTGTACATAATCAGCCCTCCCGAAGTCTTCGAAAAAAGTATAACAGACATTCGTGTAAAAATCAACGGAATTTACTCGAATTTTTACATTAAATTACACGAATAATTTTGCCGTTTTCACACTGAACGACACGAATGTTGATATCTCTCCGGTTTGATCGCTCCTCGGATTGCGGTTATTGTAAAAAAATTGCGGAACCCGCAAAAATTTTAGCTATACCGCTTGACATATTTGCAAGTTTCACGGTATATTATTCGTGAAAAAAATGCGGATTCCGCAAAAATTTTACGGAGAGTGAGACAATGCAATACGCCAGGAAACAATATCTGGAGCAGTTGATTCGAAAAAAAGACAATGGGCGCGTAAAGGTAATTACCGGTCTGCGCCGATGCGGCAAATCGTATCTTCTCTTCACGCTCTACCGCCGGTATCTCATAGAGTCCGGCGTTCGGGAGGAGCAAATCGTCGGCCTCTCTCTGGACGAAATCGACAACGCCGAATTTCGTAATCCGTTTGAGCTGAACAAAATTATAAAAGAACGAACGCCGGACAAGGATAAGCGATATTATGTGTTTATCGATGAAATTCAATTTGTGAGCGAAGTTCATAATCCGTATGTAGACGATCCCGGCGAAACGTTGAATTTCATCGATGTTGTTCTGGGTTTAATGAAGCGGGAAAATCTCGATATCTATATCACCGGCAGCAATTCAAAAATGTTATCGTCCGATATTCTGACGCAGTTCCGCGACAGGGGGGATGAAATCCGCATAAATCCGCTGTCCTTCGCGGAAGTGTATGAAAATTACGAGGGCGATAAGCGCGGAGCATGGCGCGACTATTACACCTACGGCGGTATGCCGCTTGTGTGGGCAGGCGAGACACACGAGGAAAGAAGCCGTTATCTGCGAGATTTATTCACTCAAACCTATATCAAGGATATTCTGGAGAGGCACCGGTTAAAAAATGATGCCGAGGTTCTGGATATACTTCTGAATATTCTGGCGTCAAACATAGGTTCGCTGACAAACCCGGTCAAGCTGTCAAAGACCTTTGACAGCGAGAGGCATATCAAGATTTCCTCCAACACAATCGACACCTATATCGATTACTTTATTGATGCGTTTATATTGCAAAAAGCGGAGCGATATGACGTAAAAGGTCGGAAGTATATCAAGACTCCCGTCAAATACTACTATACCGACGTAGGATTGAGAAATGCGCGGCTTGGATTCAGGCAGTTGGAAGAGCCGCATTTAATGGAGAATGTTATTTATAACGATTTAATCCGAAGAGGCTTTGATGTGGATGTGGGCGTAGTTGAGCAGAACATCAGAACGGAAGACGGCAGGAACGGCAGAAAGCAGTTAGAAGTTGATTTTGTGGTAAACCGCGGGGATGAGCGCTGCTATATCCAATCGGCGCTCTCCATCGACGATCCGAACAAAAGAGAGCAGGAGATCGCATCTCTCGTTCGCATTCCGGATTCGTTCAGAAAAATAGTGGTTGTAAAGGACTATATTAAGCCATGGCGTGATGAGCGCGGAATACAGTATGTCGGAGTAGAGGATTTCCTGCTGGACGAAAGCCTCATTTACAAATAAGCCGGGGACATATTTCTCCCGTCCTTTTCTCAACTTATTGAAAAGTTTGCG
>CAVHIP010000115.1:3014-5792 GCA_963636125.1 Oscillospiraceae bacterium | reverse complement strand
AGAAATTACAGAAAAAGAATAGCGGACGAAATATTGAAACGCAAGCTCGAGGGCAAAGGCGCGGTCCTCATCGAAGGGCCGAAATGGTGCGGCAAGACGACAACCGCGGAGCAGCTTGCGGCAAGCGTTCTCTACATGGACGATCCGGAGACAAAGGCGCAGAACCTGACAATGTCCGAGGTAAGTCCGAAGCGTCTGCTGAAAGGCGATGCGCCGAGACTGATTGACGAATGGCAGCTCGCCCCGAAGCTGTGGGACGCAATCCGTTTCGAAGCGGATCACAGAGAAGAGCTGGGGCAGTTTATCCTGACCGGCTCCGCTGTTCCGGCGGATATGAAAGAAGTGACGCACTCCGGCACGGGCAGATTCAGCTTCCTTACAATGCGCCCGATGAGCCTCTTCGAATCCGGAGATTCCACAGGAGATGTGAGCATAAAAGAGCTGTTTTCCGGCGCGAAAGAGATTGAGGGCGAGGCTCATATCGATATAGATCGGCTCGCCTTTCTGATATGCCGCGGCGGATGGCCCAGGGCGATCGACATGCGCGATGAGATTGCGCTCGATCAGGCGGCGGACTATTATGACGCGGTTGTCCATGCGGATATTAACCGCGCGGATAATGTGGTCAAAAATCCGGAGCGCGTAAAAAGGCTGATGCGCTCATACGCGAGAAATCAGGGCAGTCAGGCGCCGAACACGGCGCTGGCGGCCGACATTCAGGCAAATGACGAGAGCGACATCAACGAGGATACTATCGCTTCGTATCTCAACGCTCTCCGCAAGATTTTTGTTATAGAGGATATGCCGGCATGGAACCCGAATCTTCGTTCCAAGGCCGCCATTCGCACCTCCGACACACGTTACTATGTCGATCCGTCCATTGCCGCCGCGGCGTTGGGAATCGGGCCGAACGATCTGATCGCAGATTTGAAAACCTGCGGCTTCCTGTTCGAAACCATGTGCGTGAGGGATCTTCGCGTCTACGCGGACGCGCTGAACGGCGGCGTGTATCACTATCGCGACAAGGACGGGCTGGAATGCGACGCGGTTATTCATCTTCGCAACGGGGCATACGGGCTGATCGAAATAAAGCTCGGCGGAAACAGGCTTATAGAGGAAGGCGCCGAGAGTCTCAAGACTCTGAGGGAGAAAATAGACACGCAGAAAATGAAAGCGCCGTCTTTCCTCATGGTTCTGACGGGTACGGGAAACTATGCCTACCGTCGGTCGGACGGAATATGCGTTGTTCCCATAGGATGCCTGAAGGATTAATAACAGCCGGGCGGATGCTGATATTGTGTATTTAACAAAGGAGTACGGCAATGGATAATGAAAAAATAAACGTAACGCGCTCTTCGATGCCGGATTTTGAGGAGTATTGCGAAGAAATCCGCAGCATGTGGGACACGCATTGGCTCACGAACATGGGCGAGAAGCATCAGCGCCTGCAGAAGTCGCTGGAGGAGTTCCTCGGCGTCAGGCATGTGACGCTGCTCACAAACGGCCATCTCGCGCTTGAAAACGCGCTTGAAGGGCTGGGCATACGCGGCGAGGTAATCACAACCCCGTACACCTTCGCCTCCACCACCCACGCCATAGTCCGCGCGGGCAATACGCCGGTGTTCTGCGACATCAACCCCGTTGACTATACGATAGACGCCGACAAGATAGAAAGCCTCATCACCGACAAAACGGTCGCGATTTTGCCGGTGCACGTATACGGCAATCTCTGCGACACCGAGGCAATAGAGAAAATCGCGAAAAAGCACTCTCTCAAGGTCATATACGACGCGGCGCACGCGTTCGGCGTGACGAAAAACGGCGTGAGCGCGGCATGCTTCGGGGACGTGTCTATGTTCTCCTTCCACGCCACGAAAGTCTTCAACACCATCGAGGGCGGCGCGCTCTGCTATAACGACGATTCGCTTGAGCAGATTTTCTATGATCTCAAGAATTTCGGCATCCACGGGCCGGAGTCCGTCCCCTACGTCGGCGGCAACGCGAAGATGAACGAGTTCTGCGCGGCGATGGGCATATGCAATCTGCGCCATCTTGACCGCGAGATAGAAAAGCGCCGCATCGTGAGCGAGCATTATGACGCGCGCCTGTCCGGCATAGAGGGAATTAAGCTCAACGCAAAGCAGCCGGGCGTGAAATCCAATTACGGCTATTATCCCGTTATTTTTGACGGGTATAAATATACGAGGGACGAGGTGTTCGCAAAGCTCGCGGAGGAGAATATCATCGCGCGGAAGTACTTCTATCCGCTGACCAATTCCTTCGAGTGCTACCGCGGCAAGCCCGGCTTTGACCCCGACGACACCCCCGTCGCAAAGCATATGGCAGACAGCGTGCTGACAATCCCGATGTTCGCGGATCTCTCCGCCGATGATGTCGACCGCATCTGCGACATAATCCTCGGATAATCGAGTTTCCGTAGAATCATCCGTTCTCATTTGCGATTGATTTTGTTTTCGACGAATGGTATAATTGACTTGAAAGTTGGGTAACATTTGCACTAAGTTTTAAGTGAGCGGAGCTTGCCATGAGTAATATCATTAGAAGAGATTATTATCTTCAAAAACTTATCGATCGAAAAGAAAACGGGTTAGTAAAAGTCATAACCGGAATAAGACGATGCGGGAAAAGCTTCCTGCTGTTCAATTTATTTTATGACTATTTGACAGACAGCGGTGTAAAGCCGGAGCAAATCATTTCGATCGCGCTCGATGATGATATCTTCGCAGACTGCCGTGATCCTGTCGAGCTCTCCGAATA
>CAVHIP010000115.1:0-3004 GCA_963636125.1 Oscillospiraceae bacterium | reverse complement strand
TGGTATAATTGACTTGAAAGTTGCATAGCATTTGCGCCGAGTTTTAAGGCAATATCGCGGCTGCTCTTGCCGCATTATGCGGTCTTGCCTTAAAAATCGAGAAAAGTTCTTTCGGAGGAAAAAATGAAAAAAGAAAAAATACCGACAATTTTATGTTTTGTGGCCGCACTGCTGTTTTATATCGCCGCTCTTATCGGCTGCTTTACTTCAAGCGACACTACCACGACTGTCATACGGATTTGTCTGGGATCTGTCTTCCTTTGTTCGGGCATTGTATATAAGAACAAGCAGAATAAGGAAGATAAAAAATAATCTGCGACGATCAGGAAAACCGCCCGCATAACCGCGTTAAAGCGCGGTTATGCGGGCTTTAAAGATTTTAATGAAAAATAGTATAAGGATATAACAGGCAAGGCGCCTTATCGGTGAAAATTTGTAAAGACCTGCTTTTCCTTTTGCGGCATGCCGAATTGCTCCTTGCCAAGTCGGAAGGACTTCATCATGAACGCCATGTTGCGTCCCAGCGTCCGCATGGTCTGCAAGCCTTCGGCGTCCTGCGCCACTTCTTCGGCAGAGCCGCCGTAGACCATGTTCCAATACTGGCTGGAGGCCACGGGCATCCCGGTCATGGTGAAATATTTGTTCAGCGCGTCAAAGGTCGCCGTGTTGCCGCCCCGACGGCAAGTCACCACCGCCGCGCCAACCTTCATGGTCTTGTCAATACCGAGTGTGCTGAAAAACAACCGGTCCATGAAGGAGATAGCCCCGCCTGCGGGCGAGGCGAAGTAGACAGGGCAGCCGATAACGAAGGCATCCGCCTCTGCCAGCTTGGGGGCCACCTCGTTTACCACGTCGTCAAAGACGCACTTGCCCGTCTGGGCGCATTTGCGGCAGGCGATACAGCCGCGAATGTCCTTACTGCCCACATGGAGCAGTTCTACTTCGATGCCTTCAGCTTCCAGCGTCTTTTTCAGTTCTGTCAAAGCAGTGTAAGTGCAGCCCGTGGGTCGGGGACTGCCGTTGATAAGCAGAGCTTTCATTTTGATTCCTCCTTATATTCCGAGGCTGCTGACCCAATCGGCAGCCTCGCTCTGACCGGCGTTGCTGCCAAAGCGCCGGCCTTCCTGCCAGTCGCCGGTACCGGCCATTTCGGAGAGCAGCGAGCCGCTCTGACCCATGCCGGATGATGCGGATGTGGCAAAGGGAATAACGGTCTTGCCGGTAAAGTCATTGCCTTTCACGAAATTGTCAATAGGCCACGCCGCGTTCCCCCACCAGATGGGATAGCCGATAAACACGGTGTCATAATCGCCCCAGTTTTCCACCTCCGTGGTAGTCAGAGGGACATCCCGCAGGGATTCATCGTCGTGCTCCCGACTGACACGGCTGTCGGAGTTCGTCCAGTTCAGGTCGTCGGAGGTGTAGACTTCGGTGGGAACGATCTCGAAGATGTCGGCGCCGGCGGCCTCGGCAATATATTCGGCTACCCGCTTGGTGTTGCCGGAAGCGGAATAGTAGACCACCAGCGTCTTACCGCCGGAGGCGGTATTATCCGACTCCTCCGCCGCTGTGACGTCCGGCGTCTGAGCAGGGATGCTTTCGGCGGACACATCATCGGACGGTGTCTGCGTAGGGGTATTATTCGTCTTGCTGCCGCAGGCGGCAAGGCCGAGCGTAAGGACAACGCTCAGCAGAAGCGCAGTCAGTTTTTTCATGTTAAAATCATCCTTTCAGTATTATTTGCATTCGCAGAGAATGTCGTAAATTTCATCGTTGGTCAGCTTTTTGCAGCAGCCCGCGGTGATATTGGCGGAATCGGCAACGGCGCGGAAGTCCGTGTCGGTGGGAATACCCAATTCGGCAAAGGTGGCCGGCAGACCGATTTCCTTGATGAAGTCGGCCAGCGCGTTGATACCGGCAAGAGCGGTCTCCTCATCGTTGCCTTTGGGCGCAATGCCCCATACATTCCGCGCCCAGCGGGCGAAGCGCGCCGCGCCGGACTTGTAAATGTGCCGGTACAGAACGGGCTGGATGACCGCCAGCCCTTCGCCGTGGTTGCAGTCGGTGTACGCGCCCAGCTGGTGCTCAATCATGTGAGCCTGAAAATCCGTGACCTTGCCGATCTTCAGCGCGCCGTTTTCCGCCATTGCGGATGCCCACGCCAGCTCGCTTCTCGCTTCGTAATTCTTCGGGTCGGCAGGCAGAATGCGGATATTGCGGATGACGCTGCGCATAACGGCCTCGTTTATATCATCGGAGAGGTTGTTCTCATCCGGCTTGCCGAAATACGTCTCCATGGCGTGGCTCAGGGTGTCAAACGCCCCGGAAAAAACCTGCTTCATGGGCACGGACATGCTGTAAGCGGGATCGAGAAAGGCGAAATCCGCCTGCGCGCCCCACAAAGCGCCCTTGATCTTCTTTTCCTCATGGGTGATAACCGCGCCGTTGTTCATCTCGCTGCCGGTGCCGAACACCGTGACGATGGTGCCGAGAGGGATGAACTCCGAGGGGTAGGCGCGCTTTAAGTACTGCATTTCCCAGATGTCCTCCGAGAGCTTTGCCTGCGCGGAGATGATCTTGCAGCAGTCGGACACGCTGCCGCCGCCCACGGCGAGGATGAGATCAACATTATTTTCCCTTGCAAGCCTCGCGCCCTCCTGCGCCTTGGCATAGGTTGGGTTGGGCATGATGCCGGAGAATTCCACCACACGCTTGCCCTTGGCGTTCAGAATGCCAATAACCTCGTCATACACGCCGTTGCGCTTGGCGGAGCCGCAGCCGTAGGCCAGCATGACGGTGTCGCCATAGTGATCCAGCAGGCTGCCCAAATACTCCTTCACGCCGCCTTTGCCGAAATACACCTTGGTTTTGTTTTCAAAAATAAAATTGTTCATAGCAGAAACTCCTTTCGGTTTTTCTGCCTCTATTATAAGAAAAGCGGGGCTTCGGGAGAAGTCTCGCTTCGTTCATCAGTATATACCTTTGGGTTATAATCAGCCGTACA
>CAVHIP010000114.1:0-5797 GCA_963636125.1 Oscillospiraceae bacterium | reverse complement strand
TGCGAATTTTCCCTGCGCCGCAGAGAGCAGGTCGCCGAAGAGAAAACCGCAAATTCAGACGAATAAGAAAAATATCTGTTGATAAATACACTAATCAGAGGAGGATCAACATGAAAGTAAGAAAAGCGATAATCCCCGCCGCCGGTCTCGGCACAAGACTTCTCCCCAACACGAAGAGCATTCCGAAAGAAATGCTGCCTCTTGTTGACAAGCCCGTTATCCAGTATATTGTCGAAGAAGCTGTTGCAGCCGGCGTTGAGGAAATTCTTATTATCACGAACCGCGGCAAGAACCCGATAGAGGATTATTTTGACTATGCGCCCGATCTTGAGGAGCGTCTGCTGAAGGACGGCAAGGAGAAGGACGCGAAGATTGTGCGCGCCGTCGCGGACATGGCGGATATCTTCTTCCTGCGCCAGAAGGAGACAAAAGGCCTCGGCCACGCGGTATGGCGGGCAAAAACCTTTGTAGGCAACGAGCCTTTCGCGATTCTTCTCGGCGACGATATCATGCTCAGTCAAAAGCCCGTTCTCAAGCAGCTTGTCGAAGCGGCGGAAGCGAACGAATGCAGCGCCATCGCCGTGCGCGAGCAGCCCGATTCGCTCATTACAAAATACTCCTCCGTAAAGCTCGAGGAAAAACTTGGCGAGCGGGTATACAGAATAAGCGACATGAACGAAAAGCCCACGCTCGAGGAAAAGCTGTCCAACTTCGCCATCATGGGGCGCTATGTCCTCATGCCGGAGATATTTGACATTCTTGAGCATACCGCGCCCGGCAGGAACAACGAAATCCAGCTGACGGACGGCATGCGCGAACTTGTCCATCACTACCCGATGTGCGCCGTTGACTTTGAGGGCAAGCGCTACGACACCGGCAACCTCAAGGGCTATCTCGAATCCATCATCGATTTTGCGCTGCAGAACGATGAAGCCGGAGAATGGCTCAGGCAGTTCATCATAGACAAGGCGGAAAAGCTCAAATAATTTCTGTTGACGCAGAGGATTATATGATGTATAATTCCGCTGTAATTTAACAAAGGGGTGCTGGGTTTTCCCGGCTGAGACGGTGTGAATCGAAACACCGACACCCTCAGACCTGATCCGGATAATGCCGGCGTAGGAAACAGAGATACGCTTTCAATTTTTGGCAGGGCTGAAATATCAGCCCTGCTTTTGCGTTTGCCTGCTTCCGTAAAATAAGGAGGATATTATGAAAACACGCAATTCACATCTCCGCGCTCTCACCGAGGGCGCAATCATGGTAGCTCTCGCTCAGGTGCTTGGCTACATCAAGCTTTTTGAGCTTCCGCAGGGCGGCTCGATTTGTCTCAGCATGCTTCCCATATTCGTCTACTGCGCGCGCTGGGGATTCGGCCCCGGTATGCTGGCAAGCTTCGCCTTCTCCATCCTGCAGCTTCTGCTGGACGGCGCGTACGCTTACAGCTGGCAGTCAATGCTGGGCGATTATATCATCGCTTTTTCTCTTCTGGGCGTCTCCGGTCTTTTCAGCAAGAGCCGCAGCGGATTTTTCATCGGCACAATCGTCGGCAGCTTCGCGCGCTTCCTGGCGCATTATATTACCGGCGCGACCGTATGGGCAGAATATATGCCCGAGAGCTTTTTCGGTATGACGATGACATCGCCTTGGATATACTCCGCTCTTTATAACGGCAGCTTCATCGCCGTTGACGCCGCCATGACGCTTATAATCGTCGCGCTGCTCTGGAAGCCGCTCGGCAAGTACATCCGCGGAGAAGACTTAAAATGACGAACAATCGCGGCGGAAAAATCTGCGCGATAATCTCCGGCGGAGAGCGCTCACCTTTCACCGGCATAGAGCAGGCGGATTTTATAATCGCCTGTGACCGCGGGGTTGAATACGCGATGTCCGCCGGAATCCGCCCCGATTTGATTATAGGGGATTTTGACTCGTATTCGGGCGCACTGCCGGAGGGCGTGCCGGTAACGCGGCTGAAGGTCGAAAAGGACGACACAGACACGATGTCCGCCGCGCGATACGCTGTCGAGCGCGGATTTTCCCGCATAGAGATATACTGCGCTCTCGGCGGCCGGCTCGACCATCTTTTCGCGAACATACAGACCATGGCGTTCGCGGTAAAAGGCGGCGCGGATGCGCATATCGTCGGCAATACGGAGGAGCTTTTCGCCTTCACCGGAAAAGCCGTGAAGTTTTCCAAGAGGGCTGATTGCTCCCTGTCGGTTTTCGCGCTTGACGGCAAATGCGAAAATGTCTGCATCCGCGGAGCGAAATATCTCCTTGACAACGCGGTTATCGAAAGTTCCTTCCCCATAGGCACGAGCAACCAATGGGTCGAGGATGAAATCGAAGTATCCGTGGGGAACGGCGCCATTCTGGTGATGCTCTGCCGCATGCCGGCTTCGAGCCAACCTTGAGCCGATAAGAGCGATTTTTTGTAACTTGTTTAAGCGATTTTTTCGTAACTTTTTGTTGACAATTCAGCCGGTTATACTGTATAATCAACAATTGCCTGACCGGTGTGTCAGCAAGTATTGTTTGTCAACTACTTCGGGTGCAAGCCCGATGTTGAGTATCAACCTGAAAGGAGTGCCAAAGAAATGTTACGTACCTATCAGCCCAAAGTCCGTCAGCGCAAGAAGGAGCACGGATTCCGCAAAAGAATGAAGACCGCTAACGGTCGCAAGGTCCTTGCCCGCCGCAGAGCGAAGGGCAGAGCAAAGCTCAGCTACTGATCTTCAGCACGTGAACAGGTCTAAGGATATGTAAATATCAGGGCGGAGCAATCCGCCCTTTAGGTGTTTGTGGAAAAGAGCGGCATGAACAAAATCACTACTTTAAAAAAGAACAGCGATTTCAGGCGGCTCTACTCCAAAGGTAAAAGCGCGGTCAACCCCTATGTTGTCGTTTATTGCCGCCGCAGTCCCGCGCATGTGGGGCGCGTCGGCTATACTGTTTCCGTCAAGCTGGGGCACGCCGTTGTCAGAAACCGCGTCCGCCGCAGACTGAGAGAAATATACCGTCTCAACAAGAGCTCGCTGAAGCCCGGCTGGGATATGGTAATCGTTGCCCGCACAAGATGCGTGGGGGCAAAGTATGAAAAAATCAACTCCGCTTTTCTGGATGCCTGCGGCAAGCTCGGCATATTGGAGGAGAGGGAGAAATGAAGCGTTTCATGCTCGCCGCCATCAGATTTTACCGGAAGTACATTTCCCCGAACCGTCCACCCTGCTGTCGGTTTATCCCTACCTGTTCGCAGTATGCGCTGGAAGCCATAGAGAAATACGGCGCCCTTAAGGGCGGCCTGCTCGCTTTCAGGCGCATATGCAGATGTCATCCGTTCCATTCGGACGATTACGACATCTACGACCCAGTTCCATAATTTAATAAAACACACATTGAGGAGAAACCTATGTGGGCAACTATTACTAAGCCTTTCGCATGGCTTATGGTTCAGCTCTATGAGTGGACCGGCAATTACGGTATTTCCATTATCCTTTTCGCTCTTGCGGTCAACCTTATTCTCACTCCGTTTATGGCCAAGAGCAAGAAGGGCATGATGCGTACCTCCCGCCTGCAGCCCCAGATTCAGGAGCTTCAGCGCCGCCATGAGGGAAATCCCCAGAAGCTCAACCAGGAGATGCAGAAGCTTTACCAGGAAAACGGCGCAAACCCCATGTCCGGCTGTCTCTGGTCTCTCATCCCTTTCCCTATCCTTATCGCCCTTTATTCGGTCATCCGTCAGCCTATGACAAGGATGATGTTCGTGGCGCAGAGCGTTGTTGACGAGGTTCAGAATTTCTTTGTGGAGAACGGGCTTTACACCATTCCCGCGAAGGCCGACGCATATTACGAAATCAAGCTGACAAATCTCGCGCATCAGCATTGGGACGAGCTTCAGACGGCTCTTGCCGGCAAGATTGACGGCCTGCTGAATATTGATTTCAGCTTCCTCGGGCTCAACCTCGGCGATCAGCCGCAGTGGAACTTCATGTTCAAGACCGACTTCAGCGACGCGAAGGTTTGGCTTCCCGCGCTCGGTCTGTTCCTTATTCCGTTCATATCCGCGTTTCTTTCATGGCTTTCCATGAAGATATCCAACGCTTCAAATCCGCAGAATGACGCCAACACCCAGGCCTCCATGCAGACGATGAATCTGATGATGCCTCTTATGAGCGTATGGTTCTGCTTCATCATGCCCGCCGCTATGGGTGTCTATTGGATTGCCAACAGCGTTTTCGGCATGGCGCGCGATTATATCCTCACCAAGACCTTCAAGAAGCAGCTTGACAAAGAGGACGCAGAGCGCATAGCCGCGAGATCCGCGCGCGAGCGTGAGATCGAGCAGAAGCACCTTGAGACGGAGCGTCTCAAAGCGGAAGGCAAGACCGAAAAGAACGTCAACACCAGCAAGAAAAAGATTCAGGCAAACGAAAAAGCGAAGAACGACGAACGCAAGGCAGAGCTTGACAGAGCCGAGCGCGCCGAGCGCCGCAAGAGACTGGGCATAAAAGAGAACGAAATTCCCGCCTCTCAGGTCGGCAACCGCCGCTACGCGAGAGGCCGCGCCTATGTCCCCGACCGCTTCACCAACCCCGAAAACGCAGAGGCCGCGACCATTGCCGCCGCCGCGGAGTCCGAGGGCGCAGAATCCATTGACGAAAGCGTAGTTATCGCAGATGACAATATCGCCGCAGAAGCAGCCGTTGAGACTGCCGAAGCTGTTGAAAGCGTTGAGACCGTTGAAACAGAAGAAACTGCCGAAACCGCAGTGGCTGTAGAATCCGTAGAATCCGACGAAACCGCCGAAGCGGAAGAAGCTGCCGTTGAGGCAGAGAACGCAGAGACGGTTGAGCCGGTCGAAGAAGCCGGCGAAAGCGTTGAGGAGCCTGTCATAAGCGAAGAACAAGCAGAAGTCGATGATGAAAAACAGGAGTAAAACACAATTATGATAAAAACTTTGGAAAAGTCCGCTCGCACCGAGGACGCCGCCATTGCCGCCGCGCTTGCGGAGCTGGGAATGGATCGCGACGATGTCTCCGTTGAAATTCTTGAGCGCGCAAAATCCGGTTTTCTCGGTATAGGCGCATCCCCCGCCGTCATTCGCGTAAGCTACGAGTGCCCCGATGAGGAGGAAAAGCCGGTTGTCGAGAGCAAAGCTCCCATCGCGGAGAAAAAGGCGCCTGCTGCAGAGAAAAAAGTCTCTGCCCCCGCCGCTCCCGTTGTTGACGAAGATCCCGAATATGCCGCTATACGCGCGTTTCTCTCCGGTCTTCTTGAGCGCATGGGTGTCAAGGCGGAGCTTGAATTCAGCCGCAGAGAGAACGGCGGAATCAACGTCAACCTCTCCGGCAGCAACATGGGCGTTATAATCGGCCGCCGCGGAGAAACGCTGGACGCGATTCAGCATCTCACGAATTACGCCGTGAACAAGGGCAACGACAAACGCATGCACATCAGCATCGATGCCGAGGCATACCGCAGCAAGCGCGAAGAATCGCTCACGAAGCTTGCGGAAAAGATGGCGGAGAAGGCAATCAAATATAAGCGTAGCATGGCTCTCGAGCCCATGAATTCTTATGAGCGCCACGTCATACACACCGCGCTTCAGAATTATCCCGGCGTCACCACCAGCTCCACCGGCGTTGAGCCGAACAGGCGCGTTGTCGTCTCCTACGTGAAGAGCGAGCAGCCGCAGAAGCCGAACAAGCCCCAAAGCAGAGAGTGGGCATAATCAATCCGTCTGATACTATTTTTTCATTAAAATCTTTGATTTTAATGAAATCTTTTGAAGCCT
>CAVHIP010000113.1:0-5812 GCA_963636125.1 Oscillospiraceae bacterium | reverse complement strand
AGCGCGGCTCTTACAGGCTTCAAAAGATTTCATTAAAATCAAAGATTTTAATGAAATAATAGTATGAGATAGGAAAGAAAAGCTATGCATGAGCTTAGTATTGTGACCTATGTTATAGAACAGGTCGATCAAATAGCAAAAGAAAATTCTCTTACGGATATCCAGTCCGTAACGCTTCAATTCGGCGAAGTTTCCGGCGTTATTCCGGAATATCTGGCGGACTGCTGGAAATGGTACGCAAAGAAAACGCCGCTTATTGAGCATACGGAATTCAAATACGAGATTATCCCCGCCATAACATGGTGCGATGACTGCAAGACCACTTATCCCACCCTCAAATACGGCAAAACCTGCCCGAACTGCGGCAGCGGCAAAACATGGCTTCAGCAGGGGCAGGAAATGAACATCAAGGAAATCGTCGCCTGTTGACAGAACGGAAAATTTAAGACAGCGCCCCGGACACATCGAGCGTCTCTGTCTTATTTGAAAAATAGTATGAACGGAGAAAAATATGAGAGATTTAAAGCATCTGCTGTATTTTGAAAACCTCCTCCAAGAGGCTCAAAATGAGCTCATCCTGCAGGCGCAGAGCGAGGGAAAAATCTGCGTGGCTTATGTCTGCGAAAATACTCCCGAGCCGCTGCTGAACCTGCCCGGCGCATTCTCTACTCGCCTGCGCGCCCCGCGCACCGGTTCAATCGAGATGGCCACCTACTATATGACCAGCTTCCTGTGCGAGTACAGCCGCGCCCTGCTTGAGCGCGCCATCGAAGGCGGCTACAATTTTGCCGACTGCGTCATCACGCCCGACGGCTGCACGATGATGAACAGAGCCGTTGAGAATATGGAGCTTCTCAAGGCAATCGGCAAGGATAAGGAAAAGTTCTTCTTTGAGTATATGGAGATTCCCATGAAGGCCGATGACAACGGTCTCAATCTCTATATTCTCCAGTGCAAGAATCACATTCTCACCCCCTTGCGCGAGGCCTACGGCATTGACACATCCGATGCCGCCATCCGCCAGGCGGTTGCCGAGCATAACCGCATCTGCGAGCTGATTCGCGCCATCGGCGAATTCAGAAAGGGCGCGAAGCCCCGCATCACCGGGTATGAATTCCACGTCATCACCTTGGCCACCTACGTTGCGCCGAAATATCTCCTTATCGACAAGCTTGAGGAGACTCTTGAGGAACTCAAGACCCGCGAGCCGGACGATAAAGAATACCGCGCGCGCCTGCTTGTTGTCGGTTCCGAGATTGATGATATCGATTTCATAAAGCTGATCGAGGGTACCGGCGCATACGTCTGCGCCGACCGTTTCTGCTACGGCTCTCTCCCCGGAAGAAATCCCATTGTGCTTACCGATGACGAGGACGCGCTCACGCAGATATGCCGCCAGTATATGTACCGCGGCCAGTGCCCGAGATACATGGACACCGCGAAGATGAACGGACGGCGCGAGTATGTCAACGCCATTGCGAAAGAATATGACGCCGACGGCATCATTTACGAGCAGATCAAGTTCTGCGATCCTTGGGCTTATGAGCGCATGATGGGTTCGCACATTCTGCATGATGACTTCGGTTACCCCGTGCTCTCCGTTGACCGCCCGTACAGCATTTCCACATCCGGTCAGATGCGCACCCGCGTTCAGGCATTTGTCGAGAGCGTTGAGATAAAGAAAATTCAGGGAGGGCAGAACAAGTGAGCAACAAAAGAATAGGCTGCGAAAACTTCGGCAAATTCTATGTTGAAGGCAAGCGCTACAGAAGTCGTCGCGAATGGCGCGGCGTGGTCGATACCCTGTATGATTACTCCAGATGGCTCTACAACTGGGTCAATATGTTCAGAATCGTTCTTGTCAAGCCCCGCAACTTAAAGGCTATGTTCCGCTATCGCTGGATGGCGAACTATCTCGCCGTTCCCATGATGGTAGACCGCCACACTCAGGGTCTGCGCGGAGAGCATCTGCGCATCTGCCACGCGGAGCAGGACGTTATCATCGAGGACGTCGCGAAATTGCTTGACAAGCTCTTCCGCGGTGACCGCCGCATAGGCAATGACACCGAGTTCTCCAAGAAGGTTGTCCTCATCGATGAAAACGAGATGCAGTCCGTCATGATGGGCTTCCCGACAGTCGTTCCTCTCAGCCGTGAAATCGCCTCCACGTATATCCCCGTTCTCCTCAATCAGCGCGCCGCCATACACTATATTGACGTTGCCCAGCAGTATGGCCTCGCGGGCGATGTCTGCCCGATGCCGGAAGCGGAAGCGGGCGTCTCCATCGATGACGATGCGCCTATCCTCGGCTGCTGCGCTATCCAGTGCAACACCACGTGCGACGGTTCGCTTTTGGGCAACGGCGTTATTTCAAAGCGCATGGAAGCCGAGGACGGCATTCCCGTGTTCCAGCTTGCCGCCCCTCTGCGCCACACAAACGAGGACGTTCAGGAATACGCGGCGCAGGAAGTCCGCAATGCTATCGCTTTCGTCGAGAAGTATACCGGCGAAAAGTGGGATTGGAAACATTACTTTGAGTGCGCAAAACGTGTCAACTACGCCACAAAATGCCGCTTAGAGTGGCTCGAGATGAGCAAATCCCCCTATCCGCAGGTGTTCGGCTCCAACCTCGCCCTCTATACCGAAACCAACTATATGGCCATCAGCGGCAGACTTCCCATCTTTGAGGAGACCGACCGCAAGATAATGAAGCTCGCCGAGAGAGCGTACAAGAAAAAGAAGATGGTCGCCAATGAATACCGTCACAGAGCTATCGTTTGGGGTGTTCAGTCTCATTATTACATGGATCTGCTTGTATGGCTGCTCAACTGCTGGGGCATTGTTCCTCTTACCGACATGCTCTCCATGGACAATACCAAGATGATCGCCGAGGAGGATACTCCCGAGAACCGCGAACAGGCCATCTATGATATCGCCATGCTCACCGAGAAGATGATAATGCGCAACCGCACCCATGGCGGCTACAAAGTCCTGCTTGACGATCTTTGGGAGATTGTTGAAGAGTTCAATGCCGATATGGTCATTCTCTGGGAACATATGAGCTGCAAGGCTCTTGCCGGTATGCACGGCATGTTTGAGGAACGCGCCCGCGAAAAGGGCATCCACCTCGTTTGGGTTTCCCACGATCTCTTTGACCCGCGCGTGGTTTCCCGTCAGGGCGTCCGCGACCAGATAAACACCTATATGCGCACGGTCATGGGCGAAGAGCCTGTTGACCCGAGCCTCGAAGTCCTTCTTGATGACGAATCGTGGTAATTGGAAAGGAGATAAAAATGTCTAAGCTCGGTTCTTTTTTGAAAAAACTCTTAAAAAAACTGGTGCTTGTGATTCTGTCACTCTTTGTTGTCACCTTTGTTGTGTATTTCTTCAATCTTGACATGAAGCTCACTGCCGCGATGGAGCCTGTTCTGAACTGGTTCTATGACAGAGTCGACCGTGACCAGCACCTGTGATATCATAGCATAATTCATATGAAACGCGAAAACTACGCCGCGAGGGCGTAGTTTTCGCATTTTCCGGCATTTATTTTGGCTCTGCCCAAACTATTGCCATAGAGCCGATATTGTTTATCCGATTTTTCCGAAAAGCTGACCGTAGTAATCCTTTGTCGCAACTTTTTTGGAGAAATCTATCTTTTCGCGTACATCCGCGCTGATTTCGTTTATATAGTCCTCATATTCTTCATCGGCGACAGAGCCGTCCGCAAGCGTGAGATGCCTTTCGTGGCTGTCATAATATCCCACATCGGTCAGCCATGAATAGTCGGTCCAAAGCACAAGAGCCGGAGTATCCGACAGCACGTCTCGTCCGACAAGCAGGCGGGAATCGTATTCCAAACCGAAAAGATTGGAGAGGGTCGGAAGAATATCAAGACTGCTCGTTGGGGAAGAAACAACAATGGGTTCATCAAGCTTTTCGAGACTGCCGCACCAGATGATCGCGGCATTGTGGTCTCTCAGCGGATTTGTATCGGCAGGATGGCCGTACAGTTCCGTAAGGAAGTTGTTTTTACTTCCCCACGCGCTGCTTGGCATGAGCCCGTATGGATAGTGGTCCGGTACAAGGGCAATGACGGTGTCATCCGCGATACCGGCATCCTCAAGCTGCGAAATAAGACTCTCGAGGGCATATTCAAGCTCCTGATTGCAGGCGTAGTAGGCGCGCACAGTCTTTGAGTAGGGCATGTCAACGGTTACGTCCTCGTTTTTAACCGACATATCGTTTATGTCCGGACTGAAGCCGTAGCTCGCGTGACCGCTGATTGTCATGTAGTAAATGCTGAACGGCTGTTTGTCGATATACTGCGGTACGGTGTAATCGATCATTTCAAGGTCACTTGCGGGAAATCCGCCGGAAAAAGCATCCTCAAGACCGTTTCCGATGCCGGTATAAGTCGAGTAACCGAGGTTTGTATGGGTTTGGTTGCGCTGATAATAATCATAGCTGCCGTCATGGTATGCCGCGCTGAAATATCCGAGGCGCTGCAGCTGGTTGCCCATGGTGAAATAAAGATTCTTTGTGCGGGAGGACATCATGACCATAGCGTCCGCCGGAACGATGCCCATGAGCCATGAGTATTCGCCCGTTGACGTGCTTCCGCCCCATACGGGTTGATAAAAATCTTCAAAGACGATGCCCCGGCTTGCAAGGCGGTACAGCGTAGGCGTGCGGTCGGGGTCTATTATTTCTTTTGAAAATGCCTCCGCAGTTATCAGAATAAGATTTTTACCCTTGAAAATGCCGGTATATTCGTTCTTCCTGCTCGGAGTGCGGCCGAGCACATAATCGTTGACAGACTGCATTGCGGAATCTGTTCCGGAAAAGTCAAGCTCCATGGAGTTGTAACCGTATTCAACAATTTCATCTTCCTCTTCTTCCGGATTTTCAATAATCGGCTCTGTTATGACACTGTCTGAGTTTGCAAACGTTTCAATGTTATCAGACGGAGGCACACTATTCTGCGCCGGAGTGGAAATGTCGGCATCGGCAGTATTTTCGATCACAGGATCATAGCCGAATACGGAACGAAGAATATCTTGCTCGAGCGCCGAGAGGAGCCCGAATCTTCTCACAGCGTTATCATAAGTGTATTCATATCGGAACTGATTGCGAAGTGTTTCGGTACATATGCTCAAGCCGTATCCCGCGGCAGAAAAAATAATCATACAGGCGAACAAAACGGCAATGAGACGCCGCATATTTGTGCATGCAAATCGGAGGCGGGTGGAGGAACGCGCGCATAACCTTAATATAAGCATCAGAATAACCGGTATATGAAAAAGCAAGATTATCGGCAGACCGTTGAGAAATACGCCTGCAATATTGCTGTCAAAATCTTTTACCGCATTTCCCGCAACGCTCAGCACTATGGTCGGCTGCATAAAAACCTTGTAAGAGTCCTCAATAAAGTATGCCGCGCCGTACCATATGGTCAGAAGTTCAAGAAAGACCAAGCAAAGCAGGAACGATACTTTCCCGCTCTTTACCGCGGCGCATATAAGGCAAAGCGGCATTACAAAGGCAAGCGCGCAAAAGAGCCCGGCAGGGAGCCCGGCATGAAAAATCTGCATGTGCGTGATGCGGCGCAAAATCAGCTCAAAATAAATTACGCTGAGCGGGAGAATGAAAATCGGGAGTGGGGGAAAACCGTCCTCACATCTTGAATTCTCCGGTTGTTTTTCCCGGAGATATTTTCCAATGTAAGCCATAATCAACCTTCTATGAACATAATTTTAGCTATTTTACCACGACGTTTTCTTCGCCCAGCATTTCTATGAGCTCGTCGATGAGC
>CAVHIP010000112.1:0-5832 GCA_963636125.1 Oscillospiraceae bacterium | reverse complement strand
CGACGGGGGATAATAATATAAGCACATAGGGTTTTGCCCGACAAAACAGAAAAATACAGGAGGATGACTCATGGCAGTATTCAAAGATACTCTTGGCAAGGACTTTATGGAAAAATATAACGGACTTGAGCTCTTCAAAGAGTTCACGCCCAAAGTTGCAAAGCTTCCCGGAATTGTATACAAACCTTACTACAACAAAAAAGCCGGAGAAGTTATCGAAACGGCAATCAAACTCGGCAAATGCACCAGAGAAGAAGCCGACGCCCTCGAAAAAGCCTTCAACGAACGCTACGCGGATAAATAAAAGAAGAAAAATGCTTAGAGCCGTCAAAAGCTCTAAGCATTTTTATGCGCAGCGCTGCCGAATATTGTCGATGTTAATATTTTCCTGCCTGCCTTTTGGCTTCCGAAACGATGTCACCGACACCGTTGAGCACTATTGATGGGCGGTAGGCGTAGTGATCCAAAGTTTCTCTCGTGGAGATGCCGGACATTACAAGCACCGTGGACATGCCTGCTTCAAGACCGGATATGACATCCGTGTCCATCCTGTCGCCGACCATCACCGCTTCCGCCGAGTGACAGCCTAAGATTTTCAGCCCTGTGCGCATCATGAGCGGATTGGGCTTGCCGCAGAAATACGCCTCTTTGCCCGTCGCCATCTCGATGGGGGCGACAAGCGCCCGGCAAGCGGGGGCGATGCCGTGCTCGATGGGTCCTGACACATCGGAATTTGCCCCGATGAGCTTTGCCCCTCCGAGAACAAGGTTTGTCGCCTTTGTGAGCGAGTCAAGCGAATATGCCTTTCCCTCGCCGATGATTACGTAATCCGGGTCGACCTCGTTCATGGTAACGCCGACATCGTAAAGCGCGTTGAGAAGTCCCGCCTCGCCTATGACGTACGCGGAGCAGCCCGGCGCCTGATCTTTTATAAAAGCGGCGGTCGCGAGCGCGCTTGTATAAAAATGCTCTTCCGGAACATCCAAGCCGAGGCGCGAAAGTTTCTGCTGAAGCTCCCTGCGCGTGCATCCGCTGTTATTTGTCAGAAATAGATATTCTTTCTTTTCATCCTTGAGCCATTGTATAAATTCGGGCACCCCAGGCAAAATCTGATTGCCGTGGTATATTACGCCGTCCATATCGCATATAAAGCCTTTTTTTTCGTTGAAATTCAGCATTTTATTCCTCCCTGTTATTTGCTTTTTCATTTCCGTAAAGAAGAGAATCAGTCGCCGGTTTTAAGCGCCGCAAGCTCCGCCGGAGAGAAGCTGTATTGTTTGCCGCAGAACTGGCAGGACACCTTGATATCCTCTCCCTCTTTTATAAGCTCCTCAAGCTCGGATTTTTCAATGCATCCGAGAGCCTGCTCAACCCGCTCTTTCGAACATGCGCATCGATATCCGACTTCGCTCTCGCCCACTATGTGGTATTCAAGCCCCTTCAGCACCTGCGTGAAGAGAGCCTCCGCGCCGTCTTCGCTGAGGACGGTGGTAAGCTGATCCATCATAAAAATATTTTCTTCAAGCGTATCGATGAGCTTTTCATCCGCGCCCGGCATAAGCTGAACGATAAATCCGCCGGCGGATTTTATCGAACGGTCCGTATCCACCAGCACGCCCAAAGCGCAGGCGGACGGCACCTGCTCGCTTTCCAGCAGGTATGATGTGATGTCCTCCGCAATCTCCCCACTGACAAGCTGCACGGAACCGATATACGGCTCTTTAAGTCCTATATCGCGGCTGACCGTGAGCATCCCGTTGCGCCCGACGGCGCCGCCGACATCCAATTTGCCGTCGCTTCTCAGCGGCAGGTCTACTTCCGCATTGCCGACATATCCGCGCGTATAGCCTTCGGAATCCGATACGGCGACAACGCTGCCTATCGGGCCCCCACCGTTGATGCGTATTGTCAGAGAGGCGTTTTCCTCTTTCATCATTTCGCCCATGAGCGACGCGGCGCACAAAGTGCGTCCGAGAGCGGCGCAGACGGTAGGGGAGCAGTTGTGGATTTTCCTTGCCTCCTCAACCATGTTGCGGCCATCTATTACAGACATTTTTATGCAGCCGTCGCCGGCTGTGGCTCTTATTATTCTGTCCATTATAAAACCTCTTTTATGATAAAACCGTCGATATTTTCTTACATAGAGATAATAGCATACAATGCCGTCTGCTTCAAGCAAAGTGTTTGTAAAATTTTCACCGGAAACAATTAAAGTCATTAAGAAAATTCACGTTTCCCGTCGCGAAGCTCTCACAAAATTATTTTCGATGTTCATATATAATTTGCAAATAAATTTATATATATTCCTTGACAAATTATCTGCACCGTGATATATTACATTTAAAGAAATGAAGAGGCAATTGTGAGAGCTGTTATTACGCTTGCCTTCAGAGAGGGATGGTCGGAAGATGAAAAAGACACTATACAGTCTGATGCTCAATGATGAGGTGGTGCGTGAAGTTGACGCGATGGCGCACAGACTCGGCACAAACAGGTCAAATCTTATCAATCAGATTCTGGCCGAGTATGTGAATTACGAAACGCCGGAGCGCAAGATAAATAACGTCCTCTCGGCTATTGAGCAGCTTATGACGCCTTCAAGGGAGCTTGTGCCCTTCTTCGCACCGAATACGCTCTCTATGTCACTGAAAAGCTCGCTGGAATACAAATACCGTCCTACGGTGAAATATGAGGTGGAGCTGTTCAGAAGCAGGGGGGAGTCGATCGGCGAGCTGTCGGTGATGTTCCGCACGCAATCCGCGACGCTTATCTCCGCGATTACGGATTTCTTCCGCTTGTGGAAAAGCATAGAGGATGCGCACCTGCGTCCCGCTTTCGGGGCAAATATTGACTATGCCCTCTATGACGGGAAGTTTGTGCGCAGTATCGCCGCCCCGGATAAGGACTGCACGGCCGAGCAGCTTGCAAGCGCGCTGAGCGAATATATCAAGCTATTTGATAAGCTCTTAAAAGGGTATCTCAACGGACGCTATGATGCCCATGATGTTGAAGCCGCCTACTATTCGCAAATGATAAATGCGCCCGTTCATATTTAGTGCCTTAATATGGTAATCAGAGGAGCGTGATTTTATGAACGCAAAAAATTTTACTCAAAAAACTCTTGAAGCGGTTCAGACCGCGCAGGCAATGGCGCAGGAAAACCGCAACAATTATATAATGCCCGAGCATCTTCTGTATGCTCTCGTCGATCAGGACGGAGGACTCATACCGTCGCTTTTCGGCAAGATGGGGGTGGACTGCAATGCCGTCCTTTCCGAGCTTGACACCGCGATAGCCGATCTGCCGAAGGTGGGCGAGGTTGCGGAGGTTTACCTGTCCCGGGAGGCAAACCGCGTTATTCAGGCCGCAGAGAAAGCGGCAAAGTCAATGGGGGATGAATACGTCTCCGTTGAGCATGTAATGATTGGCGTATTTGCCGCCGCAACTCCTGCGATCAAGCGCATTTTCGCAGACCACGGAATTACGAAAAACGCATTTACGGCAGAGCTTTCCAAAGTGAAAACATCTCCCGTTACCGGCGATAATCCGGAAAGCACGTATGACGCCCTGAACAAATACGGCACCGATCTTGTCAAGCGCGCCCGCAATAACGAGCTTGACCCTGTTATCGGCCGTGATACCGAGATAAGAAACGTTGTAAGAATTCTTTCGCGTAAAACGAAGAACAACCCCGTGCTCATCGGCGAACCGGGCGTCGGCAAAACCGCAATAGCCGAGGGCCTTGCCCAGCGTATTGTGCGCGGCGATGTGCCCGAAGGTCTTAAGGATAAGACAATCTTCTCCCTTGATATGGGCGCGCTTATCGCCGGCGCAAAGTACAGAGGCGAGTTTGAGGAGCGTCTCAAAGCGGTGCTTGAAGAAATCCGCCGTAGCGAAGGGCAGATTATTCTCTTTATCGATGAGCTGCACACGATAGTGGGCGCTGGCAAAACCGAGGGCAGCATGGATGCCGGAAACTTGCTCAAGCCTATGCTTGCTCGAGGTGAGCTGCACTGTATCGGCGCGACAACTCTTGACGAGTACAGAAAGTATATAGAAAAGGACGCGGCGCTTGAGCGTCGTTTCCAGCCCGTACAAGTGGACGAACCCACCGTTGAGGACACTATATCCATCCTCCGCGGTCTGAAGGAACGTTATGAGGTGTACCACGGGGTACGTATTCATGATAACGCGCTTGTGGCGGCCGCCACGCTTTCAAACCGCTATATTACCGACAGATTTTTGCCCGATAAGGCAATAGACCTTGTGGACGAGGCCTGCGCCCTGATCAGAACCGAAATGGATTCAATGCCGGCCGAGATGGACGATGTCCGCCGTAAGATAATGCAGCTTGAGATAGAGGAAATGGCCCTCAAGAAAGAGGACGACCGCCTGAGCGTCGAACGGCTTGAAAAGCTCAGAGAGGAGCTTGCCAATCTCAAAGACTCCTTTAACGAGATGAAATCGCGTTGGGAGAGCGAAAAGAGCAGCGTGGATGAGGTGAAGAACCTCAAGTCACAGATTGAGCAGATGCACGCCGATATCGAAAACGCGCAGCTCCGCTATGAATATGAGACGGCCGCCAAGCTCAAGTATTCCGATTTGCCGGCTCTTGAGAAAAAGCTCGAGGAAGCGGAGAAACGTTCGGAAAACAACAAGGCTAATACCATGGTTCATGACACCGTGACCGAGGAGGAAATTTCCAACATTGTCGCTAAATGGACGGGTATCCCCGTGGCAAAGCTTATGGAAGGCGAGCGGGAAAAGATCCTGCATCTTGACGAATATCTTCATAAGCGTGTTGTCGGTCAGGATGAAGCGGTGCAGAAGGTGACGGAGGCAATTCTCCGCTCCCGCGCCGGCATATCCGACCCGAACCGCCCGATCGGCTCATTCCTGTTCCTCGGTCCTACCGGCGTCGGTAAAACCGAGCTTGCGAAATCGCTTGCCGAATGTCTCTTTGATGACGAACACAACATTGTCCGTATTGACATGACCGAGTATATGGAGAAATTCTCCGTCTCGCGTCTTATCGGCGCGCCCCCCGGATACGTCGGCTACGATGAAGGCGGCCAGCTTACCGAGGCTGTTCGCCGCAAACCGTACAGCGTGGTGCTCTTCGATGAGATAGAAAAAGCCCACCCCGATGTGTTCAATATTCTCCTGCAAATTCTCGATGACGGACGTATTACCGATTCTCAGGGCAGAACCGTGGATTTCAAGAACACCATCATTATCCTTACGTCAAATCTCGGCAGTCAGTATCTGCTTGAAGGCATTGAGCCGGACGGCAGCATCACGGAAGACGCCAAGAACGCCGTGATGCAGGAGCTTAAAGCGTCCTTCCGCCCCGAATTTCTCAACCGTCTGGACGAGACCGTCATGTTCAAGCCTCTGACAAGGGATAATCTCAACGGTATAATCGACATTATGCTTGATTCCCTGCGCAAACGCCTTGAGGACAAATCGCTCGGCCTTTATATCACGGATGAAGCGAAGCAGTTCATCATTGATCACGGCTATGATCCGCTTTACGGCGCGAGACCCCTGCGTCGCTATCTCCAGAGCAGCGTTGAGACTCTTATTGCCCGCACCATTCTCCGGGGAGATATGGATGCCGGCATCACTCTTACGATAGATGTGCGCGACGGAGAGCTTGTGTGCGAGTAATGCCGAAAACCGAATAGAAACCAAATAAATGCAGCCTGTCGGAAATTGAGCTCCGGCAGGCCGTGTTTTATGCTTTCCAATATTTATACTGAAAACTGATTAAAACATTTAATGATAATTAAATGTTTTAATAGCCGCCGCAGCGGCGTAGTTTTCGTATGA
>CAVHIP010000111.1:0-5867 GCA_963636125.1 Oscillospiraceae bacterium | reverse complement strand
CCCTCTTTATTCAGCTTCCTTCTTTATGCTCTACCCCAACTATTGACATAGAGCCTCAATAGTTGCGGTTGAACATCAAGTTTGTCCTAATACGGATACAGCAAAACGCAGAAGCCGTCCGATATTTTCGTGCGGCTTCTGCGGTCGTTCATATGTTGATATTACAGCTTATTACAGTTCCACGCGGCTGGTATTCGTAAACGGAGGATACACAGCCGGAATATGGCGAAGGCCGACGCGGACGCTCATTTCCGCGTATGCCATGGCGATAAACGCAGGATCGAAAATCTTCACGGGAAGCGCTTTTTCAATCTCCTCCCCGTAGCCCGCCATGCTCAGGCATCCGAGAATAACGCCGTCGGCATGATCTTCTTCAACCGCTTTGCGGCATACGTTCAGCAGATACTCTTTCGTTATCTCCGGATGTACGCGCACTTCGCCGATGGGGATATCCAGCGCGCGGACGGAGACCATTTTATCGCGCGCCATGCCGTTGCGCATCAATCGCCGGTATGTGCGAGGGATGTTGACACTCTCGGACGTGAGAACGGTGAAGCGGTTGCAGAGCATATGCGCCGCCGCAAGGCTCACCTCGCCCGGCCCGATAACCGGAATGCGTACGTTTTCGCGGATGGCGTCGATGCCGACATCGCTGAAGCAGTATATTACGATGGCATCATAGCCGTCCTTCTCTGCCTTAATGCTCTCCTTGACCATTTCCGCGGCGGCAAACGCCTCGTCCGTATTGCAGTCAAGCTCATCGGGACCGCGCTTGATACAGTCCACCGATACCTCGGCTTCGCCGGAGAGCGCCGCTTTGAGCATGCGCTCGCGCTCATCCATCACGGGGCGGGTCATGGCTTTATCGGACATAATAACTTTGATTTTCATAGAAAACTCCTTGCGCTGTGAAATGCAGAGCCTCGGCGAATTTTCTTCGTAAGGCTCTGCTCTTTCTTAATGTATTGGCAGAATTTTTTTTTGCGGTTTTCACCGAAATTGCCGATGGCGACAAGTTTAATCAGCTCTCCGACGTATCCGGTGACTTGACCTGACCGAGTTTTTTCACGGAAATCTTGTGCAGGATAAATACAGCCACGGTGAGCGCCACCATACCCACTGCCAGCATTGCCGGAGTTGTCACCCAGCCCGTCACGAGGAACATGATTCCGCACACCACAGCCACGGTGACGGCGTAGGGAAGCTGAGTTTCAAAGTGATCTATATGGTCGCAGCTGGCGCCGATGGAGGCGAGCACGGTAGTGTCGGAAATGGGCGAACAGTGGTCGCCGAAAAGACCGCCGCCGACGATGGCAGATGCCACCAAGGGGAGTGATGCGCCCATGCTGATGGCGACAGGCAGACCCAGCGGCATCAGCACGCCCATGGTTCCCCAAGAAGTGCCGGTAGCAAAAGACATAATGTCACCGATGATGAACATCACGAGAGGCAACATGTTGGGAGAGAGGAAGCCGGAAGTAACGTGAATGAAGTAACCGGCAGTATCCAGAGCGCCGGTGACGCTGGAGAGAGACCATGCGAGCACAAGAACGATGCACATGAACATGGCGTTGGAGCAGCCCTTGGTGTAGATATTTATGCACTCTTCAAAAGAGAAGATCTTGTCCTTTAGGCAGAGGATAATCAAAACGATGGTGGCGGCGAAAAAGCCGGAGGCAATGGCGGTGCGAATGTCGCTGCCGGCTACTCTGGTGTGCAGGAAGTCTTTGGAAAAGAGGTATGCGAACAGAACTATCAGCAGGCAGGCAAGAGGTATCAGCATGGTGCTGACCTTGCCCTTTCCTTCACCTGTCTTGGCGGCGCTGCCGTCTTCGCTTCTCATGGGGATGCCGCCCTCGCGTATGGTACGGCCGGTCTTCATGGCGCGGTTCTGGGCGCTCAGCATCGGGCCGTAGTCCCACTGTGTGAAAGAGACAAGGCCCGCCATGAAGAGCGTCAGGATAGCATAAAAATTATAGGGAATGCCCTGAAGAAAGACATCCATTCCGGAAACATCGGTTATAGAGGCGGCGTCCAGCTCGGTCTGAATCAAGGAGATGGTTGTGACACCCCAGCCGATGATGGGGACCATGGAGCAGATGGGGGACGTGGTGCAGTCAAGAATGTAAGAGAACTTCTCACGGGAAACGCGCAGCTTTTCCGCCAGCGCTTCAAAGATAGGGCCGACTATCAGGGAGTTGCCGGTGTCGGTGAACCACACGAACAGTCCGCCCAGGAAAATGCCGCCCTCGCACTTGGCGCGGGTGTTGATTTTTTTGGTTACAACAGAGGTAAAGGCGCCGGCGCCGCCGGAGCGTGTCAGCAGAGCGATGAAACCGGATATGATAGTCATCATAAAAAGCGCCTGCATATTGGAAGACTCGGACAAAGCGGTAAAGATGTGAGTGTGAGTCATTTCCAGAAAGCCCGCGACGGGATTCCAGCCGCAGAGGATCGTGGAACCGACGAACACGGCAACCACGAGAGAGATAACAATGTTTTTCGTAATTATTGCCAGAGCAATGGCAATAACGGCGGGGATGACAGACAGGATTCCGTAGTCCATAATATTTTTTCCTTTCAGTTTGAGAAGCTCTGTTCTCCGTTCTTTATATTATTCAAACCGATTGACGATTCATAAAATTAACATTGGCAAATTAACAATTGCCGGTCAGCCACGCGCGTTCCTTGGCAATCTGCCGGCGTACCTCGCTCGGCGCGGTGCCGCCGTAGGATGCGCGGGCGTTGACGCAGACGGGAATACTGATATCGCCGAGCATTTCTTCGGAAATACGCCCGTCGATTTCGCGAAGCTGTTCGTCCGTAAGATCTTCAAAGTCACAGCCGAGCTTTTCGCATGTCTTAACCATTCTGCCGACAATGGAGTGCGCCTCGCGGAAGGGTATGCCCTGCTTTGCGAAATGCTCGGCGATGTCGGTGGCGTTGAGGAAGCCCTTGCCCATCTGCGCCTCGATTTTATCCATGCGAAATTCGGTATTTTCCAGCATTTTGGCGAAAATGGCAATGGAAGCCTTCCAAGTATCGACAGCGTCGAAAAGGCTTTCCTTATCCTCCTGAAAATCCTTGTTGTACGCCATGGGTGTGCCCTTCATCACGGTGAGAAGCTGCATAAGATCGCCGTATACTCTACCGACCTTGCCGCGGAGGAGTTCCGCCATATCGGGGTTTTTCTTCTGGGGCATGATGCTGCTGCCGGTACAGAAGCTGTCGTCAATGGCGATATAGGCAAACTCGGATGAGTTCCACCACGCAAATTCCTCCGCCCAGCGGGAGATGTGCATCATGGAAATCGAAGCGTCGCTCAAAAACTCGATGCTGTAATCGCGGTCGCTCACACTGTCCATAGCGTTTTCCGTGGGAGCGGTGAAGCCGAGGAGCTTCGCCGTCTCATGGCGGTCTATGGGAAGAGTTGTTCCCGCCAGAGCGCAAGCGCCGAGCGGGCAGTAATTCATTCGTTCAAGCGTATCCTGCAGGCGGAGAATGTCGCGCTTGAACATCTGGAAATACGCCATAAACATAAATCCGATTGTCAGCGGCTGAGCGTGCTGGAGATGCGTGAAGCCGATGCTCACGGAATCTGCATACTTTTCGGCTTTGTCGAGAATGACGCCTTCAAGATATTGAAGGCCTTCAAGAATTTCGCCGATCTCTTTGCGGAGATAAAGCCTGCCGTCCACCTGGCACTGATCATTGCGGCTGCGCGCGGTGTGAAGCTTCTTGCCCACATCGCCGATGCGTTCAATCAGGCGGCTTTCAATGCCCATGTGGATATCCTCATCATCCACGTTGAATTGAATTTTCCCGTCGGCAATGTCCTTGCGGATGCTTTCCAGCCCGGCAACGATTGTTTTCGCTTCCTCCTCGGTTACAATGCCCTGCTTGCCGAGCATCGTCACGTGGGCGATGCTGCCGTCAATATCCTCGTTATACATGCGTTTGTCGAAAAAGATAGAGGCGTTGAAATCTTTTACCATGCTGTCCATTTCTTTTTCGAAGCGTCCGCCCCATAAACTGCTTGCCATATTTATATTCTCCGTTTATTTATTATTTTTGCACCAATCGTAAAGCTCGGTGCCGGTGGCAAACCACACGCCTTCGTGAGCTGTCATATATTCGAAAAATTCTTTGACCATCTCGCTTCTGCCGGGACTGCCGGAGGTTTGAGTGTCGAGCTGCAGCGTATAGCAGAGATTGTGATTATAATGGCCGGTGAATTCGTCCTTCCAGTTGGAGAGAACATTGCTGTAATTTGCGACACGTCCCTGCCCGAACGGGAATGCGGGGCGGTAGTTAAAGGCAAAGTACGGGAGATCGAAGTTCGCCCACTGCATGGGAATCTGCAAAATCTCGTCGCCCTTGTCGTTGACCTTCATGAAGTACGGCCGGTCATCATCGAAAAGATCGCTTGAATAGAGCATGCCGTACTCTCGTGCGATATCGAGCGTTTTCAGCATCAAATCGCCGATAGGGGCGCGGAAACCGGCCGGCTTTTTTCCGCAGGCCTTTTCAATGGCGTCCACAGCTTTGCCGATACGCTCTTTCTGCTCGTCATAGCTCAGGAGGCCGAAATTTTCGTATTCATAACCGTGGCAGGCGATCTCGTGCCCACGCTCGGCAACCTCGCGAACAGCTTCGGGATAGGTCTCCGCAGTTTTGCCGGGGACAAAAAACGTCGCCTTGATGCCGAATTCGTCGAGCATATCCAGCATACGTGGCAGGCCGTGGCTCATGCCGTACTGACCGAGAGAAAGCGTCTTTGGCATATGCTTGGCGCGCTCGTCGAGAGAAATCCAGAAAAACTCCGCGGCAAGATCTATCGTTATAAACGCCGCGCACTGCTTGCCTTCCGGCAGCTTCATTCCTTTTGCGTACATCGCTTATGCCTCCTTCTTCGGATACGCTTTGCGCCAATAGTCGGCAACCTCGCTGCCGGTGGCGATCCAAACGTCATCATGTGAGGTGACTTCCTTGAGTACTTCCTCCAATACGAGGTTGCGCCCGGGCGCGCCGGAAATCTGAGGATGCATCAGATAGACGATGCAAAGTCCCATGTCATAATAGCCGCGGAACTCGCGCAGATCGTTATCCTGCACATTGCGGTAGCAGCTGATTCTGTCAAGCCCCGCCGGTTCCGGAGGATAGACGCTGTACGCCTGCGCCACATAGTCATCCATCTCCCATTTGGATGGGATCTCCACAAGGTCGGATTCCTTGCCGTCGAGCACGGTGTAGTATGGCTTATCGTCGCCGCGCATGGAGCTTGAGTATGAAAAGCCCATGTCGGAGAGGATGTACGGCGTGCGCTCGTGCCAGTCGCCGGATGGGGTGCGATAACCGACCGGCTCCTTGCCGGTGAGGTCTTTAATTATCTTTTGAGTTTTGCGAAGAATCTCATACTGCTCCTCTACCGTTTTTTCCACAAAACGCTCATGAGTATATCCGTGGTTGCCGATTTCGTGACCGGCGCCGGCAATGCGGCGGATAACGTCAGGGTTGCACTCGGCAACAAAGCCGGGGACAAAGAAGGTAGCCTTCACGTTATATTTATCCAGCAGATCCAAAATCATATCCACGCAGCGATTAGGGCCGTATTGGCCGATGGAACGCGCGCGGATGAGTTCCTCGGTATTCGGTTCATCGGAGGACATATTGCGCCAGATAACATCGCCGTCCAAATCGAAGGTGAACATCGCGGCGCTCTTTTTACCGTCCGGCCACTGTATTTTTTCCATTACTTCAACCTCTTTCTTAAAGGCAAATCAATAATACTATTTTTTCATTAAAATCTTTGATTTTAATGAAATCTTTTGAAGCCTGTAAGAGCCGCGCTGAAGCGCGGTTAGGCT
>CAVHIP010000110.1:0-5880 GCA_963636125.1 Oscillospiraceae bacterium | reverse complement strand
TCCGGCATGCAGTAGCGGCAGCGGAGATTGCAAAGCTCCGTGACCGACATGCGCATATATGTAATTTCGCGGTTGAAGGTATCTCTCATTGACTGATGTTCCTTTTTATATTGCAAAGAGTTGACAAACCGATTTTTCAAAAATATAATAATCGCATAACGAAAAAAAATCAAGGGCAATGCCACATAATACGGCAAGAGCAGACGGCGGATTGCGCGGTGTTGACCAAAGGCGGAGGTATATTATATAATGAAGCTTATCAGAACCGAGGACGCGGTGGGGCATGTGCTCTGTCACGATCTGACGCAGATTATCAGGGGCGAATATAAGGACGCGCGCTTCCGCAAGGGGCATATCGTGACGGAGGAGGACATTCCCGTTCTGCTCTCCATGGGCAAGGAAAACCTTTATATATACGAGATGACGCCCGGCATGGTGCATGAAAACGACGCGGCGGAGCGGCTTTACGCCCTCTGCGCCAACGACAACATGACGCGCGGCGGTGTCAAGGAGGGCAAGATAGAGCTTTCCGCCGCCTGCGACGGCCTGTTCACGGTGAAAAGCGAAAAGCTCTTGGCCGTAAACTCCCAAGAGGATATAATGATCGCCACACGCAAAGGCGGGACTGCCGTGCGCAAGGGCGACAAGCTTGCGGGAATGCGCGTCATTCCGCTTATTATCGAGGAGGAGAAGCTCGCCATGGCGGAAAAAGCCGCCGGAGACGAGCCGATTCTGGCGCTGCATCCCTTTGTTAAGAAGACCGCCTGCATCGTAACCACCGGAAGCGAGGTCAAAAAAGGCCTTATCAAGGATACGTTCACGCCCGTTGTCATTGAAAAGCTCAAGAACTACGGGATCGAAACGATAGAAACCGTCCGATCGGGAGACGGCGTGGAGAATGTCAAAAACGCGATTCTCGCGATGCGTGAGAAAAATCCCGATCTCATATTCTGCACCGGCGGCATGAGCGTGGACCCGGACGACAACACCCCCGGCGGAATACGCGCAAGCGGCGCGAAGGTGGTCACCTACGGCGCTCCGGTTTTGCCCGGCGCCATGTTCCTCGTCGCGTATTTTGACGACGGCACGGCAATATGCGGCCTGCCCGGATGCGTGATGTACGCCGGCGCGACGGTGTTCGATCTGCTGCTGCCGCGCCTTGCCGCGGGCGTGCCGATAACAAGGGCGGACGTTGTCGCCTTCGGAGAGGGCGGCCTGTGCCTCGGCTGCAAGCCCTGCCGTTACCCACTCTGTCCCTTCGGCAAATAATCAATAGCTATAACCGCATTGTGCGGCACTGCCATAAATAACGCGCCCTCGGCTCTGCGGTCGGGGGCGCTTATTTTCGCCGCTTGATTATTTCTTGTATCCGGTGCTGAGATCGACGATGTTTCTCAGCTCCCTGCCGCTTGTGTATCTGTCAAGATTGTCGGCGGCGATGTCTATAATACGCTCGAAGGTCTCGGGCAGATGATAGAAGCCGGAGACGTGGGGAGTTATGAGCAGGTTGTCGAGATCCCACAGCTTGCTGTCAACCGGCAGCGGCTCGGGATCGGTCACGTCCACGGCGGCGGAGGCGATTTTGCCCTCGCTGAGCGCCCTGTATAATACGTCCCCGTCCACGGCGGCGCCTCTGCCGCAGTTGATGAAGATAGCGGAGTTTTTCATAAGATCGAAAAGCTCGTCTGTATAGACGTGGTAGGTGGCCTTCGTGCCGGGGAGGATGGAGAAAATCACATCCGCGCGGGGGAGAACGTCTTTCAGATCGTCCATCATATAAAGCTCGTCAACGCAGTCCGGCTTTGCGGAAGGTCTGCGCTTGACGCCGATGGTATACGCGCCGAGCGCCTTGCAGAGAGATGCGAAATAGCACCCGATGTCGCCGAGACCGACCACCAGAACGACCGCGCCGCTCATGGATGTGACGGTGCCGAAATCCGTCCAATCATGCTTTTCCTGCGCGCTTCTGTAAAGATGCAGCTTTTTCTGCAGCATGAGGCAGCTTGCGAACGCATGCTCCGCGACCGCCTGACTGTATGCGCCGGTTGAATTTGTGAGCAAGGTCTTTTTCGATAGCACGCCCTCGGCGATAAAGGTGCCGGCGCCGGCGGTGCTCAGCTGCAGAAGCTCAAGCTTCTCGCTCGCGTGTACTCTCTCCGCCGGAATGTTGCCGATTATTATTTCCGCCTCGGCTATCTGCTCATCGGTGACATCCTTCGCCGGAACGTATGTAAATTCGCAGTCGCGTCCGGCTCTCTCAAGTTTTTCCTTGTGCCTCTGCTCAACCGGCAGAACGCACAGCGCATTTTTTGACATAATTATTACTCCTTACTCCCGGCAAGCCTGTTCTGATACAAGTTTGCTTTGGGTTTTTATATTTCTTCGGATTGCTTTGTCTGTCTGATTTTTGCCGACGCGTCCGCAGGTTTACTTGGCAAGCGACGCATCGTTTTTGGAGAGCAAATACACGCAGTACTGATTCATGCTGATTCCCTCGCGTCTTGCGTGCTCGGTCAAAGATCGGTGCAGACTTTTGGGAATACGGAGCTTGAACTGACCGGAGTAGTTCTCCAAGTCATCCGGCTCATGGATCGTGATTCCGTCCTCCAAGGCCGCTTTAATCCACTCGCGTTTTGCATCCTCGGCGTTTGCGACAGCGGACTCCACCGTCTCGCCGCAGGTGACGCATCCGGGCAGTTCCGGGAAAGAAACGACATAACCGCCCTCATCGCGGTCTTCCACAATCTCCATGCGGTAAGGCAGAGAAAGATATTCATTCAACGTTTTCATTGGCACCCTCGCTTTCCACAACTTGCTTGACCAATTCCACATAAACCTTCTTGATCGGCTCGTGCTTCGGTATCGTAATAGGCCGGCATCCGGGCTTTCGGAATGTATAGTGGCTGCTGCCGCTTCCGGGTGCATTCATCGCGTACCCATAGGATTCCAAAACCCTGCGCAGCTCGTCAAACCGGAGGTCACGACTCAGAGAACAGATTTTCTCTAATAATTTATCCCATTTCGACATCGCTGTTCCTCCTGCCTATATTATATGTGGTACCACATCCGGTGTCAAGCTTTTCCTCACAGCAGTTTTTCAAGCGCGGCGATATCCTCGTCGCGGGTTGCCCAGTCGGTGACAAAACGGATGGCGGTATGGTTCTCGTCAATATTGTCCCAGAAGCTGAACATGACGTTTTCGGCAAGCTCCTTTTTCTTCGCGTTGTCGACGGCGACATATATCTGGTTTGTGGGCGAGTCGATAAAAAGCTCGTAGCCCTTGTCTTTTAATATTTTCTTGATCTCGTTCGCCTTGCGGACGGCCTCCCTGCCGATTTCCGTATACAGATCGTCTGTGAAAAGCGCGGAGAACTGGATGCCCAAAAGTCTCCCCTTGGCGCTCATCGCGCCGTGCTGTTTGACGCGTGTGACGAAATGCCGGGGCATGTTGTTCTTCGTGAATACCAGCGCCTCGCCGAAAAGCGCGCCGCACTTTGTTCCGCCGATATAAAAAGCGTCGGTGAGCCTCGCTATGTCCGCAAGCGTCATGTCGCTCTCCTCGCAGCCCAGGGCGTAGGCAAGGCGCGCCCCGTCCAGATACAGCGTGAGGGAGTACTCATCGCACACCTGCCGCAGGGCCTCAAGCTCCGCCTTTTTATAGATGCCGCCCAGCTCCGTGGCGTGGGTGATATACACGCCGCCCGGGAACACCTCATGCTCGTGATTCTCGTCCGCGTAAAAACGTTCGCAGTAATCCTTCACCTGCCGCGCGGTAATCTTGCCGTCGCCGCTCGGCAGGGCGAGAACCTTGTGCCCGCAGAACTCTATCGCGCCGGCCTCGTGGACGTTTATATGCCCCGTCTCCGCGCACAGCATCCCCTCGACGGGGGAGAGCATCGTGTCGATAGCGACCTGATTTGTCTGCGTGCCGCCCTGCAGAAAATAAATCTGCGCCTCCGGGCATTCGCATGCCGCGCGTATTTTTTCCTTTGCCTCGGCGCAGTATTCGTCCTCGCCGTAGCCCACGGTTTTTATCGCGTTCGTCTCGGCGAGCTTTTCAAACACCTTCGGATGCGCGCCGGCGGAATAATCGTTTACAAAAGAAAGCATAATTTTCTCCCCTAATAATCAAAAATCAAAAGCTCAATGTCATTATCGTGAATATAAGCGCTGTCGCCGCCATTATCGCAAGATGCGCCCACACTCTGTTCGCGAGCAGACCGATAAACTCCCTCGCGAAGGCGTTCGGCCAATAGTACCACTTGGTGCCGCTGCCCATGCCGTCCGCGTTCCAGCCGGCCTGAGACGCCAGAATCCCGCTCCGGAAGACATGGAAGCCGCTTGTGCAGAACGCCGTCTTCGCGTCCGGATGCAGCCGATCGGCTATCGCCTTGCTGAGCGTCATGTTCTCCCATGTGTTGCGAGATTGCTTTTCCAAAATAATCCGCTCGTCATCCACGCCCTTTGAGCGCAGATACCGCGCCATGCCCTCCGCCTCGGCGAGACTCTCGTCGCCGCCTTTGCCGCCGGAGGGGATGAATTTCGCCTTCTTCCCGCTCGCGCTCTCCTGCTTCGCGGCAAAATCGAGCGCCTTATCCACGCGGCTTTGTATCAGCGGATACAGTCCTCCGTCCGGACGGACGCGGCAGCCGAGGATGACGATGAAATCTTTGTTATACTCCGGCGTATGTATCGCCGCGATATACGCGCACACTATCGCGGAGAAGAGCAGACAGTCCGCGTAGCACAGGAGCGAGGCGTAGACGCTGCAGACGGCGTTTCTCACGCTCGATAGCCAGCGCGAGTAAAAGAGCGCGATGCCGCCCGCCGTGCCGACAATCAGCATCAGCGCCACGGCGATGCCGAAGAGATTGCCCTTCTCGAAGCCCTCATGCCGCATCAGAACAACGCCGCTTATAATAAGCGAGAGCGCGATAGCCGCGGCGACGGGGGATGTCCAGATAATAAAATCCTGGCAGGCGGTGGCGAGGCGCAGATACATGAGCCAGAGCGTCAGGCCCGGCTCGAAAATCGCCTCAAGCGCGAACACCGCGGATATGACGGCGAGCAGGAGCGTGAAAATGCCGAGAGCGGCGCACATAACCGTCACATACGAATAGAGCCTGCCCTTTCTCCGCCGGTTGAACGCCGCGAAAAGCGCGATGGACGCGGAGAGAAAAATCAGCGCCGCGCCGACGGGAAGCGCCTTCCAGCCCGTGAAGTTGCCGCCGAGACTCTCCCGCACCCCGCCGAAGGGCGTTGTGGAGAGCGTCATGTCGAGGTTATATATGCTCATCTCATCGTTGTCCACCGGCTCCCAATTGACACGGGCGGCGGTACTGCCTTTTCCGACTGCCTTGAAGCGGACAATCATTGTCCCGTTTTTGCATTGGCAGGACTCCGCGCAAACGATGTCCTCATAAGCCGTGGTGACGGCGCCGCCGGTCGCCTGAATCGGCATTTCAAACGATATTGTCAGCTCATCTCCGCAGCAGAGCATATATCCGAGCATTGCCGCCGCGATTATCAGCGCGGTGACAAGAAATATTTTCAGTTCCTTTGCCATTCGTTGTTTTCTTCCTTTTTTTCAGTACGCTATATAATACCCCATAAAATAAGAAGCCGCAAGGATTTTTTGCTCCTTGCGGCAGCTGTGGCGGGATAAACGGGTTTTCGTTGACAAATTCGGTTTCGGTGTTTATAATAATCATAAAAGGGCGCTGCGACAAGCGGTCAGCCCGCGCTAAGCTAATGTTTCAAAAGCAAATATTGAAACCGTCACTTGCCCGAGTGGCGGTTTTTAATTTTTAAATTACTTTTCCTGGACCTCTTTGCCGGTGAGATGCTCTATTTCTATCTCGAAGAGCTGTACGATTTTGC
>CAVHIP010000109.1:0-6792 GCA_963636125.1 Oscillospiraceae bacterium | reverse complement strand
TCGGGGATGAACTTAAAGCACTCGTGGAAAGTGCCGCTCCCCATCGTGTAGCGCACCCGGTAGAACCTGTGTCCCCGGTGTATGCCCACAATCGTCCCTTTGACCGTCGGCGCTCTGACTCCGCGCGGAACGTCGGTCTCCGGTATGAATCGGATTTCATCACCGATTTTCATTTCTTTCGCCTCCTTATAGGCTCCCCTGTGCAAGGGGAGCTGTCAGCTTTAGCTGACTGAGAGGTTGTCCCGCCTCTCAAAACGGCAGCTCGCTGTCGCTTGCCGCGCCCAGATCCTCAAAGCCCTGCTGTTGCGGCCGCGGCTCTTTCCGCATCGTCGTGCCGCTCGGCTCGAAGCGCATATGCTCCGCGTCAAACCACAGCTTGACGAAGCCGAGACTGCCCTCTTTGTTCTTGTCGATGATGAGCTTGCGCTGGTCGACGCCTTCGCCCTTGCCGATGAGAAAAATCACATCCGCGTCCTGCAAAAGCTGTCGGCTCTCTCGGAGGTTGTCTTTCGTGATTACGCTCTTGGCCTCGCCCGGCGTTATCTGGGAGAGACCCACAACCGTCACGCCCAGGCTCTGAGCGAGCGTGTGCAGCTGGATCGAGATGTTCGTCACCATCTCCGCCCTTGTCCTGCCCTCGGCGTTGAGCAACTGCACATAGTCGATGAACACGACGTCGTAGTTGTCCGCAAGACAACATGCGCGTATATCGTCGACTGTGCTGCCCGCCGCTTCGAGGAAGTCGAAGCAGATGTTGCCGTACTTCGCTCCGATGTCGAACACCTGCGCCAGCTCCGGCTTGCCGAGCGTCTTGCTCTTGATTTTCGGCAGCTTGACGTTCGCCGCGTTCGCCGCGATGCGGTCGAAGCCCGTGCGCTCCTCGGTCTCCAGCGAGAAGAAGCCGACTCTCAGCCCCTTGATGGCGAAGCCGTACGCCCATTGAAGCGCCAGCGCCGTCTTGCCCATGGAGCTGTCGGCGCCCAGGATAACGAACTTGCCGTGCGCCGGGCATTGCACCCGTTTGTTGACGGACTCAAACCCCCAATCGAGGTACTCGAACTTCGTCTTGTCCTCCTGCCTGTCGAGGAAGTTGCTAAGCCCTTCGCCGAAGGTCACGCGCCGTATCTTCGGTTTGAGCGCTATCTTGTCGACCGAGGCGAACAGCCGCCGCGCCTCCTCCGCGCTCTGCGTGTAGAGGATCTCCGTCGCCACGCTCTGAAGCCGGCGGAGCTTGTAATCGTCCGCGACCTGTTCGGCGTACGCTTCCCAGTTGGTCGCCGTCGGCGTCACTCGCATTATCTCGGCTATCGTGTTCGTCAGCTCCGGCGGCAGCTGCCCCGCGACCGTTGTCGGATCGAGCGCCGCGCCGGTCAGATAGAGCGAGCGTATCGCGCAGAAGATATCCCGGATGCCCTGCACCGTTATCGCTTCCGCGTCGACCTTCTGCAGCGCCTCGCCGACTATCCGCGGGTCAAGCAGCATTGCGCCGACAAGGCTCTGTTGCGCCAGCGCCGCCCTCTGATTCGTCTCGGCCATTAAGTCCACTCCTCGCGTACATCTTCCGGCTCAACCTGCGCCGCCGCTTCCGGCTCGGCCTTTTCCGTCTCCCACATCCGCTGGTTGAGGAAGGTCGCCGCGTACGGAATCGCTACGCCGCGCCGCCACAGTTCGCTTTTTTTCTTCTCCCGCAAGTACCTGGCCATCGAGTCAATCTCTTGGTCGTCCAGCCGGAGCTTGTCCCACGCGGACACAGCCCGACCCTTTGCGGGGCGCTCACCGTTGACGGGCGGATAGAACTTCCAGAACGCGTTGAACCTTTCCGGTTTCCACTTCGCCGTCGATTTATTTCGTTTCCCTTCGCCGCTCACGCCGTCCCCCTCATGGGGGACTATAGGGGGTTTAGATTTTAAATTATTATTTTCTATTGGTGTAGACATTTTTGTCGAGACGGTCTGGACATTTTTGTCTATACCCGTATAGACATTTTTGTCTACACCCCCATCCGAGAACACATAAGGCTGCGCTGTCAGCGTCACCGTCCGCCGCCCTCTGTTGCTCACGGAGTAGTCAACCTGTATTTCGATGTATCCCAGCTCTTTGAGCGTTTTCAGCAGCCTTGTCACCGTCCTCGGCGTGGTGCTGAGCGCTTTTGCCATTGTCGAGTTAAACATGAAGCACACGTTTTCCGTGTTACACTTCGCCGCTATCTCGGCATATAGGAGCTTCGCCTTGTCCGGCAGGCGCTTGTCGTAACGCACCTTCGCCGGCAGGATCGCCCACATGGAGCATTGCTCTTTCATTTCGTTGTTCATTTTGCCGCCTTCTCCAGCTCGGCCTGCAGATCCTCTCTCGCCTTGACCGTCACCTTCGAGTGAAAGCCGACCGGCTTCCAGTCTCTCTGCCACACTCTCGCCGCCGCCATCATGGCTTGATCCGCGTTCGCCGCTCTCACGATTATCGGCCGCCGGTGTTCCGGATGCGCCACTTCCCAGCACCGCGTCCCCCGGTAGTTGTTATAACCGTAATAGTCCCTTGCCGTTTTCATCTTTTTCTTCCTTTCTTTCACTTTTTTCGCGAAAACTCTTGACCTTTCAGCTCCTTTTTGCTAACATAACTACAGACCACTTTACTTTTTTTTCATCTTTCAATCCTTTTTGGCTGTCTTGCGGGGTTGCCGTCCCGCAAGACTATTTTTTTATTTCCTGTTCGTGGATCTTGCACTCCGCCGGATCGTCCGGCAGTCCTCTGTCCCGATGCCACTTGATTCGGCTCTTGCCGGTCTTGCCGATGTAATCGCACCCGTATTGGCTGTGCTCCTCGCGTATCCAGTAGGGGCACTTTTTCTGTTTGCACCGGCGCATGTCGATGAGCTTGCCGTTGACGTTGACCGAGCGGCCGACTATGTGCGCCTCAAGCCCTGCCCGGCGCCGGACATGAGAGACATGCGAGTTGGGGCAGCCTACTCTTTCCGCTATCTGCCTGTCGCTCAGACCTTCGCGGTAGGCCTCCAAGATTTTCGGGTCGAGCTCCTCCCAAATCGATTTACGCGGCGGGAAGCCTTGGGGCTTCGGCGTGTAAATCTCGCTCACATCTACGCCGAGGATTAACGCCAGCTTGTTCGCCGCCTCTTTGGTGAGGTTCTTTCTGTTGTTCTCGATTTCTCTGATGTACCCGACCGTGTAGTTCGCCGCGTCGGCGACTTCCTGCTGCGTCAAGCCGACATCAAGCCTCATCATCCGCAGCCGTTCCCCGTCGGGGAGCGTGTCATACCTCCTCATCGTCGCCGCCTCCGAGTATCATCACATCAATTACGCGCCCGCCGATATAAATCAGCAGGATCGCCAGCGCGAGGATGCCGCAGCTTATCGCCACGACCTCGCCGCTGGAGTAGTTGAGCATCCACCGGCACGCCCGCGCCGCAAAATCCGCGAAGCTCATATTTTCACCCCCATCGGCAGCGGCTTGCAGTCGTAGATGCTCACCGATGTCATGCGTCCCTGATGGCGAACGAGAAAGACGCACTCGCCGTTTTCGTCAATGTCGACCTTCAAAACCGTGAACAGCATGCCGGTCTTCGTGATGACCTGGAACAGATCTCTCAGCTTTTTCATTCCGCCGCCTCCCATGCCGCCTCGGAGCGGCTTTTTCTTTTGTCTTCTTCCCTTGCCACTGCGTTCATCAGAAGCGCCGCGCCGTAGAAGAACAGCGCCGTCAAAATGATTGTCGAGATAACTTCCATCTTTCCGCCTCCTATTGCGCCATCGTCTTCGCCGCCGCGCTCATGGCCTCCTCGAACGGAATGCCGAACGCCGCGGAATACTTTTTCAGCGAGTTCAATGTCCACGAACCCGCGTCCGTCTTCAGGCGCGCGTTGACGCTCTGCCTTGTGCAGCCGAGCTTCTCGGCGATCTGCTCATCCGTCAGCTTGTTCGCCTTTTTGTACGCCGAAAACGCCGCCGCCAGATAGTTGACCTTCGGCTTGACCTTGCACCACGTTACCTTCGGCATCTTAGTCCACCTCCGGCACGATCTCCGCGAGTCTTCTCATGTCGGCTTCGCCCAACATGCAGACGAACACCCACCCGTAGTTTCTTGTTGACCGTCTCAGCGCCGCGATGCAATCGGACACTCGGTTTTGCCCGAAGACTGCCATCGTGATTACGGCAATGGCGGGGAGGTCTTCCTCCGCCAGCGTTGTCGGCACTTCCATGCGGAACTCGCCGTCGCCGTACTTGTCGATGATGTTCACGATGCAATACGGGTCATAGAACCCGACCGCCGAAGCCTCGCCGTTGAGCTTGCGATAAGTCCATGCTTTCATCTTTTTCTTCCTTTCTGTTTTATAAAATCACACTCCAAGTGTAATTAAACGGTAAAAAAAATATCGGCAACAGGTGTGTCATAATAAGCTGCAAACGCAAGTTTTACTTCGTCGCGTGGATTTCTTTCGCCGCGCTCATACATTGCAAGTGCTGAAAGGCTGATGTTTAGCGCTTTTGCTACTTCTTCAAGCGATTTGTTGCCACGAAGATTGCGTAATCTGTTGCCGTTTGCTTTTGCGTCGTACATTTTTCCCCCTCCTTTCAGATTACACCGACAGTGTAATACATAACTTCTCTTTTGTCAATACTCAATGTGCAATTTTTCTTGAATATTTTCACAATTTGTGTTATGTTATCGCCGAGGTGAGAAATATGCCAGATTTCAAAGATACGCTTGCGGCGCTTCGCAAGCGTAATAAGCTCACGCAAAATGAATTAGGCGCTATGCTCGGTTTGGCAGGGAGCACAATCTCTATGTATGAGCGTGGCGAAAGGGAGCCAAGCAAGGAAGCCCTCGAACTTATTGCAGATCATTTTAATGTTCCGATAGATTATCTTGTTGGCAGATGGAAAGACCTTGCGCCCCTCCCGGCGAACATCATTCCCATGCCGACGATGCGCGATGTTCCCCTTGTCGGCGATATCGCCTGCGGCTTGCCGATCCTCGCCGTCGAAAATCATGACGGCACCGTCCAAGCCCCCGAAAACATCCGCGCCGACTTCGCCCTCCGCTGCAAGGGCGACAGCATGATTAACGCCCGTATCTACGACGGCGACATTGTCTATATCCGCCAGCAGCCTACCGTCGACAGCGGTCAGATCGCCGCCGTCCTTATCGATGATGAGGCGACCCTTAAGCGCGTCCGCATTTACGATGACCACATCATCCTCGAAGCGGCAAACCCGCAGTATAAGCCGCTGGTTTTCTGGGACGAAGCGATGAAGGACATTCACATCCTCGGTCTCGCCGTCGCCTTCACAAGCGCTGTGGAGTGAGCCATGAAGTGCAAAAGCTGTAAAAGGGAAATCCCCGACAATTCGCTGTTCTGCAATTGGTGCGGCGTCAAGCAGTTGAAAGAAAAGAAAAAGAAATCCGATATCACGATACCAGCGGCGAGACAGCTCCGTTCCGGCGCGTGGAACATCGAACTCCGCGCCGAACATCAGAGCGTCACCGAGCCGACAAAGGCGCTCTGTGAAGCAAAAGCCCGCGCGATCCGCGCCGGGTTTATCGAACAGCGCAAAGCCCCGGCGACCAAGTCAATGCGAGCCCTCGCGAGAAAGTATATCGATGACCGGAGCAATGTTCTCTCGCCCTCGACCGTCAACGGCTATGAGTGCTATCTGTCCACACGGTTTCAGAAGTATCTCGACCAGCCACCCGACAAAATCAATTGGCAAGCCGCGATAAATGAGGAGCAACAGAAGCTTTCCGCCAAGACCGTATACAACACCTGGCAGTTCTTCGCCTCCGTTCTGCGCTCGAACGGTCTGCCCGTGCCGACCGTCAGCCTCAAACAGATCATCACCGGGGACGAGCCATGGCTTGACTTTGAGCAGATCCAAAAGTTTCTGCGCGGCATCGAGGGGACTTCCTGCGAAATCGGCGCGTTGCTCGCGCTGAATTCTCTCCGCCGATCCGAGCTGTTGGCGATCAAGCCGGAGAGCTTCGTCAAGCGCGGCGACGATTGGTTTCTGCTGGTGCGCGGGTCAATCGTCCGCGGTCCGTCCGGCAAGATGGTTTACAAAGAGGAAAATAAAAACAGCACCTCCCGAAGGGAAGTGCCGGTTGTGAATGACCGTCTGATCGAGCTGATCCAAGGGAAGCCGACAGGGGAGTACCTTGTCAACTACAAGGCGAATGCCTTATATGATAAGGTCAACCGCGTCTGCGAGAAGAACGGACTGCCGAAAGTCGGCGTGCACGGTCTCCGGCGTTCGTTCGCGAGTCTCGCGTTTCACCTCGGATGGGATATTCTCTACACACAGCGCGTCGGAGGCTGGAAAGACGATAGGATATTGAAAAAGATATATACCAAGCTGTCAACGCAGGACATCGCCGCCCATGTTTCAACGATGAGAGACTTCAACCGCGAAGTGTACGAAGACTGAAAAAAATTTTTTCAAAAAGTGCTTGACATATACCAAGCGATGTGATACACTTCAACCATACCAAGAAAAAACAAACCGAATATGTCAAGCCGAAAGGCGGAAAGGAACGAAAAAATGAAGCAGTTCAAACAGGAAATCATAAACGCGATGGTCGAGAAGACACACACCGACAAGATAGTTTCCCTCAAAGAGACAGCCGAGGAGCTGGGCTACAACCACATCAGCCGCGGAGACGTTGAGGACATCCTCAACGCACTTAAGGCGGTCAGCGGATACCGCCCTGTGCAGATTATGAGAAGCGAAAAAGATAGCCTGTTCCAGAGCCTGGGCCTCGTCGAGAACGGAACGACGTTCGAAG
>CAVHIP010000108.1:0-6960 GCA_963636125.1 Oscillospiraceae bacterium | reverse complement strand
CGGCACTTTGCCTTTCCGTCACGGCCGACGGTTGCAAGATACTGTACGGGATTTGCGTTCAGAAATTCGATAACCTTATTCATAATGTTTTCCTCCGAATGGATTGTAATTTGCTTTCGCTGATGATATAATATCACCGTAGTCCCGAACAGTAAAGTAAGCACAATATTGTGCTATAGTTACTCAAAAGAAACTATTGGATAAATACAGGCTTTTTCGCCGTTTTTCGGAGGATACTGTTATGGAAGAAGGTAAAATCAAAGACGGGCTTCCGGCCTGTCCGGTGGAAACCACACTGACGCTTATAGGAGACAAGTGGAAAGTACTGATCCTGCGTGACCTGATGCCCGGTACGAAGCGCTTCGGTGAGCTCAAGAAATCAATCGGCAGTGTGTCGCAGAAGGTTCTCACTGCGCAGCTTCGCGCCATGGAAGAAAGCGGACTTGTTCACCGCGAGGTCTATGCCGAGGTTCCGCCGAGAGTGGAATATTCCCTTACAGAACTCGGCAGAAGTCTCAAACCGGTTCTCGACTCCATGCGCGTATGGGGTGAAGAATACAAAGCGATGATGAAATAACACAATCTATATATGGGAAATATACGGCAAAGGCCTTAAGCAAGGTTATTGCCACATCATTTTTGCTGTTTTCTTCTTTTCATACAGTTCTTTTTTCTTTTCCTCCGGAGATAGGCTCTCACATTGCTCTTGCGACATACTTTCAAAATCAGTCATACAAATTTCCTTATGTGCATTTTTCATTTCATGTTATCCGGATATTTTATCAAATTGCTGTAAATATGCCCTTGAATTGCTGTTCGCAGACTTTCATTTTTGCAGCAAAATCATCATAATCTATAGCATTGGTGGGAATTTTCAAGCCGTGCTTGGTAATGCTGATATCATCACGCGGCAAAACATTTTTCTCATAGGTTGAGCCGCGATTCAATCGCAATTTCAAATCGTCAGCTCCCTCTGATTCCGGATAGAGATAGTATCCGGCCTTCGCATCAAAGCGAAACATATAGGCAAGCACTTGCAAGTAATCTCGATTGCCAATATTATCAATCGGTTTATACTTGGCATCGGCAATAATTCTCATATCGCTATTCCGGCTGATGAAATCAGGAAAGATCAGTCCCACATTTCTATCAAACAGTCTCTGAGCGCCCGTGCCGCCCTTGTTCCTTGGATGGTAGAAAATATCCTCAATGAGCAAGTTAATATATTCCTCCCACAGCCATGCGCCGTCAAACAGAATACCATATATCTGCCTTGCTCCTGTACCAATTTGGTGTTTCTGATGCCGAAGGATTAAGATACACAGTCTTTGTAAAGCAAGATACTCCCGAAAATAGGCATGACGGATGGTACTTTTTTTATTCTGCCCAATAACCTTCTGCCTATCACACGGCTCATATCCCGGGGTCGCATCTATAACGAGCTTCACCTCGTCTTTCACTTTGATAAGAAGCTTGTTTCCGTATGGTTTTCTTTTAATAAATTCTATGGTATGCCGCACCAGCTCCATCAGACTATTATCATAAGAAAACTCGCGCTGACTGTATGCAACGTTTCCTACGAATGGCGTGTTTTCCCCGATATGTCTTGCAATATCAATCGTGCCCTTTATATTTTCGTCATTATATCTGTGGCGTATATACTTTTTGAACAAACCCTTACGCATAGCTGTCTTCAGATAATACGGGAACAAGAACAGCAGAAAATTAAACAGCCGATTATCCTGATTAGCGTCGGACTCCAGATTCACAATATTAGGGAAGTCCAGAACATTGTCCAGAAGATACAGGAAAAAGTAATCTTCACCTTTTCCGCAAAAACGTGACTCAATAACAAGCCGCTCATCGCCGTAGCCGAGAAAGCCCATAATATTACCGGAGCGATAGCTGTCATTGACACTTTGAAGAATCATCTGCTCTTCTGTGATATCGCCTGCATCTTTTATGATTTCAGGGAACACAAAGACACCCTCGCACTCAAGTTGCTCCAATGTTTTATCGGCAATTTTTCCTGTCAGCCTTTCTATTTCAGAAAAAACATCCTTTTTCTGCTGAGAGTTATCCTTGATCTTGAGCAGCTTCATTTGCATCACCTCGGATGGGCTTCTGATAACCGTATGCCTTCGCAAAACGATTCATGATTCCTTCCTCATCGTACATCCCTTGAATGTATTCCTGTAGGAGCGGCTGCAGATAATCAGTCCAAAGTTGGTCGAAATCAAGCGTTTTTAACTTTAAAAAGTAAGATGCGCCAATCTGATAATTATCGTTCAAGTCTTCTACACTCGCGATTTCCTTGTTGAGCGCAGCCATTCTTTTGATTGCCTCATTCTCCAATTCCTCGTTCTCCAACGATGCAAGCATCTCAAGGCGTTCATCTGCTTTTAGCTTAACGAAGCGGAATCGACGGCGCATGGCAAAATCAAAGCTATCCACAGAACGGTCGATATCGTTCATGGTGCCGATAATATAGACATTTTCGGGAATATAGAACTTTTCGTTAGGGTCAGAGTGCAGATTTGAATATTGCGTAGAGATTTCCCCGGCTTTGCCGCGATAACCGGGATCTATCGCAAAGAACAATTCGCCGAATATCTTTGAAATCTCACCGCGGTTAATCTCATCAATAATAAATATGTATTTCTTCAGTTCTTCCTGCTTCGCTCTTGCCTTTGAAGCCGTGATTTTTTTGGCCTTGATAGCTTTATAGATGGCAAAGTCATAAGAGTAGCCTTGTGTAGCAAAAGCCTTTCCGAAAAAGGTCGTAATATCTTTTATTTTCTCGAATTTCTGCCCGGACTCAAGCATCTTTCTGACTTCATCCAGATTCAGAGTAAGCCTGTTGACAGATGCGTTTCCGGGAATAGAAATATTGATATGCCCGTCATCCACGCCGGTAATGGCAAATTCATTTCCATTGATCGTCTTAAATGTATCAACGCCAAACTCAACGTTAGAGAAGAATTCTGCCATAGATTCCTGAACCGTGACTTCCTTTTCCACCGTTTCTCTGGATTTTTGTGCGTCCTCATAGTTCTTTCTGGCGCGAGCAACAAACTTCTTAAAAATGCCGTCCTGCAGTTCAAAGCCCATTGTTCCGTCGTCGTTAACTTTTGGCCTCAGACCCTCAACAAAATCTGAGTAATCATAACTTGGATGGAATTGGACAAATTCCACCTGCTTTTTCTGCTCGTCAGTAAGGCAGCTGTAATTATCCTCATAACCATTGCTGATAATATCCGCAGCAATTTCTTTGGCAAGATAAGACTTTCCGGTGCCGGGTGCTCCTCTGAAAATCAGATTTTTCGATTCAATCAGCATGTAAGAAAATGGATTACGATATCCTGACGGCTGGGACGGTTTCTCCGACTCGTCAGGCTTGTTTTCTTCATTTGCGGGCGCTTTTTCACGATATACAAGTACAAACCGGTCGCCCGGTTCGCCAAAACGCTTCAGACATTCCTGAACGAAAATAATCGTAGAGAAAATATTCCAGCAATAGATTACAAAGCGGCGACCATTATCGTAGCTGTATGTCAGGTACTCTATTGTTTTGCGATGCTTTTTGAAATCGTCTACACTCGGATAGATGCCGCATATAAGTTTGCCTTCAGATTTGTATCTGCATACCGGGAAAGACTCTTTCGCCTCTACGGATAAAGCGGCAAGTTGTTTTTCAAATATCTGACAGGCAATGCGCGGCAATGTTTGATTAGAGTTTCTTCTTTCGCCCTTGCTGTAGGATCGTCTGATTATCTCTCCGTTTGCTCTCTTGAAATAAACATCCAATGGCTTGTAGTTATCTCCAATGCCCAGATTATCCATTGTAAAAAGTTCATCTGTGGACTCAACACTTTCTGCGGTAATAACAAGTTCGTATTTTTCCTGTTGTTTTGTTTCAATGTTGAATCCAACGCTTTCCAGATAGGCTTTTGCCTCAATGCTGTTGAAAGCCCTTGTTGAAATATCGGCTCCGTTTGCCAAATGGTCAGCAACAGCCACCACATACTTCGGCGGATACTTTTTCTCATTCTCAGACACAAGTAGATATCTTACGCTCGTATTATGCTCGGGAACTCCGTTCTTATCGATGAATTTCAATGCATCAATGATATTTTGCTTCTCCAGCTTCGGTATAGCCATGCTGCGCCTCCATATATTTATAAAGTTTCATTTGTTAGTTTTTTTCTGAGGATAAACTCTATTATCGGTGCCAACGTATCCCAAAAATCTTTAAGGCAATACCGCATAATGCGGCAAGAGCAGACGGCGAGAGAATTTGTGTTCTGATGACGGAACTTTTTTGCAGATATACTTTGTGTATTTCAAGAAAAAGTTCCTAAATCAGGGCGCAAATTATCCGTCGGATGCCGCAGACGTATTGTGCGGTGTTGCCTTAACATTATGCTTTTTCAAATCATCCAGATTGGGATGATGAATGTGTTTCTGTCAATTGCAGATAACTCCTCTCTCAGGCACAATATTGCCCCTGTGTCTCGCGGAATTGAGCCCCTATCCAGTATCTTAAAAGCGGAAACAAGCTCCGTTCCCGGATTCGTACTCTTTTTGATTTCCAGTGGATAAAGCTGCCCGTCCGTTTCGATCACCATGTCGATTTCATTGGTATCTTTGTCGCGGTAATAATGCATCAGACATTCCCTTGCGCTGTTGAGCCATGTTTTTTTGATTTCGGCCACCACATAGTTCTCCAGAATCGCGCCGTTAATTGCTCCGTTCATGAGAATTTCCGGACTGGAGTACTTCGCAAGATATGCCACAAGCCCCGTATCAAAAAAGTACAGCTTGGGCGTTTTTACCGTTCGCTTCAGCAGATTGTTGGAATACGGTCTCAGGTAAAAAATGACCTCGGATTTTTCAAGAACCTGCAGCCACCTTTTTGCCGTATCATCTGAAACACCAACATCCAATGCAATATCATGGACATTCAGCATCTGCCCCGCGCGGCAAGCCGCTGCTCTGATGAAATCGGCAAACAGCAGTTTATCAACGCCGGGAATCAAATCCGTGACATCCCGGTTGATATACGTCTGAATGTATGAACTGTAAAATACATCTCTGTCCTTGTATTTTCCGCTCCTGTGTCCCGGCATACCGCCTTGCCATACTCTGTCAAACATCTCGGTTGAGGTACATTTGGTCAGATGCTTCTTACGCTCATTTACAGCTTCGAGCGTGACTGCGAACGGTTCCGTGTCGCCATCTCCATACAATTCGGACTGGGACAGCGCGGACATATGGACGATTGCCGTTCTTCCCGCCAGCGACTCCTGCGCCAGTTCCATCAGCTGGAAAGCCTGTGAGCCGGTCAGCCAATAGGAACCCGGCGCAGCGCCCTCGTCAACCTTGATTTTAATGTAGGAAAACAGTTCCGGCGCATATTGCACCTCATCGATCAATACAGGCGCCGGGTGCATTTCCAAGAAAAGCAAAGGGTCATTTTTCGCAAGACGCCTGTTTTCAACGTCATCCAGCGTGACCCTCTTGCGCTCCGTTCCCTTCATTAAATGCTCCAGCATGGTGGTTTTACCGACCTGTCGCGGCCCGATCAGAAGCAGGCAGCTGTAGTCTTCGCTGATGCTCATAATGCTCTTTTCAAGAGTTCTCTTAATATATGCCATGCGATTCACCTCGTCTAATATTCGATTCAATCTTATTATAGCCGAATACCATGAATAAATCAAGCAAATTATAGCGGTGTGTTTGTCTGCTCTTCTCTCTGTCCAATTCCTTGGATTTGATATCTACACTTTCTTTCACAGCACTTTCTTCGTTCCTCTTCTTTCTCGTTTCCATTGTGGCAAGTGAGAAAGATAGAGTCAAGACTTTTAGAATTTTGTTCGAAAAAAAACAACACGTTTTGCATCACTTTTCACTTGACAAACACAAGGATTCGACCGTCCACTATAAGTTGATAACGTGTTTTTCTTGAAATTATCTGCAAATTTGTTATAATAAAAGAAAGATTGAGAGAGGAGTTTGTGCCATGTTAGAAATTCAAGAAATCAAAAACGGTGTGCAGCTTGCCGCACAAGAATACCCAATCAAAAAAGCAGAGCTGTTTGGATCCTATGCCAACGGCACAAACCGTCCGGACAGCGATGTGGATCTTTTGCTGGAGTTCAAATCGCCGTGCGTCTCTCTGCTCACGCTAAGCGCAATCAAGTATCGGCTGGAGGACATTCTGAAAACGGATGTTGACGTCGTTCATGGTCCGTTGCCTTCAGACTTCATGCTCGTAATTGACAGAAAGGTACCGCTGTATGAATCATAGAGACGAAATTATACTCAAAAAAGTTTTGTCTGAGGTGATACTATTATTTCATTAAAATCTTCAATTTTAATGAAATAATAGTATGAGCGTTGATATCGAGGGATAATAAAGCTCCCCACCACCGGAAATCATCCGGTGATGGGGAGTTTGTTTCTTTTACAGTATACCGCTCACATCGGCGCCGCTTGCGCCGAGGGTGAAGGTGACGGTCGCGCCGTCGTGGGTGAGCATATAGATGTTGCCCATACTGCCTTTTGCGAGCAGATCGGCAAGGGCGAAGGTTGATGTCGCGCCATTTGTGACGAACACGATCTTCTCCACGCCCTGCGCTTTCAGCGTGTTGATGCCGCTGAGCGTGCCGGTGAGAACGGCAAAGTCCGCATCAACGGTAATGGTCAGCGCGCCGTCCTGCTGCTCGGCATTATAGCTGATGTTCTTGCCGTCCTTGTCCGTTACGCGGTAGAGTGGGGAGGACTGTGTTTCATCGGACGGCGCCGTGGCTGTGGTAAGCGCCGGAATCTCCTCGGTTTTTGTAAAGCCTTTACCCGATTTGCAGGTGTAGGTTATCTCGCCTTTTTCCGTGTCGGTCGGTTCAACGGTGACTTTGCCGTCATCCCATATGTGTTCATGCGTGCCGACAACAGTGTTCT
>CAVHIP010000107.1:0-7001 GCA_963636125.1 Oscillospiraceae bacterium | reverse complement strand
AGCCTAACCGCGCTTTAGCGCGGCTCTTACAGGCTTCAAAAGATTTCATTAAAATCAAAGATTTTAATGAAAAAATAGTATTAGTATCAAAGCATTCCGGAGTCCGCATAGGAGAAATACTCTTCTCCCGCGACAATAATGTGGTCAACAAGCGGTATGCTTACGCTGTTAAGCGCGTTCGATACCTGCCTTGTGATGATATTATCTTCCTCCGAAGGCAGCGCGACACCGTCGGGATGATTGTGGGACATGATGACGCAGACTGCGCGGTATCTCAGCGCGGTCTCAACGATTTTGCGCACATTTGCCTCGACCGAGTTGACAACGCCGCGGCTTAATTCAACGCAGGAAATAACGCGTTTTTGCGAATCGAGACACAGCAGAACAAGACTTTCATCCTCCTGATAGAGAAAACGAGGCACAAAATACCTTCCTGCCTGCATAGATGAGGCTATCACTTTGACTTCCGATGCTTTCGAGATGCGGCTTTTCCGCATTATCTCGGGGATGAGCCTTATAAGCGCGGCAGTGTTTTCGCCTACGCCATCTACGCTCATAAGCTCGCGCATGCTTGCCCCGAACACGCCGTCAAGCGAATCGAAACGGTCGAGCAGCGCGTGGGCAAGCTCGTTTGTATCGCGTCTGGGAATTGCGTAGAAAAGCAGAAGCTCAAGACTGTTAAGCTCGTTGAAGCCGTCAAGCCCGTTTTCGGCGAAGTTAGCTCTTAATCGCGCCCTGTGGCCGTCATGAACTCCCATTGCGTATCCCCCCTCAAAGATTATAGCCGAAACGCCGCATGGTAACTCTGCGGCGTTGCCTTAAAAATTGCGGTAATTACAGCTCCATTGTGGCGTATGCGTTCAGATCGCTGCGCGCGATATGCCCTGCCAGATATTCGTAATATCCCTGAGAGCCGACCATTGCGCCGTTGTCTCCGCAGAGTTTGAGCGGCGGAACAAACAGCTCAAACCCGTTCTTCTCCGCGGCCTTCTTGAAGTCGGCGCGGATGCGGGAGTTTGCCGCCACGCCCCCTGCGACAACGACTTTTTTGTATCCGAGCTCATTTGCCGCCATTACGGTTCTCGGCACAAGACTGTCGCTGACGGCTTTGGTGAACGATGCCGCCAGAGATGCCCTGTCAAGCTCCTCGCCCTTCTGCTCGCAGTTATGCGCAAGGTTTATAACCGCGGTTTTCAGACCGGAAAAGCTCATGTCATAGGGATTGCCGTCGACATGGGAAATCGGGAAAACATATTTTGAATCGTCGCCGGTTTTTGAAAGCTCGTCAATCGGTTTTCCGCCGGGATAGGGAAGACCAAGTACGCGCGCGGTTTTGTCAAAGCACTCGCCGGCGGCGTCATCTCGCGTCGCGCCTAAAATTTTCATATCCGTATAGCCGCGGACATCCACAAGTATGGTGTTGCCGCCGGAAATGGCAAGGCAGAGGAATGGCGGCTCAAGCTCGGGATAAGCGAGGTAGTTGGCGGCTATGTGGCCTCGTATATGGTGCACCGGTATCAGCGGAATGTTGAGGGCAAGCGCGCACGCCTTTGCAAAGTTCACGCCGACCAGCACCGCGCCGATGAGTCCCGGAGCATACGAAACGGCGATGGCGTCAATATCGCTTCGTGTGATTCCTGCCGCTTCGATAGCTTTTTGCGCCAGCTGTGAGATACATTCGACATGGCATCGCGAGGCGATTTCCGGAACAACACCTCCGTATAGAGCGTGCAGATCCGCCTGAGAAAAGATCTGATCGGTGAGTATTTTTCTGCCGTCTTCGACTATGGCGGCGGCGGTTTCGTCACAGGTTGATTCAAATGCAAGTATTTTCAATGTTTGTTACCTTCTTTAAAATGTGCCCTTAAAAGAATTTTGTCATCAGTATAGCATCTTCTTTTGGAAAATCATAGTAATTTTTTCTTCTTCCGACGGGAGAAAACCCGTGCTTCTCATAGAGTGAAATCGCCGGCGCATTGCTTTCTCTGACTTCGAGCGTGACAAAAGAAAGTTTAAGCTCGTTGCTCCGCCTGAAAAGCTCGATCATTAGCGCGTCCGCGATACCCTTCCGCCTGTGCTCCGGCGCGACCGCGACGTTTGAAATATAGCCCTCGTCGATGACATATGCCACGCCCACATAGCCCAAGACCTCGTCACCATCAACCGCGACAATAAAAATGTGTCTGTCATCGGGCAGCTGACTTTTAATGGAAGCCTCTGTCCACGGCATCGAGAAACAGACCTGTTCGAGCTTTGCAATCTGCTTGACATGAATTTGGGAAGCGTCAATGATTTTATAGCTCATGTCAGTGCGCCTCGCTCCAGCTGTGACCTGCGTCGGTATCCGCAATAAGCGGCACGGACAGATGAGCGGCGTTTTCCATTTCTTCCTTCAAAATCGCGCTGACATGTTCGCTTTCATATTCGGGGCATTCCGCAATGAGCTCGTCGTGCACCTGCAGTATGAGCTTTGCCTCCGGCGCCTCCGCTTTCAGCCGCTTGTGAACGTTTACCATCGCAATTTTGATAATGTCCGCCGCTGTCCCTTGAATCGGCATGTTAAGCGCGACTCTTTCCCCGAATGAACGCACGCTGAATTTCGGACTTTTCAGCTCCGGCAGATTGCGGCGGCGGCCGTAGAGAGTAGCGACATAGCCGTCCTGCTTTGCCTTTTCGACGATGTTTTTCATATAATCGCGCACACCGTGGTATTTTGCCAGGTATGCGTCTATGTACGCTTTCGCCTCGTTTTGATAAACGCCGATATCCTGCGCCAGAGAGAATGCGGAAATACCGTATACTATGCCGAAGTTGACCGCTTTTGCGCGGCTCCTGAGCAGAGGCGTGACCTCGCCGAGCGGCACATTGAAAACGTTGGAGGCAGTGACCGCATGAAAATCCTCTCCGCTGAGAAAAGCATCCCGCATGGTCTCGTCACCGGAAATATGCGCCAGCAGCCGCAACTCAATTTGCGAATAATCCGCATCGACAAGCACTTTTCCGGGAGACGCCACGAACATGCGCCGTATTTTCGCTCCCTGCTCTTTACGTACGGGGATATTCTGCAGGTTAGGTTCGGTGGATGAGAGCCTGCCGGTGGCAGTTACCGTCATCTGAAAGCTCGTGTGTATTCTGCCGTCCGCGCCGATAACCTTGAGCAGCCCGTCCGCGTATGTGGATTTGAGCTTTGTCAGCGTTCGATATTCGAGAATATCCTCAATAATCGGGTGCTTTCCGCGGAGTTTATCCAGCGTGTCGGCATTTGTGCTCCATCCGGTTTTCGTCTTCTTGCCGAACGGCAGCATTAGCTCTTCAAACAGCACCGTACCCAGTTGCTTCGGGGAATTTATGTTGAACTCATGTCCTGCGTGCGCCCATACGCTTTTCTGAAGCCGGTCAATATCCGCGTTGAGACTCTCGCCGTACTCATAAAGCGCTTTCCTGTCAACGAGAAAGCCTACGCTTTCCATATCCGCAAGCACGGCGCACAATGGCAGCTCTGCCGTATAATAAAGCTCTGCCATGCCGAGCTCGCGGAGTTTCTGCTCAAGCGCCGGCGTAAGAAGCCAAATTGCCTCGGCGCCTTGCTTCTCGATGCCGAGATAACCTTGCGTAAGTCTTGGCAGGGAATAGTCGCTGTCGGTCGCTTCGATGAGATAGGCGGCAAGCGCCGTGTCAAATATAAAGCCGTCTGTTGAAAGCCCCTCTTTCAGCGCAAGTCCCATCAGATCTTTTATGTTGTGACCGATTTTTTTGACATTTCCGCCGAATATAAGCCTCAAGAGCTCGTTATATCTTTCTCCGCATTGATTCCAGACAAGCGAATAGACCTTTTCTCCGTCGCAAAGCTCTATCTTGTCAAGCCCGTCAACGGATACGACTGCAATTTTTTCCGCTGTTTTTATTTTTTCGATGAGCCCGCCGATTTCGTCCTCGCCGACCTCCGCATGAGGGAGCGATGAGAAGCTTTCAGCGGACTTATCCGGCGAATTCTCACTTTCGGCAAGCTTCCATTTTTCTATGAACTTATTGAAGCCGAGACGTTTGAAAATCCCGAGAAGCTCCGGTTTATAATCTCTGTTCCAAAGATTTTCCTCCGGTGAGAAATCAAGAGGCGCATCGCGCACTATTGTGGCAAGCCAGAAAGACTTTCGCGCGCTCTCTTCGCCGTCACCGAGCTTTTTCAGCACGCCCGGCTTTACGTCGAGCGCAGAAAGATCCGAGTAAATATTGTCAATACTTCCGTAAGTTTGAATAAGACTTATTGCCGTCTTCTCGCCGATGCCCGCCACGCCCGGAATGTTGTCGGAGCTGTCGCCCATAAGCGCTTTGAGATCTACCGTTTTCTTCGGCTCGAATCCGTATTCGGCACGGAAAACCTCCGGCGTGTACATTATGGTTTCTGTCTGCCCCAAGCGCGATTTGACATTGCAAACCGTCGTTGCCTCCGTTATTAGCTGCAGAGAGTCCTTATCGCCCGTGACAATAACACATTCCCAGCCTTTTTCCTCGCATATGCGCGCCGCCGTGCCGAGAATGTCATCCGCTTCAAAACCCTCAAGCTCATAGCGGCGGATACCCATAGCGTCCAGCGCCTCTTTGAGAACGGGTATCTGAAGCGCCAGATCCTCCGGCATAGGCTTGCGCTTCGCTTTATAAAAATCGCACTCCTTATGGCGAAATGTCGGCGCTTTCAGGTCAAAAGCCACCGCAACCGCGTCCGGCTTGACATCCTCGTATATTCTTTGAAAAATGGCGAGAAATCCGTAGATCGCGTTTGTCGGCGTACCGTCCGGCGCGTTTAGCGGACGCACACCGTAGAACGCGCGGTTAACTATACTGTTGCCGTCAATTATCATCAATTTCATTTATTTTTCTCCCCGAAGTCGGATTATCTCATCACGGAGCTGCGCCGCAATTTCATATTCAAGCATCTTTGCCGCTTTCTTCATCTTTTCCTCAAGCTGCGCTATAAGCTCGCGCCGCTCTCTGTCGGTCATTTTTACGTTGCCGGCTTTCTTCGCGCTCGGCGCGGCGGACGAGGAAATTTCGAGCAGCTCGCGCACGTTTTTTACTATGGTTTTCGGAACTATGCCGTGCGCCTCGTTATATTGCATCTGTATTTTGCGTCGGCGTTCCGTCTCGTCGATGCACGCCCGCATCGAAGGCGTAATTGTGTCGGCGTACATCAAAACGACGCTTTCGGCGTTTCTCGCGGCGCGGCCGACGGTTTGTATAAGACTTGTTTCGGAGCGGAGAAAACCCTCTTTGTCTGCATCCAGAATGGCCACGAGTCCGACCTCCGGAATGTCAAGCCCTTCGCGCAGAAGGTTTATCCCGACCAGCACGTCAAATTCGCCGGAGCGCAGATCGCGTATTATCTCCATACGCTCGATGGTGCCGATGTCGTGGTGCATATACCGTGTCCGTATCCCGACGTTTAAGAGATACGCCGTGAGATCTTCCGCCATTTTCTTGGTGAGCGTTGTCACAAGGGCGCGCTGACCTTTTGCCGTTTTCGCGTTTATCTCTCCGATAAGATCGTCTATCTGCCCCTCGATCGGGCGCACGAATATCTCCGGATCCAAAAGCCCCGTAGGGCGGATAATCTGCTCGACAATCTGCCCCGCTCTTTCGCGCTCGTAAACTCCCGGGGTTGCCGATACAAAGACGCGCTGACCGATTCTTTGTTGAAATTCATCAAACTTGAGAGGACGGTTGTCAAACGCCGACGGAAGGCGGAAGCCGTAATTTACAAGCGCTTCCTTGCGGGCTCTGTCACCGTTGTACATTGCTCGGACTTGCGGTAGCGTCACGTGACTCTCGTCAACAAACAGCAGGAAATCCTTCGGGAAATAATCGAGCAGCGTCATCGGCGGACTTCCGACGGGGCGGTTTGCGATGACGCGGGAATAGTTCTCTATGCCCGAGCAAAAGCCCAGCTCCTGCATCATCTCTATGTCATATTCGGTGCGCTGCCTGATGCGCTGCGCCTCGATAAGCTTGCCGTTTTCCTCAAAGAATTTTACCTGCGCGTCGCACTCTTCGCGGATACGTTCAATTGCCGCCGCCATTTTTTCTTTGGTGGTGACATAATGGCTTGCGGGATAAACTACCGCGTGAGTGAGGAAACGCTCCGGCACGCCCGTGACTATGTTTATTTCGCTGAGTCTGTCAATTTCATCGCCGAAGAATTCAACCCGTATAGCCTTGTCTTTCCAGTATGCCGGGAAAATTTCAACCGTATCTCCACGCACACGGAACATATTTCGCTCAAAAGAAATGTCGTTGCGCTCATATCTCGCATCCACAAGCCGTCGCAGCAGCTCGTCAATGCCCATCTCCTGCCCGGGGCGCATGGAAATTGCCATGTTTGCAAAATCATCCGGTTCGCCCAGTCCGTAGATACACGAAACGGACGCCACGACGATAACATCTCGCCGCTCCAGCAGGGAAAACGTCGCGGAAAGCCGCAGTCGGTCGATCTCATCGTTTATTGCGCAATCCTTTTCAATATAGGTGTCCGTATGCGGAATGTACGCCTCCGGCTGATAGTAATCGTAATAAGAGACAAAATACTCCACGGCATTTTCGGGGAAAAATTCCTTGAATTCGCTGCAAAGCTGCGCGGCAAGAGTCTTGTTGTGCGCGAGAACCAGCGTGGGGCGATTGAGGCGGGCGATAACGTTTGCCATTGTGAAAGTCTTGCCCGAGCCTGTGACGCCGAGCAGTACCTGTTCGTCTATCCCGTTTTCTATTCCCGTGACAAGATCGTCTATCGCCGCCGGCTGATCGCCGGTGGGCTTATATGAAGAAACAAGCTTGAAGCCGTCCATAAAATCTCCTTGCGTATGAAAAAGCTGCATTTATTTTATCATTAAACCCGCTCAATCACAAGCCTTGCATTTGATATTTTATACTGAAAACTGATTAAAACATTTAATGACAATTAAATGTTTTAATAGCCGCCGCAGCGGCGTAGTTTTCGTATGAGACGCCTT
>CAVHIP010000106.1:0-7210 GCA_963636125.1 Oscillospiraceae bacterium | reverse complement strand
TTGACATTCTCTTTTTCGGTGCTATAATATAAAAAATTTAAATATAACAGGAGGACAATATGGGGCTTGATAATCTGTACTCTCAGCGTTTTGTAGGTGAAGGACTGACGTTTGACGATGTTCTGCTCGTTCCGGCGGAAAGCGATATTCTTCCTGCGGATGTAGATCTCAGCACTCAGCTCACGAAAAAAATCCGGCTCAACGTGCCTATCATGAGCGCGGCGATGGATACCGTTACGGAGTACCGCATGGCGATCGCGATCGCGCGCGAAGGCGGCATCGGCGTTATCCACAAGAACATGTCCATCGGCGTGCAGGCGGAGCAGGTCGATATGGTAAAGCGCTCCGAAAACGGCGTTATCACAAACCCGTTCTCCCTCACCGCGGACCACACTCTGGGAGACGCAGACGCGCTCATGGCGAAGTTCCGCATTTCTGGCGTGCCCGTAGTCGATGATGACAACCGCCTTATCGGCATCATCACCAACCGCGACATGAAGTTCGAAGAGGATATGTCCCGCCGCATCCGCGATGTCATGACCTCCGAAAATCTTGTCACCGGCCTTGAGGGAACTACCCTCGCCGAGGCGAAAGCCATCCTCCAGCAGCACCGCATAGAAAAGCTCCCCATTGTCGACAGCGACTATAAGCTCAAGGGGCTTATCACGATAAAAGATATCGAGAAGGTCATGAAATACCCGCATTCCGCCAAGGATGCGAACGGCCGCCTTCTCTGCGCCGCGGCCATCGGCGTTACCGCGGATGTTCTCGACCGCTCCGCCGCGCTCATCGACGCCGGGGTTGACGCGCTCGTTCTCGACAGCGCCCATGGTCACTCCGCCAACATCATCCGCACCGTTTCCAAGGTCAAGGAAGCGTTTCCGGACATTCAGGTTATCGCCGGCAACATCGCCACGCCCGAGGCGGCGGAGGCGCTCATCAAGGCGGGCGCGGACTGTGTTAAGGTCGGCATAGGCCCCGGCTCCATCTGCACGACCCGCGTTGTGGCCGGTATCGGCGTGCCGCAGATTACCGCGATTCTCCAGTGCGCGGAAATGGCGGACAAATACGGCATCCCCTGCATCGCGGACGGCGGCATAAAATACTCCGGCGATATCGTCAAGGCGATCGCCGCCGGCGGTAGCGTCGTTATGATGGGCTCCATGCTGGCAGGCTGCGACGAAGCGCCCGGCGAGATGGAGGTCTATCAGGGCAGACAGTTCAAGGTCTACCGCGGCATGGGCAGTCTCGGCGCGATGGCGAAGGGCTCGAAGGACAGATATTTCCAGACCAACAACAAAAAGCTCGTCCCCGAAGGCGTCGAAGGCCGTGTGCCCTATAAGGGAGCGGTCTCCGAGACGGTGTATCAGATGATGGGCGGCCTGCGCTCCGGTATGGGTTACTGCGGCGCGCACAACATCGAGGAGCTGCGCACGAAGAGCAAGTTTATCCGCATCACCTCCGCCGGCCTCAAGGAGAGCCACCCGCACGACATCTATATCACGAAGGAAGCTCCCAACTACACAATGAATCCTTAATACGGCTTTTCCAATCCGGTGTCGCTTTTCGGCGGCGCCGGATTTTATGGACATAAAAGTTACAACTCGGTTTGGTTTACATTTTTTGCCGACTTGAAACTCGCAAAATGAATATTCGGCATACTCCGAAAAACCGCGCCTTGATTTAATCGACTTTTCAACATTTTCAACAGAGTTTTCAACAGCCCTATTATGAATAATTTTTTAATGAGCGGGTTAAACCGTTAACATAACAAAATTATTTCTTCCTTTCGGTTGTTTCAAATTTATTACGGAAAGTTAACATTTGCATGTTGACGCGTACGGAGGTTAATAGTAGAATACAGACAAGATAGGTTCGGTATGAAACAAAACAGTATGTACGCATGGAGAGGAAAATGAAAAAATTTATCAAATGGGATAAGAAATATCTGTATTGGGGGATTACCGCGTTTTGTGTAATCGCCGCCGCCATTCTTTTCTATATGGCGCTCAATTACATATCCATTCTCGGCAACGCTGTTTCCTCGCTCTTTACGATTCTCAGTCCGTTTATCTGGGGACTTATAATAACTTATCTCCTCTGCCCGGTGATGAAGCGTATGGAGAAGCATATCTTCCTGCCCTTCACGCAAAAGCTCTCGAAAAAGGGCAAAAACGGCGGACGTAAGCTGGCGAGAGGGCTGGCAGTGCTCTTTTCGGAGATATTTCTTCTCGCTCTCATTGTGGCGATGTTCTACCTCATCATTCCTCAGTTGTATGACAGCATAGAGAAAATAGTAAAGAGCAGCGACGCTTATTATGAAGTCGTCACGCGCTGGGTTGAGAGGACGCTCGCCGATTATCCCGAGATTGAAAGCTACGCCGTCAGCGCTTTGGACAAGGTGAGCGACAATCTTGTCGAGTGGCTGCGCTCGACAATTCTGCCGGAGCTCGGCGGCATCGTCACGAATGTCACATCCGGCGTATATTATGCCGTGAAGACCGTATACAATCTCATAATCGGCATAATCGTCTCCATATATATCCTCGCGAGCGTCGAAAACTTCGGCACCGGCATGAGAAGACTGCTCTACAGTCTCTTCTCCGTGGATACCGCGCAGAAAATCCGCAACGCTCTCGCGTTTGCCGACAGGACGTTTATCGGCTTCATAAACGGCAAGATTCTTGACTCCGTCATAATCGGGATTATCTGCTACATATTCTGCGCCGCGGTGTCGATGCCGTACGCGCTGCTCGTCAGCGTCATTGTCGGCGTGACGAATGTCATTCCGTTCTTCGGCCCATTCATCGGCGCTGTGCCGAGCGCGCTTATCATCTTGCTTGTCAGCCCGTTCAAGTGCCTCGTTTTCGTCATATTCATCATCATTCTCCAGCAGCTTGACGGCAACTTCATCGGCCCGAAGATTCTCGGCAGCACCACGGGCATAAGCGGCTTCTGGGTCATGTTCTCGATTATCCTCGGCGCCGGTCTTTTCGGCTTCTGGGGCATGCTCCTGGGCGTTCCGGTGTTTGTGATCATCCATTCCGCTATCAACGCCTCTATCGAAAGGAAGCTTAAAAGAAACGGTCTGCCGACCGAACAGAGCGAATACGCAAATCTCGACCACGTAGATCCGATAACCCTCGAGCTTGTAAAGAAAGCCCCTGCGGAAAAACCCGTCCATGAAAAGAGCGCCAAGACGGATAAAGCGGACAATAAAAAAGACGCCGACCCCGCCGCGAAGACGGGCGGCGAAACAAAATAACAAAACAGCAAATAAGGCAGCGCCGCGCAATGCGGTACTGCCTTATATTTTTCACGAATTTTCGATTTTTTCCTTGAGCTCGTTGAGATACATCCAGCGTTCCATTTTGGCGTCCAGCCGCGCGTTTATCTCGTCATACTGCCGCTGAAGCTCCTCTAATTTCACATAGTCGCTGCAATATTCCTCCTGCGCCGCGCGAAGCTCGGAGAGTTGATTTTCAAGCGCGGCTATATCCGCGTCGATCGTGTCAAACTCCCGTTGCTCGGAGAAAGAAAATCTCAGCTTTTTCTCCTTCGGGCGAGGCGGCTCTTTTTTTGCCTTCTCCGCCTTGGGGGATGCTTCCGCCTGCCGTTTTGCCTGCCAGTCCGACCAATTGCCGGTATAGCGCAGCACTTCGCCGTCTCTGACCTCGAATATCTGTTCGGAGAGTTTGTCGAGCATGAATCTGTCGTGCGATACGATAATTACGGGGCCGGGGAAGGAGTCGAGATAGTCCTCAAGAATCGAGAGAGTCATAACGTCCAGATCGTTTGTCGGCTCATCGAGCAGCAGGACGTTCGGCGCGGACATCAGCACGCCTAAAAGATACAGCCTTCTCCGCTCGCCGCCGGAGAGCTTGCCTATCGTCACGGACTGCAGCGCGGCGGGGAAGAGAAAACGCTCCATCATCTGCGCGGCGGAGAATGTCCCCTCCGAGGTCTTTATCTCGGCGGCAATCTCGTGGATGTAATCATACACCCGCTCGCTCGTGTCGAGCTCCCTGCCCTCCTGGGAGAAGTGACCTATCCTGACGGTGCTGCCGATTTCCACCGCGCCGCTGTCCGGCGAAATCTCCCCGGCGATAAGCCGCAGCAGCGTGGACTTACCCGCGCCGTTGCTGCCGACTATGCCTATTCTGTCATCACGTGAGAGCTTATATGAAAAGCCGCCGATTATCGTCCTGCCGCCGTAGACCTTCGTGACATTTTCAAGCTCGATGAGCTTTCTGCCGAGTCTGGAGGACGCCGCGGCGAGCTGCAGCTTATCGTCATGCTCCGGCGCGCTCTTTTCCGACAGCTCCTCGTATCTCTGTATGCGCTCCTTGGATTTTGTCGACCGCGCCTTGCACCCGCGCATTATCCACTCACGCTCGACTCTGAGTATGCTCTGCCTCTTTCGCTCGCTCGCCTCCGCCATCTCTTCGCGCATAGCCTTGAGTTCGAGATACTTCGAGTAATTCGCCTCGTAATGATAGAGCTTGCCGCGGCTGAGCTCCGCGATATGGTTCGTCACACGCTCGAGAAAATATCTGTCGTGCGTGACCATGATGAGTCCGCCCTTGAATTTGCGCAGCCGATCTTCGAGCCACTGCGTCATTTCCGCGTCAAGGTGGTTTGTCGGCTCGTCGAGTATGAGTATGTCCGCCGGCTGCATAAGCGCCGCGGCAAGGGCAACGCGCTTTCTCTGTCCGCCGGAGAGCGTCCCGATTTTGCGGTCATAGTCCGTCATGCCGAGCTTTGCGAGCATGGTTTTCGCCTCGTACTCGTTTATCTGCCGGTACTCGTCGGAAGCATGAAGAAACACCTGCTCCAGCACAGTCGCGTCATCGACCGTCACAGGATTTTGCGCAAGTAAGCTCAACGTGACGTTCGGGTTTCTCGTGACGCTGCCGCCGTCCGGCTCAAGTTGAGATGACAATACGCGGAGCAGGGTGGATTTCCCCGTCCCGTTTATGCCGATTATCCCGATTTTGTCCCCCTCGTTGAGATAGAAGCTGACATCGTCGACAAGCTGTCTCATCCCGAAATTTATTGATACATGTTCCGCAGAAAGCAGCATTTTAAGCCCTCGTTATAATCTGGATTTATCATCGCTATTTTAGCACGGATATATACGCGTTGGCAAACGGAATATATTTACAATTTCTTGATAACTTGTTACCTTTCTGTGCTAAAATATTCAGGTAATAAGGATTTCTTTGATACAAGGTGATTTAATGAAAGAGCGTTTTTATAAATTTATGTCGGGCCGCTACGGCAACGACCAGCTGGGAAAGGCGCTTCTGATTTCAGATGTCATACTGCTGCTCCTCGGCTGTATCTTTTCGGATAGCGTCGGGGGAATTTTCTCCCTTCTGGCGATTGCCCTGCTGGTTTATATTTATTTCCGCATGCTTTCCAGAAACATATACCGCCGCCAGGAGGAAAACGGGAAATATCTCCGCCTGAAATATAAGGTAGCGACAAAGTTTAAGGTGCTCAAAGAACGCTGGGTACAGCGCAAGGAATATAAATTTTTCACCTGCCCCTCCTGCAGGGCGACACTCCGTGTGCCCAGAGGCAGAGGCAAAATAAAAATAGTCTGCCGCAAGTGCGGCACGTCATTCGAGGGCAAGTCCTGATATGTTCGGGTATCTTGTCGCCGACGTAACGCGCCTTGACGCGCGGCAGGCAGAGCGATACAAAGCCGTCTACTGCGGCCTGTGCCGGACACTGCGCAGCCGCCACGGTTTTTCCGCGGGGCTGACGCTCAACTATGATCTGACGTTTCTCATTCTTCTGCTCGGCTCTCTTTATGAGCCGGAGGAGGAGAGCGGCAGCGAAAGGTGCATCCGCCACCCTTCTCAAGCGCAGCCGTGGGTGAGGAGCGAAATGACCGATTACGCCGCGGATCTGAACGTATCTCTTGCGTATCTCAAATGCCTCGATAACTGGTCGGATGACGGAAGTCTTGTGTCTCTCGCCGAGGGCAGGCTATTGAAAAAGGCGAGCGAGAAAAGCCGCCTGCTCTATCCCCGACAGCATGAGGCGATGGACAGCGCCATGAAGCGCGTATGGGAGCTTGAAAAAGCCGGCGCGGAGGACGCAGACGCCGCGGCGGACGCTTTCGGCAATTTTATGGCAGAGGCGCTTGTCTATAAAGAAGATAGGTGGAGCGACTCTCTTCGTTCCATGGGCAGAGCGCTCGGGCAGTTTATTTATGTTATGGATGCCGCCATTGACCTTGACGGCGACACGGTACACGGCAGGTATAACCCCTTCCGCAGAAGCTACGGCCTTGACAATGAGCAGTATTTCCGCAATATGCTGAAAATGCTGCTGTCGGACTGCGTATATTATTATGACAAGCTTCCCATTTTGCAGGATGCCGCAATTTTGAAAAATATTCTCTGCTTCGGCCTGTGGCAGCGGTTCGAGGCGAAATACGCGAAAAAAGTACGGGAAAAAGAAGGATAGATCGCATGTATAAAGATCCCTACGAGGTATTGGGCGTGCCGCGCGATGCCTCGGATGATGAGATAAAAAAAGCATACAGAGATCTTGCGAAGAAATATCACCCGGATCTTAACCCGAACGATCCGAAAGCCGCCGAGAAGATGAACGACATCAACGCCGCATATGACGCGATTAAAAACGGCGCCGCGCAGCAGGACTCGCGCTCCGGCTATGGCGGGAACGGCTACGGCGGTCAGGGCTACGGATACGGTCAGTGGTACAGCGACTTTTACAACCGTACCGGCAGAAGCTCCGGTCAGAGCGAGCGGAGCGAGTATACGGCGGCAAAGAGCTATATAAGAAACGGGATGTACCGCGAGGCTCTCAACGCGCTCTCCGGCGTCCCCGTGACGGAGAGAGACGGCAAGTGGTACTATCTCAACGCCGGCGCCAACATGTATATGGGCAACCGCATCGCCGCATTGGAGTCGGCAAAGCGCGCCGTGGAAATCGACCCCGGGAACGAGGATTACCGCAGACTTCTGCAGCAGCTTCAGCGCGGCGGCGAGTATTATGACAATTTTTCGCAAGGCGTCACCACATCCGTCGGCGCGGATAAGCTGTGCCTGTCGATGATGGCTCTCAATTTCTGTCTCGGCCCTGCATGCGGCTTCAGATTTTTCTGCTGCTGATTTTGACGATAATAAACGGCTCTGCAGGAGCGAAATACTGCGGAGCCGTTTTTGTATCA
>CAVHIP010000105.1:0-7219 GCA_963636125.1 Oscillospiraceae bacterium | reverse complement strand
ATGAGACGCCTTTTGAAGCCTAACCGCGCTTTAGCGCGGCTCTTACAGGCTTCAGAAGATTCCATTAAAATTGAAGATTTTAATGGAATAACAGTATCAGTATATAAGTTTTTCATATAGGAGAAAATGAAGATGCCACAGGATTATAATTCCACCTTAAATCTGCCGAAAACCGACTTTCCCATGCGCGCCGGCTTGCCCAAACGCGAGCCGGATATGCTCAAGCACTGGGAAGAGCTGGATATTTACAACGAAATGCTCAAGAAGAACGAAGGCCATCCCCGTTTCAACCTCCATGACGGCCCTCCCTTCTCCAACGGCAAAATTCACATGGGCCACGCGCTCAACAAGTGCATAAAGGACTTTATTACACGCTCCTACGCTATGCGCGGATACTATACGCCGTATATCCCCGGCTGGGATAACCACGGCATGCCTATCGAATCCGCCATAATCAAGGAACAGAAGCTCAATCACAAGGCCATGAGCGTCGCGGATTTCCGCTCCGCGTGCCAGGCCTATGCCGAGAAGTACATCGGCATTCAGATGGACGGCTTCAAGCGCCTCGGCGTTATCGCCGATTGGGATCATCCCTATAAGACCATGAACAAGGGCTTTGAGGCGGACGAGGTACGCGTGTTCGGCAAGATGTACGCAAACGGGCACATCTATAAGGGCCTCAAGCCTGTCTATTGGTGCGCAAAGGACGAGACCGCTCTTGCGGAAGCCGAGATAGAATATCAGGACGATCCCTGCACAACCGTCTATGTCAAGTTCCCCATGAACGACGATCTCGGCAAGCTCCCCAACGTTGATCACAGTAAGCTCTTCTTCGTCATCTGGACAACCACTATCTGGACGCTTCCCGGCAACCTCGCAATCGCGCTCAACCCAGTTGAGGAATACGCCCTTGTCAAGGCTCCCAACGGCGAGATATACATCATGGCAAACGCGCTTGTCGAAAAAGTCATGAAAATCGGCGGCTTCGACAGCTATGAGATTATCGAGACTCACCCGGGCAGCTTCTTTGAAAATATGCTCGCTTCTCATCCGTTCCTGCCCAAGACATCCCGCCTCCTGCTGGCGGACTATGTCACCATGGATTCCGGTACCGGCTGCGTCCACACCGCTCCCGGCTTCGGCGCGGATGACTATCAGACCTGCCTGCGCTACGGTATAGAGATGGTCGTTCCCGTGGACGATCAGGGCCGCCATACCGACTATGCCGGCAAGTACGCCGGACTCAAGACCGACGAGTCCAACCCGATTATTCTCAATGATATGAAAGAGGCCGGCTCTCTCTTCGCTTCCGAGGAGATTGTCCACTCCTATCCGCATTGCTGGAGATGCAAATCTCCCATTATCTTCCGCGCAACTCCGCAGTGGTTCTGCTCGGTCGACGGCTTTAAGGAAGAGGCCGTTAACGCCTGCGAAAATGTCCGCTGGCTTCCTGCCTGGGGCAAAGAGAGAATGGGCGCAATGATCCGCGAGCGCGCAGACTGGTGCATTTCCCGCCAGCGCCGCTGGGGTCTGCCTATCCCCGTGTTCTACTGCGACGACTGCCACAAGCCGGTCTGCACGGACGAAACAATTGAGTCCGTCGCTTCCGTATTTGAAAAAGAAGGCTCCAACGCATGGTTTGAGAAGGACGCTGCCGAGCTCCTGCCCGAAGGCTTTGTCTGCCCGCATTGCGGAGGAAAGCGCTTCACCAAGGAAACCGACACCCTTGACGGCTGGTTTGACTCCGGCTCTACTCATTACGCCGCTATGAAGCGCGATCAGGGCTTCTGGCCTGCCGATATGTACATGGAGGGCGGCGACCAGTATCGCGGCTGGTTCCAGTCATCTCTGCTTGTCGCGGTCGGCGCGCTCGGCATGGGCGCACCCTATAAAGAATGCCTCACCCATGGCTGGACGGTTGACGGTGAGGGCAAAGCAATGCACAAATCCCTCGGCAACGGCGTTGACCCTGCCGATATGATAAACGAATTCGGCGCCGATCTCGTGCGCCTCTGGGCAGGCTCGGCGGATTATCATGTCGATGTGCGCTGCTCCAAGGAGATTTTCAAGCAACTCTCGCAGAGCTATCTCAAGTTCCGCAACACCGCGCGCTACTGCCTCGGCAATCTCGAAGGCTTCGATGCCGACAACCTCGTTAAGCCCGAGGATATGGAAGAGCTTGACCGCTGGGCGATTACAAGGCTGAACGGGCTTATCCGCAAGGTCGCCGAAAGCTACGACAATTATGAGTTCCATGTGATTTCCCACGCCATTAACGACTTCTGCGTCGTGGAGCTCTCCAGCTTCTATCTCGATATTATAAAGGACAGACTGTACTGCGAGGAGACAAACGGCCTCAAGCGCCGCTCCGCTCAGACGGCTCTCTATATAATTCTTGATTCTCTCGCCAAGATGTTTGCGCCCATTCTCGCCTTCACCTGCGATGAAATCTGGCAGTCAATGCCCCATAAGTCAAGCGACGATAAGCGCAATATCGTCCTCAACACGATGAACGCGCCCTTCGACGAATACGCGCTCGATGATGAGACCATGGCGAAGTGGGACAAGCTTATTGTTCTGCGCGATGATGTCAACGGCGTTCTGGAAGCGGCGCGCGCCGCGAAGCGCATCGGCAAGCCTCTTGAGGCCGCCGTCACGCTCCATGCCGTTGATGACGAGGCAAAGGAAGCCGTCAAAGCAGTTGAAAAGATGAATCTCAGCGAGATGTTCATCGTCTCCAAGTGCATGATAGCCGACGATGATGCCAATGATGAAAACGCAGTCACCGGTATGGGCGGCAACATTCGCTCTCTGAAGATTTCCGTCACCGAGGCTCCCGGTACGAAGTGCCCGCGCTGCTGGATGCACTCCGAACAGGCCGATCCCGAAACCGGTCTCTGCCCGCGCTGCAAAAAGGTAGTCGGGTAAGAGGGGCTTTCAATGCTTTTGATATTAAGCGCCGTTGCCGTTGTTCTGGCGGATCAGGCGGTTAAACTCTGGGTCATCGGGAATATTCCTCCCGCGAGGGAGTTTATTCCCGGCGTACTCAGTCTTGTATGCGTCCATAATGACGGCGCGGCTTTCAGCTTCCTGTCCGGGGGAAACGCAAGATATTTTTTCATTTTTCTTGCGCTTGCCTTTATCGCCGTAGTAATTGCCGCGATAAAAACCGGGTTTATAAAGGGAAAGCTCGAATGCTTTTGCCTTGCGATGATTGCCGCCGGCGGCCTTGCCAACTGCATAGACCGTGTCGTTTACGGTTATGTTGTGGATATGTTCAAGGTGGAGCTTTTCGAATTCGCCGTGTTCAATCTTGCGGACGCTTTTATCACCGTATTCACCGTTATTTTTGCCCTGAAGGTGCTTTTTTCGGATACGAAGAAAAAGCCCGAGGGCGGCTCATCTGCCGAAAAGTAACTTTCATCGGCAGGACGGGCTGTATTCTCATGCCGGCGCTTCGTCGGCAGATAGGAGGAAAACATGCTGTACGCTATAGTCGGTATGCTCGTAATCATTCTTGACCAAGGCGTTAAGTATTGGGTTACAAACAACATAATGCTCAATACCGTCACGGAACCGCTGATACCCGGTATTCTCAGTCTTGTGCGCATGCACAATGACGGCGCGGCTTTCAGCTTCCTGTCGGGCGGCAACGCGAGGATTTATTTTGTCATCCTCACTGCCGTTTTCACCGTCGCCGTGATTATCGCTCTTGTCACCAATTTCATCAACGGCAAATTCGGCCGCTGGTGCCTCGTGCTTGTCACCGCAGGCGCTCTCTCCAACTGCCTTGACCGTATTCTCTACGGTTTTGTCGTGGATATGTTCAAAATCGATCTTTTCGATTTTGCCGTGTTCAACGTCGCGGATATTTTTATCACGGTCTTCGCTCTGCTGTTCATTATCTACATCATTTTCGGCGGAGAAAAGACAAAAGACCGCGACAAGGATGAGTTTGACGAGTTTGACGACGAGGAAGCGGACAGCCGTTCCCTCTCCGGCGATCTGAGAGACACTGTTGACTCCGTCAGAGAGCGCAAGAGCTCAAAGAAGCCGCGTTATGATGACTATGTGGAGGAGCGCAAGCGCAAGAGCGGTCGCAAAGCGGCCGTTGAGGAAGATCCGATGGATTCGCTGCAGCCCATGAGAAAGCCGAAAGTGGTCGTTCCCGCCGAAAAACGCGCAGTTTCCGACACGGTCGAGGAAGCCCCGCGCAAACGCAGAAGCGTCGAGACGGATGCGGCCTCCGATATGCGAAGGACGAGAAATAACTTTGATGAAGAGTTTGCTCGTTCAACCAAGACCACCGATAACCGGGAAAACGCCGCTCCTGCGCGCAAAAAAGTTTATCAAGAAGAAGACGACCCCTTTGCCGCATGGGAAAAGGCAAACGCAAAGGCGGAAAAATCATCCGCGCAGACTCCGGCGGCAAAAGCGATGGGAACGGCTCCCGCAAAAACCGCTCAGTCCTATGCGGCTTCCGCGCCGAAGCAGACGGCTGCCCGTCCCGCAACGGCGAAGCCGAACGCGAGTACAAGCGCGAACACAGCCCCCAAACGCGCCCCCAAGTCTTCGGATGACGAATTCTCGCTTGACGATATACTCGCAGAGTTCAAGTGATGGACGAAGAAAGAACAATAATAACTGCCAAGGAGAGCGGAGAAAGACTCGACGCTCTCCTTGCCGGCAATATGGATAATCTCACTCGCTCCGCCGCCGTAAGACTTATTGAGCAGGGCTATGTGACATTGGACGGCGAGCCGCTTAAGAAAAACCACAAATGCGCGGCAGGGGAGGAGTTTGTTGTTTGCCTGCCTCCGCTTGAGGACGTTCCGCTTATTCCGCAGGATATTCCGCTTGACGTGGTATTTGAAGACGAGGACGTAATTGTCGTCAACAAAGCGCGCGGCATGGTGGTTCATCCGGCTCCCGGGCATCCAGACGGTACTCTTGTCAACGCGCTTATGTATCATTGCGGCGCATCGCTCTCCGGTATCGGCGGCGAAAAGCGCCCCGGAATAGTCCACCGTATCGACAAAGACACATCCGGCCTGATTATTGCCGCGAAAAACGATTTCGCGCATCAGTTTCTCTCCGCCCAGCTTGCCGACAGAAGCCTGTCGCGGGAGTATGAGGCCATAGTCCGCGGCAACCTGCGCGAAGACAGCGGCGTTATTGATAAGCCGATCGGCCGCCACCCCACGGATCGCAAGCGCATGGCTGTTACGGATAAAAACTCCCGAAACGCCGTGACGCATTGGTCGGTAATCGACCGCTATCGAGAATACTGTCACATTCGGTGCGTACTTGAAACGGGGCGTACTCACCAGATTCGCGTGCATATGGCGAGCATCGGCCACCCTTTGCTCGGCGATTATACCTACGGCGCGCCCTCTCCGGAAAAGGGGCTCGAAGGTCAGTGCCTCCACGCAAGGCGGCTCAAGTTCATCCATCCTCGCACACACGAGCGTATAGCGCTTGAATCCCCTCTGCCGGAATATTTCACGGCGGTTTTGAAAAGACTCGGCGAAAAAATAGGATAATTCCAAGAAGGAGAATCGAAAATGGATAAGAAAAAAATTATAATCGCGGTTCTGATTGCCGCCGTCATCATTGCCGTTGTCGTCGGCGCGGTAAAGCTCATCGGCGGAATGGTCAACGGCGCATTCAATCTCATCCTCGGCATACTTGTGGTAGTCGCGCTTATAGCCATCGTCATCTGGATGTTCGCATACGCCGCGAAAAAGAGATAAATTGTCCTTGAGTATAATATAAAGAAGTGCTATATTTATGGCGTTGCAATCATAAGCAATGCCTTGAAAGGATATTGAAAAATGAAAAAGTTTTTTGCACTTATTTTGGTGATAGTTGTGCTGTTCGGCGCGTTTATCACCTATAAGAACTGGAATACGAGAGAATCCGTTATCGCGTCCCAGACCGAAGCCGCGGCTCAGACCGAGTCCGCCGCGCAGTCGGAGGAGCTGTCCGCGCAGAGCGAGAATGGTACCGAAGCCGATGCGGCTGCCGAGGAGCAGACCGAAACCGCTTCCTACAGCATAGAGCTGGACTATGACAAGCTCTACGCTCTACACGACCCGGAAGACGTTGTCATGCAGGCAGACGGCAAAGACATCACTTGGGGCGATTATTTCTATTGGCTGTACTATCAGTCATACAGAATAACCAACACCCTTATGCAGATGTCGATGTACTACGGCATGAACTCCACATGGGATGACGCAATTGACGCCGAGGGCACTGAGACTGTTTCCGATATCACCGTCAGCAACTCTCTCGAGATGCTAAAGCAGCAGCTTGCCATCGACCAATACGCCGAGGAGACCGGAGCGACTCTAACTGCCGAGGAAGAGAGTGAAATGGCAGAGGAGCTGGAAGCGATATACACGCAGGCGGTAGGCGAGGACGCAACCGAGGAGGAGAAGGACGCCTTTATCGCAAGCATGTACCTTACCAGAGAAAAATTCGAGGCGATAAATACAACCAAAGAGCTATATGAGCATATCTTCAACGAGAAATACGGCGAGAACGGCGAGAAGTACGGCGATGAGCCGGCAAAGAAATATCTTGAGGACAACGAGTACCTTGCCGCGAACCATATTCTTTTCATGACGATCGATCCCACCACCCGCGAGGCTCTGGACGATGAGACAATCGCCGAGAAGAAAGCGCTTGCCGAGAAGACTCTTGCCGAGCTGAACGCCATCGAGGACGAGGATGAGCGTATCGCCGCGTTTGCCCGCCTCAAAGAGGAGCTGGACGAGGATACCGGCAAGGAAGCATATCCCGACGGCTATCTCTTCACCCCCGGCACGATGGTTACCGAGTTTGAGGATGCCGCGAAGGCTCTTGACGAGTACGCCATCTCCGATATTGTTGAGAGCAGCTACGGCTACCATATAATCATGCGTCTGCCGCTTGACCCCGATATGCCTATCGAGAAGGACACCGACGGCAACGATGTTACGGCGCGTATGCTCTCCGCCGACGCTGAGTATGACGCCGACATTCAGGCGCGTATGGACGCTATGAACGTTGAGTATATCAACGGCTATGAAGCTCCGAAACTCGGCGAGTTTGTAAAGCAGACCGAGGAGTAAATCCAATAGAAGAACAGCGCAGCTTATCCGTCCGGATGGCTGCGCATTTTATACTGAAAACTGATTAAAACATTTAATGGCAATTAAATGTTTTAATAGCC
>CAVHIP010000104.1:0-7309 GCA_963636125.1 Oscillospiraceae bacterium | reverse complement strand
CATTTCAGCACTCCTTCCCTTAAAATATAACACCGCTATATAGCGCTGTTATATTCTACAGCGTGAACATTGGTTTGTCAAGTAGGCAACAGCATTTCTTTCTGCTTTTTGCCATATAGCGCTGCCGGAATCAATAGTTGAGATAGGCGCTCATTCATTTGAACGCTGTTCGTCGCTGTAGGGTGTAGTTCTCCCCGGAAACCTCAAGTCGCTCGGACAGTATGCCTTTGCAAATTGCGTTAAATTGCAGAGTATAACTGTACCAATAGGCGTGTCGATCATATCCGCCGGAGCATTTTCCGATTGTGCCGCACTTGAGAATGTAAGAATGTATGATACGGTCAGCAGCATTAAAAACGCTGCGTTCAACCGCTGCTCAAGCCTGAACGTGGTTTACTGGCTGGGCAGCGAGGAGGACTGGCAAAGCGTAACCGTAGAGAAGAACAACGATGCCTTAAGCACAGCGCAGCTCGTTTGCACGCCGAACTACAGAAACGTTACACAAACTACATAAAATCAGATCCCGAGTGGGAGTTTGTGGGCGTGTATACGTATGAGGGGTTCAGCGGCTTAAATACCAGACACCGTGACGGTTTTAATGAGATGATTGCAGACGCGCTGGCAGGACGGATAGATCTCATAGTAACCAAGAGTGTGAGCCGCTTTGCCAGAAATACCGTTGCCTTTGTTACCTTGCGGAGCCGGCGATTGAAGCCCTCAATGGCATTCATTGCCGTCTTCAATGGCTTGAGTGTAGTACCAGCACTTGTATCGGAGCATATCCAGAGCTCTGTTCATCTGCTGAATTTCAGATTCCACACGTTCCCTCTGCTTTTGAATGCGAACCTTGTATTTGCTCTATCTGAAACCAACCTCAAAAATTTCAGATTGTTTTTAATCTTGGCGGTGAGGCACTTATTGCCCTCAGTGTAAACAAGTTGTGTAATATTAAAAAAGTTCATAAAATCCTTGTTGACATCCAAAGTGTAGCGTGCTACAATAACCGACGCTAAAGATGCGTAGCACGCTACATAATACAAGGAGTGATTATAAGTTGCCAAGGCAGATAGGTTATCTTATGAAGATAATAAACGATAGGATCAAGGTCAACGTCGATTCGGATCTGAAGGAGCATAACCTCACATTGACGCAAAGCAAGGTGCTCGCTTTCCTCAACGGCAGAGGAGGCTCTGCGACGCAAAAGGAGATAGAGAATTTCCTCAATGTTAAGCATCCGACGGTTGTCGGTGTCGTGGCACGCATGGAGCAGAACGGCTTTCTGAGATGCCGGCTTGACTCTTCCGATAAGCGAAACAAAATTGTCGCCCTGACGGAGGATGCGGAGTCCACAGGGCGCGATATGGAGGTAAAAATTGAGCAGTTCGAGCAGAAGATGAAGCGCGGCCTTTCCGATGAGCAGGTTGATAGCTTTGTAGAAATGCTTGAGCACATTTACCGAAATTTATCGGAGTAAACTGCCGTAGCTGCATTGGAGCGCATTTAGTATCAAAAATGCAGCAAATTACGCAAAAAAGGAGTGGTTTATATGATTAAAACCATCTCTCGAAGCCTGAGGGAACACAAAAAGGGCTCGATTTTAACAATATTTCTGTCAACGATTGAAGTCGTGTTCGAAATTATAATTCCGCTGTGCATGGCAGATCTGATCGACTACGGCATAGAGGCAGGCAGTATGCCACAGGTCCGAAAGTTCGGTGTGGCACTATTCGTTCTTGCAATGCTGCAGTTTGTGACAGGTATGCTTTCGGCATACACGAGCGCAAGGGCAGCAACTGGGTTTGCCGCGAATCTGCGTCAGGATATGTATGCCAATGTCCAGACCTTCGCCTTTTCGAATATCGATAAATTTTCGACCGCGTCGATAGTCACCCGCCTTACAACGGATGTGACCAATCTGCAGAATGCGTTTCAAATGCTTATCCGCATGGCGATCCGCGGACCGTTCATGCTGCTGTTTTCAATGATAGTCGCGTTCCGTATCGCACCCAAAATATCGCTGATATTCCTCGGAATTATTCCCGTTCTTGCGATACCGCTGTATATCATTACTCGCAGTGTGCATCCGATTTTCGAAACGGTCTTTCACACGTATGATAAGCTCAACAATGTCGTTCAGGAAAATTTGCGCGGTATAAGGGTCGTGAAGTCATTCAATCAGGAAGAGGCCGAAATAGGCAAATTCAAGAGCATATCGCAGCGCATTTACGAGTACTTTGCTCGGGGTGAGAGGCTTATTGCGCTCAACAGTCCTCTTATGCAGGCCTGCATGTACGCCTGTATGATACTTATCTCGTGGTTTGGCGCCAAAGCAATCGTCGCAAGCGGAAACAATGCCGCACTCGGACTTACGACAGGCAACCTCACTGCGCTTATAACCTACGCGATCCAGATCCTCATGGGATTGATGATTTTGTCGATGGTCTATGCAATGCTGACGATCGCAAGCAGCTCGGCACAGCGCATTGCCGAGCTGCTTAACGAAAAAACCGACATTGCCAATCCCGACAATGCCGTCACGGAAGTGAAAAACGGAGAGATCATCTATGACGGAGTTGACTTCTGCTATACCTCCAAGGCCGATAAAAAGGTGCTTGAGAATATAAATTTTCACATTGCCTCGGGGCAGACGGTCGGAATAATTGGCGGCACGGGATCATCGAAGTCATCGCTGGTTCAGCTTATACCGCGCCTTTACGATGTGACGGCGGGCGGCGTCAGCCTCGGTGGCGTTGATGTGCGCCGTTATGATTTGGATACTCTGCGCAGTGCGGTCGCCATGGTTCTGCAGAAAAACGAGCTGTTTTCCGGAACCATAAAGGAAAATCTGCGCTGGGGCAATGAAAATGCCTCGGATGAGGAGCTTAAAGAAGCCTGCCGCCTCGCGCAGGCGGATGAGTTTGTATCCGCAATGCCCGAAGGCTATGATACATATATCGAGCAGGGAGGGATCAATGTCTCCGGCGGACAGAAGCAGCGCCTGTGCATAGCCCGCGCCCTGCTGAAAAAGCCGAAGGTGCTCATCCTGGATGACTCCACCTCGGCTGTCGACACGCGCACCGATGCGTTGATTCAAAAGGCATTTGCCGAGTATATTCCCGATACGACTAAGATTATAATCGCCCAGAGAATTTCATCGGTTCAGAATGCGGACATGATTGTTGTCATGGATGACGGCAGAATTAACGCCGCCGGAACTCACGAGGAGCTCTTAAAGAGCTGCGAGATATACCGTGAGGTTTATGAATCCCAACAGAAGGGAGATGGACAATGAAAGGGAAAAATCGTTTTGATCCGAAAACAGTGAAGCGTCTGCTCGGCTATCTCAAGCCCTATCGTGCAACGCTTGTTCTTGTGACCGTGTGCATAGTTTTAAGTGCGCTCGCGGGTGCCGCGTCGGCGATGTTCCTGCAGCAGCTTATTGACGATTACATTGTCCCCATGCTCGGTCAGTCCGTCCCCGATTACAGCGGACTTATAAAGGCACTTGTCGTAATCGGTATGATCTACGCCATAGGAACGGTCTCGACGCTTATATATAACCGCCGCATGGTCACTGTTGCGCAAAGTACGCTTAAAACGATCCGCGACGAGATGTTCACGAAAATGCAGAGCCTGCCGATTCGCTATTTCGATTCGCGCACAAACGGCGATATAATGAGCCTTTACACTAACGATACGGACAATCTCCGCCAGATGATTGCACAGTCTATGGCGCAGCTTATAACATCGGTCTGCACGATAGTCGCGGTGTTCTTCTGCATGCTGTATATCAGCGTCAGGCTGACGGTCGTCGTCTGCGTTGTCATGGCGCTTGTCATGCAGATCGTCAAGGTGGTAGCCACGCGTAGCGGAAAATATTTTGCCGCACAGCAGTCCACTCTTGCGGATCTCGACTCATATGTTGAGGAAATGGTCAACGGTCAGAAGGTTATAAAAGTCTTCTGCCACGAATCGCAGGCCAAGGAAGAGCTGTGCCGCAGAAATAATATCTGGGCGGAAAACTCGGCAAAGGCAAACGGCAACGCAAATGCCATGATGCCTATGATGAACACCCTCGGTTATCTGCAGTATATAATAATCGCAGTCCTCGGCGCGTATATGGCCATCGCGGGGGTCAGTAATCTCGGTCTGTTCGGCTTTAATACTATGACGCTCGGCATGATCGCATCATTTCTGAATCTTTCGAGAAGCTTTACGAACCCGATATCTCAGATCGCAAACCAGTTTAATTCCATTATAATGGCGCTTGCCGGTGCACAGCGTATATTTGATTTTATGGATGAGCAGCCCGAAACCGATGACGGATATGTCACCCTTGTCAATGCAACGGAGAAAGACGGAGCAATCACCGAAACGTCGGAGCATACAGGCATCTGGGCATGGAGACATCCGCACAGTGACGGCACGCTGACCTACACAAAGCTTGAAGGCCGCATTGTTTTCGATCATGTGGATTTTGAGTATACTCAGGGGAAGCCCATTCTGCATGACATAACGCTCTACGCTGAACCCGGACAGAAGATCGCCTTCGTCGGTGCCACTGGAGCCGGCAAGACTACGATTACAAATCTTATCAACCGTTTTTACGACATCGCCGACGGTAAGATTCGCTATGACGGGATAAATATAAATAAGATAAAAAAGGCCGATCTGCGGCGCAGCCTCGGCATAGTTCTTCAGGATGTAAATCTCTTCACTGGGACTGTAATGGAAAACATCCGTTACGGCAATCCTGAGGCAAGCGACGAGCGGTGCATCGCGGCGGCAAAGCTTGCAAATGCCGACGGATTTATACGCATGCTGCCTAAGGGATACGATACTGTCCTCAGCGGCGACGGCAGCGGACTGTCGCAGGGACAGCGCCAGCTTATATCAATTGCACGCGCGGCAGTATCCGACCCGCCGGTAATGATTCTCGATGAAGCAACATCGTCAATTGACACTAGAACCGAGGCGCTTGTTCAAAACGGCATGGATAAGCTCATGGAGGGACGCACTGTGTTTGTCATAGCCCACCGATTGTCAACTGTGCAGAACTCCGATGTTATAATGGTCCTTGACCACGGCCGCATAATCGAGCGCGGCAGCCACGATAAGCTGATATCCGAAAAAGGCACCTACTATCAGCTTTATACCGGCGCATTCGAGCTGGAATAACACATATTGATTATTGATAAAACGAGAGAGTGCAAGGGGGTACCTTGCACTTTCTTACATCGGATCATTCTATTTTGCCATATTCAGACTACTGACGCAGGTATTACATTATGCCGCTTGGAAAGTCGGGTGAAAGAACAGTGACTGAACGGCAGTAGATCTGCATCACTTCTGCACGGTCGACACCTTGATTTTTTAAAGTAAACGGATTAAGTTCTTATCCATATTTGCCGCCAACTAAAACTGTTCCCTTTTCTATACGAGAAGTGATAAGCGCCTTGCGGAGTGCAACGAACGAAAATCCGATGTCGCTTATCAACTCGATTCTTTAATTAACATGAAATTGAACTAAAACAAAAGTTTTTTGCGTTTTGCCGGATAAGATTTCTATTGAATATCCGAAATGAAATAAAAGTAGCCTACGAAAGAGATCGCGGCTGCGCCGATTCAACAACGCAGTGCCTGCCTGCGGAGCAGAAAAAGCAGGCATTGCGTTTTTGGTGGAAAGGTGCAATAATAAGGCAGTAAAGACCACACTGATGGTATGTGGCGGAAAGGCAGGGTGTGCAATGTTAAGAATATTGCTTGTTGATGACGACACCGGCTCGATGGAGATAGCCAAGCGGGCACTCGGGCTGTTTCCGAACACAGATGTCGTCGGCACTGCCGCTTCCGGAATTGAGGCAATTGAATTTGTCAGGGATAACCCTGTCGATCTGGTACTGCTTGATATAGAAATGGACGAGATGAACGGCTTTGAGCTTGCTTCGTATATCCATAATCATTATCCGCAGGTACAGTATGTTTTCGCTACCGGACACACCGATTTTGCGCTGGACGGATACAGCTATCAGCCCTTGTCTTTCCTTATAAAGCCGATAAGCATTTCACGGCTTGAAAGGGTGCTGGAGCTTGCCGAAGAAAGGTGTCATGCCAAGCCTGAGCAGGCGCTGCCGGGAAAGCAGATAGGGCTTCATGTGGACTCCAGACTTGAGATAGTCCCCGTCTATATCATCCAGCCGATCATGTGCTATGAGACCATAAAGGAAGTTCAGGGCATGAGCATCATTGTAACACCTACAACGCAAAATAGCGAGTGCATAATCATAGGTTGATTTTAGCCTACTATTTGTGTATACTATTAGCGAGGTGATTTATATGACTTTCGATACCGGTATGATCGTGACGGCCACGGAGGCAAACCAGAATTTTTCGAAGGTTGCCCGTATGGCTGAAAGTAAGGGTCGTGTAGTTGTTTTTAAGAACAACCGTCCGAAGCTTCTTGTTATTGATTTGGACACTGAGCCGCAGATAGAGATGAGTGAGGACGAGAAGCTTGAATTCGTTGCCACGCGTATTCTGAAGGAGCATAAGGCTGCCTTTGAGGAGTTAGCGAAATGATAAAGTTTTCAAAGGAAAAAGTGCTGCTCTTGCACAAAATTCTCGCCGAGGCTACAGGCGGCAGCGTCGGTGTCAGAGATGAGGCATTATTGGACTCTGCGCTTGAAAGCGCCTTTGCCGGCTTTGGTGACAGAGAATTTTATCCGACGAAAGAAGAAAAGGGTGCCCGTCTCGGCTTTGCGCTTATCTCCAATCATGCATTTGTAGACGGCAACAAGAGAATCGGTGTGTATGTGATGCTGTCTTTTCTGGAGATGAACGGGATCCGTATAAAATGCACCGACGAAGAAATAGTCGCAATAGGGCTCTCCACCGCAGATGGCAGCATGTCCTATGAAGAGCTATTGCAGTGGGTCGTTGAGCACAAAGCCTGAGCTTATGCCTTAGAAGGGCTTTTATCTGTCCGAATTTTGATTTCTAATGCTGCTATCTGTGTGATGTTTTGAATTTCACACTTCCGGATTTCAATCAATCACTGTCCGGTTTTCGGAGTTTGGATCATAAGACCATCTATTCACGCCCGAAAAGATGGGCGGCGAGTTTACGCTCGGCAAAGGAATTATCACTAAAAACTTGACCGAAAACGACTGAAAATTTTTCTTCTTCTATTCTGTATTTATATACATAAAGAGTAAGAACGGTCGTTACACTCCCAAAGTAGGAAGGGCTAAAGCTCCCGCCCTTCCACTTCTGAGGAGCGCAACGGTAACTGAACAGAAAAGAAGAACCG
>CAVHIP010000103.1:0-7329 GCA_963636125.1 Oscillospiraceae bacterium | reverse complement strand
TGCAAGATCATATTCCGCGGAATTATCAAAATCGTATCTTATCAGTTTCTTTGCCAGGTCAAACGGGATAAATGAGTATAACTTTGAAATAGGCTTCAGATAGTGCACTTTAATGGCTTCAGGAAGCTTTACGTTCCAAAACTCTTCTTTTTGAGACAGAAACAGATCCACTGAAACTCTTTGCGTATCAATGCAGTTTAAAAGATTGATTATTGATTTTTGTATTCCGCCGACGCCGAGATCACTTTGAAATACTGCAATTTTTTTCATCATCCATCCTCCGGATTTTACCTGTAAACGCTCATGTTGCAATCAAATGTTTCAATCCTTGTATATTTTGCAAAATCCGGAGAAATATCCTCCGCTTTTATTTTGAGCGCCTCTGTGAGAAGTTCGGGGTTCAATGTGGGATCCTGCGCGGAAATTACGGCGTTCAACTTAACATCGTTTCCGTTCACGCGGAAGTTTATCTCTTTTATTGCGGATTTCACATCAAATTCTCCCATACCGCGTTTAGTTTTCTTCGGCACAACTATTTCACTCTGCGAAAAAAACTTTGCCAATTCAGCGATCATACTTTCCGCAGATCGTTCGTCGTATTCAAAAACCCCTTCAATTGCAAGCCATTTAAGTTCCGAAGCTTTTCTCGTCGGCTCGTATGCTTCGATGACCTCTATTCCTTCCGGCAGAACCGCGGTAAGCTCTGCGGGAAGCGTATCCAGGCGGCAATCCTGCCTGAGCTTAAAATCCATGAGCTCGCAGACGCTCGAGCAGCCGACGGACAGCGGCAAAATAATCGACATGACAGGGTGAGGATTGAAACCTTCGGAGTATTTGAGCTCATATCCGGCTCTCGAAAAAGCGCGCTGCATTGTGTGCATAAGATCAAGATGCGAAATATATATTGCTCTGCCGGTTTTTTTGAATCTGATGCGAATTTTATCCATCACAACGTCCTCCCTTCATCAGCGCCGCCGCGCCGCAGCCGCTGCATTGTCTGCGGCAATCCGGGGAAAGCGCGGATTTATAGCACATTTCTCTCTCATGGATAAAATGCCGCTTGCGAACACCGACATCTATCATATCCCACGGCAAAATCTCATCGGTTTTCCTTTCGCGGAATGCGTAAAGCTCGGGATCGATTCCGCACGCTTCAAAGGCTTTCATCCAGCGTTCAAATGAGAAATAATCTGTCCACGCGTCAAGTCTGCCTCCGTTGCGGAAAACAAGTTCCACCGCATCGGCGACCTTTCTGTCGCCTCTTGAAAGGACAGCCTCTATGAGGCTTGTCTCGGCGTCGTGCCAATTATACGTGACGTTTCTTGCCGTGATGCTCGTGCGCAGCAGGTTAACCCTGCGGAGATATTCTTCGGGCGTTATTTGCGCTTCCCACTGAAACGGGCTGTGCGGCTTTGGGATAAAGCAGGATGTCGAAATTGTTATCTTAACACCTCTGCTTTTGTTTTTTGCGTTTGTTCTCCAGCAGTGCAGGATTTCATCCGCCATTTGAGCTATGCCGACTATATCCTCGTCGGTCTCCGTAGGCAAGCCGAGCATATAATACAATTTTACGGTATTCCATCCGCCGGAAAAGGCAAGGCGGCAGGTGTTGAGGACATCCTCCTCGGTGACGTTTTTATTGATTGCGTCTCTCAGGCGCTGGCTTCCGCCCTCTACCGCGAAAGTAAGGCCGCTTTTTCTTACTTTCTGCAATCTTTCCATTATCTCCATGGAGAAGTTATCCGCCCTGAGCGACGGCAGAGACAGGCTTATGCTTCTCTCCTCGCAATACTCAAGAAGCCCGTCGCAAAGCCCCGCAAGATCCCTGTAATCACTCGTGCTCAAAGAGAGCAGGGTGATTTCCTCATACCCTGTGTTTTTCAGCGTTTCTATCCCTTGTTTTACAAGCGTATCGCGTTTTTTTGATCTGATGGGTCTGTATATGTGCCCTGCCTGACAAAAACGGCATCCGCGCACGCATCCTCTGAAAAGCTCAAGGCACACGCGGTCATGAATAACCTCTGTCGAAGGAACAACGGGCCTTGTCGGATACGGCGCGCTGTCGAGATCTGTGACTATTCTTTTCCTGACCTTTGCGGGCGCACCGTCTTTAGCCTGTATCGAGCTTACCGTGCCGTCATCGTTGTATTGGACATCATAAAGCGACGGAACATAAACGCCTTCAATCTGCGCGGCTTTGCCGAGGAACTCTCTTTTGCTCCAGCCCTGTTTTTTTGCCTCTCTGAGCAAAACGAGAAATTCGTTATCCATTTCCTCGCCTTCGCCGACAAAGAAAAGATCAATAAAAGGAGCCATCGGTTCCGCGTTAACCGCGGCAGATCCGCCGGCGACAACGATCGGCAGAAGATTTTCTCTGTTCTCGGACCTTAACGGAATGCCTGACATTGAAAGCATATCCAAAACCGTTGTGTACGCCATCTCATAGCCTATTGAAAACGCAACCACATCAAATTCCGATACCGGATCACCGCTCTCAAGGGCGTATAGCGGAATAGACGCTTTTTTCATCTCATCGTACATATCGCCCCACGGCGCGAAAACCCTCTCGCACCAAACAAAATCAAGGCAATTCATGGTATAATAGAGAATACTCATACCGAGGTTGGACATGCCAATCTCATATGTATCCGGAAAACAGAACGCAACGCGAAGGTCGATATCGCTCTTATTTTTTATTATCTGGTTATACTCGCCGCCCGTATATCTTGCGGGTTTCTGTACCTTTGGCAGAATTCTCTCAAGTCTCTTGTCCATTTTATTCTCCGGAGAAAAATATTTTGGATTATTCTACTATTTTTTTCTCGATTTTACAAGCTTTTACGAGTTGTTTAATGACGTGTTTGCGAGCCACTGCGGGAATTTCCGTTTTTTGAAAAAATTTACTTGACAATTCCGGAATTATCTTGTATTATTACAAAGCTGTCGCGCGGGAGCATAGCTCAGCTGGTTAGAGCACCTGCCTTACAAGCAGGGGGTCACTGGTTCGAGTCCAGTTGTTCCCACCATATTTGCCTCGGTAGCTCAGTAGGTAGAGCAGCGGACTGAAAATCCGCGTGTCGCCAGTTCAATTCTGGCCTGAGGCACCATTTGCGGCTTTAGCTCATCCGGTAGAGCGCCACCTTGCCAAGGTGGAGGTAGCGAGTTCGAGCCTCGTAAGCCGCTCCAAAAAATGCGGATATTTTCCTTATCCGCATTTGTCATATGGCGCCATAGCCAAGTGGTAAGGCAGCGGACTGCAAATCCGCGATTCCCCAGTCCGAGTCTGGGTGGCGCCTTTTTTAACGACACTGTGATTAGCACGGTGTCGTTAATATTTTGCGCCTTTTTGCGTCTATAATAAACGACTCTATGGGATAGAACCTAAAAGCAAACAGACTCTGCGGCGCTCGTTCCCGAGCAACCCCGGAGCCTGTTATCATTAATAAGTTGAAAATTTTACAAAAGGCTATAACCGGCGGAAATCAATTCCCGCTCTATATCGTCTACGTGCTGCAAATTCCTCGTTTCAAGCGTCATTTTCACTATGCAATCCACTATATCCGATTCTTTGTCTTCACGTGAATGATTTATATTTATTATATTTGCTCCGGTTTTCGCGACAATTTGCAGGAGATTGATAAGACTGCCGGGTTTGTCGGCAATTTTTGTGGTTATCTCGGTAATGCGGCCGGTTTTGGTAAGCCCCTTGGTCAAGACTCGTGAAATTGTTGTGACATCGATATTGCCGCCGGAGACTACGCAGACTGTTTTCTTTTCCGAAACATCCACTTTGCCGAACAGCACTGCCGCCACCGTTGCGGCGCCTGCACCCTCTGCGACGGTTTTTTGGTCTTCCATGAGAGCAAGTATTGCTGTCGCAATTTCATCTTCTTTTACCGTGACGATTTCATCGACATATTTTTTGCAGTAGTCAAATGTGAGGCTTCCAGGGCATTTGACGGCTATTCCGTCGGCGATTGTCGAGACAGAAGGCAGTGTGGTAGGCTTCCCTTCGCACATTGACACATACATTGAAGCCGCGCCTACCGCCTGAACGCCGATAACCTTGCACTCTGGTTTGAGACTTTTTATCGCGCATCCCACGCCGCTTATCAATCCGCCTCCGCCGATTGATACTACGACCTGCTCCACATCGGGAAGCTGTTCGAGTATTTCAAGGCCTATCGTACCCTGACCGGCCATGACGTATTCGTCGTTAAACGGGTGAGCGAAAGTATACCCGTGCTCCTTTACCATACGTTCTGCTTCGGCCGCTGCGTCATCATAAACCCCGGGAACAAGAACCACTTCCGCCCCGTAGTTTCTGGTAGCTTCCACCTTGCTGATAGGAGCGCCGGCAGGCATACAGATAATGGACTTGATTTTGAGCATAGATGCCGATAAAGCTATACCCTGAGCATGATTGCCCGCAGAGCAGGCGATAACGCCTTTTTCCCGTTCTTCTTCCGTGAGCGAGCGAAGCTTATTATATGCTCCTCTCAGCTTGAATGCGCCCGTAAGTTGCAAATTTTCCGATTTGATGAAAATATTGCGTCCCAGATTTTTTGCCTGCGTAAGCGGCGTATAGCGGGCTATGCCCTTAAGAGCATTTTGAGCATCGCGTATCATTTCCAAATCCAACATATTATCATCTCCAAATGTAATCAGTCACTGTATGTTGCCATATATTAGCACAATTATGTTGAAATGTATAGAATAAATTGCCATCTCTACATGCCAAGCAACTTAAGCCCGAGCACAATAAAAAATTCGGCAAAAATATAAGTCAGCATAACCGTAAAATGCGTTTTCAGTTTCGCGCTTTTATTGAAACTTACATAAAAAAGAACAGAGTCGGAAATAAAGAACTGAGTTGCGCCGATAAATGTGATTGCCGCAGCGGCGCATGGCCTTGAAACGAGCTGATAGAGCGCAAAGCAATTCATCGCGCCGTTTACCAAAAGATAGATAAACATCGGGCAAAACAAGGATCTCGGCAGGTGAGGTTTCAAACTCCTGAAGACAAAAACGGATGCCGCAAAATAAACGGCCGCGGCGAGAATAATTACCCAAAGCGGAACAGCGGCGAGGTCCGTGTTTATATTGTACGCAATTATGAAAAATACGTGCGACAGCCCAAAGGCAACACCTCCGGCTGAAAACCATGCGTTTCCGTCGGGAATAAGCAGCATATCGCCCAGCCAGCTGAATAAAATTGCCAATACAACGATTTTTGATACTTTATCGGTTGAAAAGCAGTACCATCCGAGCAGAAACAGGAGAATAAATACTTTTGTCTGCGCCCGTAGTTTTTCGATGCACTTTAAACTTGCGTAAAGATGAATCACGCTCACTGTAATAAAAGCCGCAAGGAAGAAAAACTTCATAAAAGTATCTCCTATCTGTTAAAAAGCAGCGTTGCCTTGATAATATTTTGATGGCGCTATTATAGCACACTGTGATTTGTCGTGGCAACCGTGTATTAATTTCTTGAAAACCCGCATACAAAATGGTATTATTTATCAGAGAATCAAACATACGAAAATACCGCTTTATCTATCAAACAGGAGACAGAATAATTTGTATACTTTGCTAAAACAAGAAGGCCATGCGCGCAGGGGATGTTTCGAAACTCCGCACGGTACCGTTCAGACGCCCGTATTTATGAATGTCGGTACACAGGGCGCGATAAAAGGCGCGCTTTCCGCTAAGGATCTCGGCGACATCGGCTGTCAGGTTGAGCTTTCCAATACGTACCATCTGCACGTCAGACCCGGAGACGAGCTTATAAAAGAGATGGGCGGGCTCCACAAATTTATGACATGGAACGGCCCTATCCTTACCGACAGCGGCGGCTTTCAGATATTTTCGCTCGCAAAACTGCGCAAAATAAATGAAGACGGAGTTCAATTTAACTCGCACGTTGACGGCAGGCATATCTTTATGGGGCCGGAAGAGAGTATGCGTATACAGTCAAATCTCGGCTCCGATATCGCAATGGCTTTTGACGAGTGTATAAAAATACCGTCCCCTAAGGATTATGTGAAAAATTCCTGCGACAGAACGTATCGCTGGCTTAAAAGATGCAAGGAAGCTAATGCCCGTTACAATAGCGAAGACAACGCCGTAAATCCGGGGCAGATGCTGTTCGGAATTAACCAGGGCGCCGTTTTTCATGATCTAAGAATTGAACATATGAAAAAAATAGCCGAGCTTGACCTTCCGGGATATGCAATAGGCGGCCTTGCGGTAGGGGAGACCCACCGTGAGATGTATGATACCATAGAGGCTGTGGAAGAGTATATGCCGAAAAATAAGCCGCGCTATCTTATGGGGGTCGGAACGCCTGTAAATATTATTGAAAGCGTATGGCGCGGAGTTGATTTTTTCGATTGCGTTATGCCGGCGCGCAACGGAAGACACGGGCATCTTTTCACCTGGGGCGGCATTATCAACATAAAAAACGAGAAGTATCAAAAAGACTCTCTCCCGATAGATCCTCTTTGTGACTGCCCCGTGTGCAGAAGATATTCAAGGGCGTATATCCGCCATCTTTTCAAAGCGGAAGAAATGCTCGCCATGCGCCTTGCGGTAATGCACAATCTTTATTTCTACAACAGCCTGACCAAACGTATTCGCGAAAGTCTTGATAACGGCACTTTTTCGCAGTTCAGAAAAAATTATGCGGAAATTCTGGACAAACGCATTTAATCGCTTGAATTTATTTGAATAAGCATGTATAATAACTTGATTTAATTTTTTTTGGAGGTTCGCAAAATGTTTTTCACCACAGACACAACCGCTGCTGCATCCGGTGGCAGTTCGATGATTATTATGCTCGTGGCAATGTTTGCCGTTTTCTATTTTCTGATTATTCGCCCTGAGAACAAGAAGAAAAAGAAAACCGAAGAAATGCGCAATTCCCTTTCGCTTGGTGACGGAATAACCACTATCGGAGGTCTTACCGGTAAAATCGTTCAGATAACCGAAGACACCATTACGTTCGAAACCGGTGAAGACAGAGTGCGTATTCAGGCCAAGAAATGGGCAATCTCAACCACCGATAAAATAGAAGCCGCCGAAGCGGAAGCCGCTAAAGGCAAAACACGCAGCAAAAAATCCTGATTTGATTCTTTCAATAGCATAATTCAATCCGTTTTCGGATATTAAAAGGCCCTTGTTCGTATATTTGCGTTACGGACAAGGGCTTCTTTTTGCTCGTTTCTTATACTGAAAACTGATTAAAACATTTAATGACAATTAAATGTTTTAATAGCCGCCGCAGCGGCGTAGTTTTCGTATGAGACGCCTTTTGAAGCCTAACCGTGC
>CAVHIP010000102.1:0-7598 GCA_963636125.1 Oscillospiraceae bacterium | reverse complement strand
CGGCGGCTATTAAAACATTTAATTGTCATTAAATGTTTTAATCAGTTTTCAGTATCAGAAAAACTTTCGGGCGGATTATTTCAACTTGCCCGATGGAATTGTTAGGGCAATACCGCATAAGGCGGCAAGAGCAGACGGCGAGAGAATTTGGGTTCTGATAACGGAACTTTTTTGCAGATATACTTTGTGTATTTCAAGAAAAAGTTCCTAAATCAGGGCACAAATTGTCCGTCGTATGCCGCAGACGAATTGTGCGGTGTTGCCTTAGCACCAAAGGTGCGGAATGGCTCCCGCACCTTTGGTTTTGCTCCGGGAATATTATTTGCCGGAAAGCTTCTTTTTGATTATCTTGACTCCGCGTTTTGCGGCGTAGGGTCCGATTGCCTTGAATTTATCCTCTGCGGGTATCATCTTGCTGTTCTGAGGACGATTGCGCTTGAGGTGGATAGCGTCAAACTCGCACTTGGTGGTGCAGATACCGCAGCCGATGCACTTGTTCGGATCGACGACACTGCGGCCGCAGCTCAGGCAACGGGACGCTTCGGACTTGATCTGCTCTTCGGTGAAGGTGACGCGGTCATCCTGCATCGTGAGAACCTTATTCTTGTCGATCGCGACTTCGGCGCGCGCGGGCTTCTTGTAACTATCAACAGGGAGAATGACATTGCTCTTATCAAGCTCTTTGAACTCACGCAGGTTGCGGTGAATTGTCAGAGTCTGGCCGACGTTGACATAGCGATGGATAGACACCGCGCCTTCGCGACCGCAGGCGATAGCATCGATAGTGTACATAGGACCGGTTGCGCAGTCACCGCCGACGAAGATATCGGGCTCGTTGGACTGGAAGGTGACTTTGTCATGCTCAATGAGTCTGCCGTCGGCTGTTTCTGCCTTCGTGCCGGCAAGAACGGAGCCGTACTCTGAGCGCTGGCCGATTGCAACAAGGACATTGGAGCAGGGAACGGTGATGGTCTCGCTCTCGTCATAGGTGGGAGCGAACTTGCCGTTTGCATCGCGCACGGAGGTGCAGCGCATGAGCTCAATCGCGGTGACCTTGCCGTCTTCGCCGATAATGGCTTTCGGCGCCCAGGAATTGTTGATGACAACACCGTCTGCAATGCCGGCGTTCTTCTCATCGGGAACGGTGGGCATCTCTTCGTCCTTCTCGAGGCAGTACATATTGACAGTGCCGCCGGTCAGACGACGCGCAGCGCGCGCAACGTCGATAGCCGCATTGCCGCCGCCGATAACAACGACATCACCGGTGAGCTTTTCGGTAGCGCCGCTGTTGACGGAACGCAGGAAGTCAAGACCGCCGACAACGCCGGTGAGGTCTTCGCCGGGGATGTTCAGCTTTGCGGCCTTCTGCAGACCGACAGCGACATAGAACGCCTTGAAGCCTTCTTCTCTCAGCTGCTGGATGGTGACATCCTTGCCGACTTCAACGCCGCAGCGGAACTCAACGCCCATCTCGCGCAGAACATCGATTTCGGACTTGACAATGTCCTTGCCGATACGGAAGGAGGGAATTCCGTTTACGAGCATACCGCCGGGAACGGCTTCCTTTTCGAACACGACAGGGCTGTATCCCTCGATGGCGAGGAAGTATGCGCAGGTCATACCGGCAGGGCCGGCGCCTATGATAGCGATCTTCTGATCGAACTTTTCGTGCGTGCAGGAGACCATGGGAGGAACATAGCGATGCTCGGCCTTCATATCCTGCTCGGCGATAAACTTCTTAATCTCGTCGATTGCAAGAGCCTTATCGACGGTGCCGCGGGTGCATGCGTCTTCGCAGTACTTGCGGCAGATGCTTCCGCAGACGGCGGGGAACGGGTTGTCCTTCTTTATGAGCTTGAGAGCGTCGGCATAACGCCCGTCGGCGGCCATCTTTATATAACCCTGAATTGCGATGTGAGCGGGGCAGGCGACCTTGCAGGGCGCGGTGCCGGTGGGCCAGGTCTGAATGGAGCCGTTTTCGTTTTTGTAGTTCTTGTTCCAGTGATCCTCGCCCCACTTGGTGTCATCGGGCAGCTCGTGATGAGGATACTCGATGGGACCGTCCTTGGTGCAGAGCTTCTGACCGAGGCGGACAGCGCCTGCAGGGCAGGTCTCAACACATTTGCCGCAGGCGACGCACTTCTCGGGATCGCTCTCTGCGGTGTAAGCGGATGCGGAAAGATTGGGGGTGTTGAAAAGCTGAGAGGTACGCAGAGCGTTGCAGACACCGACAGCGCAGTTGCAGATACCGAATATCTTGTTCTCGCCGTCGATATTGGTTATCTGGTGAACATAGCCCTTGTCCTCGGCCTTCTGGAGAATCTCCATAGCCTCTTCGTAGGTAATGTCGCGGCCATGATTGGTCTCACGGGCGTAATCGGCAAAGTCGCCGACGCCGATGCACCATTCGGCTTCGACATCGCCGGAGCCCTCGCCGCGGATGCGCTGCTGCTTACGGCAGGAGCACACGGAAATGCCGATGTGGCCCTCATATTTCTTCAGCCAGTGGCTCAGATGCTCGATAGGCAGAGACTTGCTCTCCGCGGGAATGGCTTTCTCAACGGGGACAACATGCATGCCGATGCCTGCGCCTCCGGGAGGAACCAACTCGGTAATGCCGGCGAGAGGCAGATATGCCATGCGCTCAAAGAAGTCCGCCGTTTCGGGGTACATATCCGACTGCTCGGGGTTGATCATCATGATTTCGGCGCTGCCGGGGACAAACATGTCCAAAACCCAGCGCTTTTCGTGATTGGGATTCTTGCCGTCAAGGTTCTCCCAGTGGAACTCGACAAGACCGCTTTCGCTGACAGCCTGCATAGCCTTTTCGAGATATTCCCTGTCAAACTGGGGATTCTTCGCGGCCAGCTGCTCAATGGTCAGAGGTACGCGCTTTTTCATGGTCAGGCAGATGTCAAGAATGTCATCGGCCATCTTCTCATCATACTTGTATGCGGTGTACTTCAATGCGGAGTTAATGCCCTTGTATTCCGGAGCGTCGGGGGTAATCTGGTCCTTCCCGAGAAGGACGGTTGCGCGATCTGTGATCTCCTTGCCAAGCTTGGCGATCTTCTGATCTTTTGTCATGAGTTTTGAGCCTCCTGATAAGTTTTTAGGATACACTTACAAAATAGTTTGTCAAATAACAGCCATACACGACTTTATTTTACATATTTTGTCGGTAATAATCAATAAGCTTTTATTCGTTTTGACATATCTCACAAAAATATCGCAAAAAATTTGAAAACAATTTTGTCAATAAGTTGACATTTGCGAACAAATCAGCTAAAATGTTCTTAAAATCCGAACAGTTTTATAGGGAGGTGCTTTCGTGCAGGATTCGTCACAGCGAGCCAAAGATAATATTGCGAAGCGCGCAATAGAGCTATTCAGAGCCAAGGGCTACGACAGCGTCAGCGTCAACGAAATATGCGAGGCATCCCACGTTTCCCGCACGGTTTTTTACAGCTTGTTCAAGGGCAAGCGCGCGATACTTGATTATGTTGTCGCAAAGCCGCAGCAGAATGACGGCGAAAATTTCCGTCGCTTCGCGAACGCGGAGAATGATTTTGAGCGCATCTGGCAGCTCTTTGACAGGTTTATTGCGATCGCGCTCGAATTCGGGCCGAAGCTCACAAGCGCTCTTTTCATCATGCAGTTTGAATCTCCGCAGGGAATACGGGATGCCGTGCACGCGCTCGACGATCTGTTCGCGACTCTTGCGAAAAACTGCGCCAAAAGCGGCATAATAGAAACCGAAGAGCCGCCGGAGCTGCTGTCGCATATCGCGACGGATCTCATACTGCATGAGCTCTATGTCTGGTGCAGTCAGAACGGCAATTTTTCACTGCGCGAGCGCGCAAGGCAGTACGCGGAGGTGGCGTATCATGTCAAGCCGCAATATCGGATGACGCCGGAGCAGCGCGCCGCGCTGTGATATTCCGAGACCGCGCAGGGGTGGCTTTAACTTCTGCAGTTCACGCCCATCGCCTTGAGCTTTCTCCTCAATTCGTCACAGTCCCCGTGGAAGACAATGCCTTTCAGCCCGCAGTAGACCGCGCCCTCGACATTGTTTGTCGCATCGTCGATAAAGACGCTTTCATCGGCTTTGGCATCGAATTTGTGCAACGCCATAAGATATATTTCCGGCTGCGGCTTGACGAGCTTGACATCGGCGGAAATCAGAGTATCGTCAAAATACTCCGAACCCGGGATGTCCGGCCAGTATTCATGCTGGCGGTAGCTTGCGTTTGAGAGAAGGAAGACGCGGTATCCGTTGTTTTTCAGCTCACCGGCAAGCTCTGCCATGCCGTCTATCGGAAGCATCGGGCGATCCCACTCATCGACAAGCTTATGCACCGTGTCATGGAGCCGTTCGGGCAGACGGGCGCACATTATCTCCGCCGCCTGCTTCTCGGTGAGCGTACCTCTGTCCATCATCGCCCATTCAAGCGACATATACACTTCCCTTTCGAGCAGCTCGCTGTCCTCGGGCGGAACATTGACAGCGGCGAGAAAGAGCTTTTTATCAAATCTTATAAGCACGTTTCCCATATCGAAAATAATATTTTTTATCATAAACAAACCTCATTTTATAATTCTTAAAATCGGAGAGCGAGTATTTCGCCCTCCGATTTGTTTTTTTATCAAAAATCAGACTATCTTGACCTTCCCCTTCGTGAGGCGGAAAACGATCACAAGGGAGATAATCGTCGTCACGGTAAGGATAGTCGCAAGAGCCGCGGCGGTACCGTCGCTCATGCGGACAACTTCCTGATAGATAGCGACGGCAATAGTTGAGGTGCTTCCGGAATATAGCATGATGGAGCTTGACAGCTCATTGATACATGTAATCCAGCTGAGTACCGCGCCGGACATTATTCCGGGCAGCATCATACGCGCCGTAACGGTAAAGAACGTCTTCATCGGAGAAACGCCGAGGTTGATGGACGCCTCCTCGACATAGGGGTCCATCTGATAGAGGAAAGCGCTTCCCGAGCGCACGGTATACGGCAGCTTTCTGATGATGTAGGAGATAATCATAATGGCGGAAGTTCCGACGAGGATTATAGGCTTGCGGTTGAATGCGACTATAAGTCCGATGCCGAGGACGGAGCCGGGGATGACATAAGGGAACATGATGAGCGTATCTATAAGGTTCGCAACCTTGCCTTTTTTGCGCACAAGGATATAGGAAACAAGAATGCCGACAACGATGATAAACACGATCGCGACAAGTGAAAAGACATACGTGTTGCGAATGTTTCTGCCGAGTCTCGAGAGAATGGAGCGATAGTTATTGAGATTGACGCCCTTTACCATGCCGGAGAAGCTGCGCTCCACAAAGGATTGGCAGACAACCACTATCTGCGGGAGAAAAGCGAAGGCGACAACAATATAAATCGGGAAGGAGGCGAGAAAACGCTTCCAGCCGTGAAGCTCCGTTTCCTGAGGCGGGCGGAGCGAGCTCATCATATAATTTCGCTTATCCACGACAAGCTTCTGGAAAGCGAGCATGAGAAGCGAGCAGGCAACAATGATAACAGAGAGAGTCGATGCCATATACGGGTCTGTGGCGCTCTCGGACATATACTCGTTATACACAAGCACCGGCAGCACGGTATAACCCTCGCCGAGCAGCATGGGCGTACCGAAGTCGGCAAGGCAGGTCATGAAGACCATGATCATACCTGCCATGATAGAGGGAAGAATGACAGGGAGGGTGACCGTCCAGATACGTCTGAGCTTGCTCATGCCGAGATTTTCCCCCGCCTCCTCGAGAGAGCTGTCTATACTGTTCATTGCGCCGGAGGTATAGAGATATATATATGGGAAGAGATGCAAGGTGAAGACGAATATTATGCCCCCGCGCCCGTAAATAGTCGGCGCGGTGAGGCCGAATTTTGCGAACAGCTTCGCTACCAGCCCGGCGCGGCCAAGCAGAATTATCCACGAATATGCGCCGATGAACGGGGGACTCATGAGGCTCATAATAATGAGAATATGCAGAACTTTTTTGCCGGGGATATTATAACGAGTCATGAGATAGGCAATGGGGACGCCGATAATCGTGGTTGTCAGCACTGTCGTAAAGCAGACAATCATGGAGCGTATAAGCGTCTGATAGTAGTACTTTTTCTCAAAAAAACGTTTGAAATTATATAGCGTCAGCCCATCAACCTTTTTAGAAAAAAGGCTCTTTGTAAGTATCGTATAAAACGGATATACGATGAACATGCACATAACAATTATTACGGCAATTTTCGTAAAGAACCAGAAATCAAGCTTGAACTTTCTCTCTCCGAGTCTCACAGACTGAGCACCTCCTCGGTATCGGCGGCATAAAGGCTGATACGCTCCGGATCGAAGCTGAGGAACACCTTGTCGCCGTCGGCATGGATGGTACTGCAATCCTTGGTGTACTCGTTGACAATGAGATTCTGCCCGTCATCAAGCTCAACTTCATACTCGATATAGTCGCCGAGGAAGGTTGAGAAAAGCACGGTGCCGGGCATGCCCTTTTCGGAGAAGAAAAGCTGCTCGGGACGCGCGGAAATTTTGCCTTTGCCGGTATATGCTTTGCGCACGTTTACTTTTATATCCAGCTCATTTTTAATCTTCACTGCAGCCGTACCGGCGCCGGAGGCGGCAATGTCGCAGTCAATGAAGTTCGACACGCCGATAAACCCGGCGACAAAGGGATTTTGAGGTTTGGCATAAATCTCGTTGGGCGTGCCGATCTGCATGATGACGCCGTCTTTCATGACCGCGATACGGTCGGAAATGGCAAGCGCCTCTTCCTGGTCATGGGTGACATATATCGTCGTTATGCCGAGGCGGCGCTGGAGCTTTTTGATGACGGAACGCATCTGCACACGTAGCTTTGCGTCAAGGTTTGAAAGAGGCTCATCCATCAAAAGAACGCTCGGCTCGATAACAAAGGCGCGGGCGAGAGCAACGCGCTGCTGCTGACCGCCGGACAGTTCGCTCGGCTTGCGCTGGGCAAGGTGATCGATCTGCACAAGCTTCAGCGCCTCTTCAACGCGAGGCTTTATATCCTTCGCGGGAATTTTCCGCGCCTTCAGGCCGTACGCCACATTATCAAAAACATTGAGATGCGGGAAAATCGCATAGTTCTGGAAAACCATGCCTATGTCGCGTTTGTGCGCGGGGACGTCGTTAATGCGTTTGTCGCCAAAGTAAAAATCGCCGCCTTCAATGCTGTTAAAGCCGGCTATCATACGCAAAAGCGTGGTCTTGCCGCAGCCGGAGGGACCGAGAAGCGTAAAAAACTCCCCTTCTTTAATGTCCAGCGACACGCCCTTGAGCGCGACAAAATCCCCGTAACGCTTTACGGCATCTTTAATAATTACCTGATTGCTCATTTTCTTCCTCCCAAAATGCTTAAAAAGCACAAGCCGAACCGCTCGGAAAAACGACACAGCCTGTATAATAATTATTTATCAAAAATCAGAAACGAAGAGATAGAATATCTCTCAATTTCTCATTTCTGATACTATTATTTCATTAAAATCTTCAATTTCAATGAAATCTTTTGAAGCCTGTAAGAGCCGCGCTAAAGCGCGGTTAGGCTTCAA
>CAVHIP010000101.1:0-7634 GCA_963636125.1 Oscillospiraceae bacterium | reverse complement strand
CTATTTTACCACGACGTTTTCTTCGCCCAGCATTTCTATGAGCTCGTCGATGAGCGCGGGGTGGATTACGCACCGTGTGCCGATTTTTTTCTTTTCATCGGCAATATAAATTATCATCTGCTGCCTGCCGGGGAACATTGTCATGATAAGCTCAATACGTTTGAGCTCGGCGCAATCGCGCGTCCTGAGCTTCACCCAGAGCGTTGCGTTCTCCGGTATTTTCTTTGGACGCGGCGTTGCCTCTACGGCGCCTATGTCTTCAATCGGCCGCACCGAGTCAATCATAAGCTGCGGCTCTTTCTCATCCCGTACGGAAATTCGCCCCTTCATAATGACGGCGCAGTTGTCGCGCAGATACGCGGAGCTTGTGTCAAGCACTTTTTGGAATGCGATTGTCTCGATAACCCCCGTGTCGTCCTCCAGCGTGACATATGACATTAGGGAGTTGTTTTTAGTCGTGCGTGTTTTTGTCGAACTGACGATGCCTGCGACGGTGACAGACTGCCCGTCCTCAAACTGCGTCGGCCCATCGTCCGAAGCGAAATCCACCATGACCGCGCCTATCGGGGTGACGCCCGCTCTGCGCACAATATCTCTGTATTCGTCCATGGGATGCCCGGAAAGGTACATGCCGGTTATCTCTTTTTCGAGGGACATCTTTTCACGCGGGGTGTATTCGCCGACATCCGGCAGGGGAATGCTCTCTTGACGATCTTCTTCGTCGTTCGAAAAGCCGCCGAAAAGGTCAAGCTGACCGGAAACATTGTCCTTGTCGGCTCTCGTGATGCTCTCAAGCACTGTCCCCACTATTGAGGCCAGCGGTTTGCGCTTATAGCCGAGGGAATCGAACGCGCCCGCCTTCACGAGGTTTTCAATCGCGCGGCGGTTCAGCTCCTTGCCGATCATCCGCCTGCAGAAATCCTCGAAGCTCGTAAACGCGCCATTTTCGCGCCGTTCCGCGACCATGCCTTCTATCGCGCCCCAGCCTATTCCCTTGATTGCCGCAAGGCCGAAGCGGAGATCGTTTCCGGAAACTGTAAAGTTCGCGTCGGACTCGTTCACATCCGGTGGGAGAAGCTTTATGCCCATCTCCCTGCATTCCGCGATATATTCCGAGACTTTCCCGCTGTTTTCAAGCACGGAGGTTATCAGAGCCGCCATGTACTCCTGCGGATAGTAGTGCTTCATGTACGCGGTGCGGTATGCGACAATGGCGTAGCAGACGGCGTGCGCCTTGTTGAACGCGTAGCTTGCAAAGTCGATTATCTCATCATAGATGCTGTTCGCCACATCCTCCGGAACTCCGTTTTTCACAGCGCCCGGGATTGAACGCGATTCGTCCCCATGGACGAAGGCAACGCGTTCCGCGTCTATGACCTTGTGCTTTTTCTTGGACATCGCGCGCCGTATCATATCCGCCTGCCCGAGAGAAAAGCCCGCGAGACGGCGGAAAATCTCGATAACCTGCTCCTGATATACGATGCAGCCGTATGTGATCTCGAGGATGGGGCGCAAAAGCTCATGCTTATAGCTGATGCGCTCCGGATGGGCGGAGCATTCGATAAAGCGCGGAATGCTGTCCATCGGCCCGGGGCGGTAGAGCGAAATGATAGCGGTTATATCCTCTATGCTTTTCGGGCGGAGGCGGGTGCATACGCTCGTCATGCCCGTGCTTTCAAGCTGAAAAATGCCGATCGTGCGTCCGGCGGAGATCATCTCGAACACGCCCGCGTCATCATCCGGCACGTCCTCAATCCTGAAATCCGGCTCTTTTTTTCGCACGAGCTGAATGGCGTCTTCTAAGACGGTGAGGTTTCTCAGCCCGAGGAAGTCCATCTTCAGCAGACCGAGCTCCTCAAGCGTGGTCATCTGATATTGACAGACGACGGACTCATCGTTCTTGGCGAGCGGAACATATTCATAGACCGGCTTTTCCGTGATGACAACGCCTGCCGCGTGGGTGGATGCGTGCCGCGGCATGCCTTCAAGCGCCTGCGCCACGTCGATAAGCTGCTTGTACTTGGGGTTTTCTTTGGATTCGTACATCTCTCTGAGCGGCTTTGAAAGTGTCAGAGCCTCTTTTATTGTCATATTCAGCGCGCCCGGGCCGCTTGGTATCTGCTTGGCGACGGCGTCTGTTTCCGCGTAGCTTACGGACAATGCCCTGCCGACATCTCGCACCGCAAGCCTCGCCGCCATCGTGCCGAATGTGACTATCTGCGCCACGTGATCGTTCCCATAAAGACGGTTGACATAATCTATAACCTCGCCGCGTCTGTTGACGCAGAAATCAACGTCGATATCGGGCATGGAAACGCGCTCGGGATTGAGAAAACGCTCGAAATAGAGGCTGTATTTTATCGGGTCAACGTCGGTGATGTAGAGGCAATAGGAAACCATGCTGCCCGCCGCGCTCCCTCTGCCGGGGCCTACGGGGATGCCGTTTCGCTTTGCAAAGCCTATAAAATCGGAGACGATGAGAAAATAATCCACAAAGCCCATGCGGTGGATCATGTCAAGCTCATACTCAAGTTGTTTGCGCAGCTCCGGACGATTGGGATAACGCTTTTCAAAGCCGACGTTGCAGAGCTTTTGCAGATACTCCCAGCTATCGTTCTCCCCCTCGGGGAGCTTGAAGCGCGGCAGGTGATAGTGCCCGAATTCAAAATCGTAATTGCACTTTTCGGCGATTATTACTGTATTGTCGGCAGCTTCACTTTGCTCCGGGAACAGCGCGCGCATTTCCTCCTCGGTTTTGAGATACAGTTCGTTCGTCTCAAAGCGCATGCGGTTGTCGTCGTCCACCGTTTTGCCCGTCTGTATGCACATCAACACGTCTTGATAATATGCGTCGCTCTTTTCTATATAATGCGCGTCGTTGGTGAGCGCAAGCGGTATGCCCGTTTCGCGGCTCAACTTTATCAACCCGTTTGCGGCAAGCTTTTCCTCGCGTATCCCGTGATCCTGAATTTCAAGATAAAAATCCTCTCCGAAAAGCTCTTTGAGCTCCAAGGCCTTCGCCTTCGCGCCGTCATAGTCGCCGCCGATGATTTTCTGCGGAATTTCACCGGCAAGGCAGCCCGAAAGGCACACCAGCCCCTCCGCATGCTCGCGCAGAATCTGCCAGTCAATGCGCGGCTTTATATAGAATCCCTCCGTGAACGCCATCGAGACAAGATAGCACAAATTTTTGTATCCGGTCTCATTTTTGCAAAGCAGGATAAGATGCGAATATGCGTTATCCCTGCCGTGTTCCTTGTCGGTCATCCGGCGCGGCGCGACATATACCTCGCACCCTATAATGGGCTTTATCCCCGCGCTTTTGCACGCTTTGTAGAAAGCAACCGCCCCGTACATAACCCCGTGGTCGGTAATCGCGAGCGCGCTCTGCCCCATAGCCTTTGCCTTTTCGGCAATTTTGTCTATGCGGCATGCCCCGTCAAGAAGCGAATATTCCGTATGAACGTGCAGATGAACAAAGCTCATTTAGTTATTTCTCGTCTTCCTGTGATTTTTCCGGTTCCGCTTCTTCGGCGACTTTGTCGTCTTTCGCATCCTCATCCTTCAGATCCGCCGGCGTGATGGACATCAGGTCATCCTTCGTGGGCGCCTCCATTGCGGCAAGGCGGTTTGCCTGGCGGACGACGGTTTTCTCAAAGCAATTGCGCACATCGCGCCCGTTGCCGAAATTGTCCCCGCGGTTTTCGTAAAGTTCCGTGAACATTGCGCCGGCGTCCTTTTCCGCTTCATCGGTGAGAACATAACCGTTCTTTTTGCACTGCCCCTTGAATATCGCAAGAAGCTGTTCTCCGTTGTAATCCTCAAAGCTGAAATACTTGTTGAAGCGGGAAGCAAGCCCGGGGTTGGAGTCGAGGAACCCGTTCATCGGCCCGGTATAACCCGCAACTATGACTATAAGATCGTCTCTATGATCCTCCATTGCCTTGAGAATGGTTTCGATCGCTTCGCGGCCGAAATCGTTTTCTCCGCCGGAGGACAGGGAATAGGCCTCATCAATGAACAGCACCCCGCCCAGAGCGGATTTGATCGCCTCCTGCGTTTTAAGGGCGGTCTGTCCCACATAGCCCGCTACAAGCCCCGAACGGTCAACCTCAACGAGCTGCCCCTTGCTCAGAACGCCTATCGCGGCGTACAGCCCGCTGATAAGCCTTGCCACTGTGGTTTTGCCGGTACCCGGATTGCCCATGAATACCATGTGCAGACTCATCGGGGCGACGGGCAGGTCGTTTTCCTGCCTCAGCTTGCGCACCTTCACAAGATTTATAAGATTTTTGACATCCTTTTTTACGTTCTCCAGACCGACAAGCGCTTCAAGCTGCCCCATAAGTTCGTCAAAATCGGGCTTTTTCTCCTCGCTCTCTTTCTGCTCCTCGCTCTGATTTGCCTCGGATTTTCCGGGCGCGCTTCCGTTCTGCGGCTGAACCTTGCCCTTGTTTTTTTCGACAAAGCTCGGTTCTCCGCTTGTGACATAGTCCATCGGGTTGAGAGCCTCGCGTGATTTCCCGACGCCGCTCGTGTCGCATACGGCGTTGAGCTTATCGGCGCATTCGGTGATGTATTCCGCTTCCGCATAGGTCACATCGTCATCAACCGCGGCCATGTAGAGCAAAATGTTTGTGAGCATGCGTACGAAAGTACGGGAGCTTTGCGTGCCGTTCTTTGCGTCCTTTTCCGCGAGATCCCAATAGAATACCGGCGGCATGAAAACCTCGCTGTCGCATATCGCGCTTGTAAGGCTCCACAACATCCACTTTTGAGGCTGCTGCCCGCGCGAGTATATCTGATTGGCAATGTCCGCATGCTTTTGAGTAACGCTGCCGGCGCGACTCCAAAGCTGAAGGGCGCAGTTGGTCATAAATTCGTCCAGCTCTTTTGCCATCGCTGGCGAAGCAACGCGGTAAAAAGCATCCGTGTTTGCAACATATATCTTATGAAAATCCTCTGCGGATCGACTCCATGTGGTAGGCATAATATACATCTCCCGAATATTTAATTACATATTATATTGCATATTGCCATTATATCCGAAATTTGCGGTTTGACAAGTAGGAGAATGGTATATTAATGATTTATAAATGTTGCATGGACACCTTGAAATACAAATTCAAGCATGATATAATACGTTAAAAATCAGCTTTATAAGGGGAGTTTTTTCTTGAAACGCAACAATGTATCAAATAATGTTATCCGCCGTATGCCGCGTTATCTGCGCAAGCTTGATGAGCTTATGAAAAACGGCGTTTCCCGTATTTCTTCTTTTGAACTCGGCGAGCAGTTAGGCTTTACACCCTCTCAGATCAGGCAGGACTTCAGCTGTTTCGGCGAATTCGGTCAGCAGGGATACGGCTATAACGTCCAGGCTCTGCACACCGAAATTGCCAACATCCTCGGAACCGACAGGGGCTTTACCGCTATCCTCATCGGCGCCGGTAATATAGGCCACGCTCTTATGGATAATTTCTGTTTTTCCTCATGGGGCTTTAACCTTGTGTGCGCGTTCGATATAAGCCCGGATCTTGCGGGGCACGTTTTTAACGGCGTTCCCATTCGTCATATGGATGAGCTGCCGGAGTTTTTGCAGGACAATAAGGTCGATGTTGCAGTGCTGACGGTTCCTCAGGAGGCGGCAAAGCCTGTGACGGAGATGATTACGGCAAACGGAATTGACGCTATCTGGAACTTCACGAATGTTGATATCACTGCTCCCGGCAGCACCACAATAGTTGAAAACGTCCACTTTTCCGACAGTCTTCTCTCCCTGAGCTACTATGTCTCCGAGAGGCAGGACGAGAAAGCGGCCAAGGCGGCGAAATTCAACAAACTGTAAAAATACTCTTTTTGAGATATTTCAAGGCAGCACCGTATAATGCGGCAGTCGTATTGCGCGGTGCTGCCTTTGTTATAGGAGATACCTATGTCAGGTACAATTGCGGCGATAGCCACGGGAGCGCAGATATCCGCGATAGGGATAATTCGCATTTCCGGCGGCGACACGCTGAAAATTATCGATACGCTTTTTCATCCGTATTCCGGAAAACTCATGTCTCAAAGTCCGGACAGAAAACTTATATACGGAGAGCTTAAAGACAGGGGCGGCGAGCTGCTGGATGTTTGTCTGTGTACAATCAGCCGCGCTCCGAACAGCTATACCGGCGAGGACACGGCGGAATTGCAGTGCCACGGTTCGCCCGTTGTTATGCGCGCCTCTCTCGATGAGATATTCGCTCTCGGCGGCAGACAGGCCGCGGCGGGGGAGTTCACCAAGCGCGCCTTTTTAAATGGAAGAATGGAGCTGAGCAGCGCGGAGGCGGTTGTCGATATTATCGACGCGGAGAGTATTGAGGCGGCGAAAAATGCCGCAGGACAGCTCACCGGCGCGGTCGGCAAAAAAACCGAAGCGATTTATTCCGTCCTGACCGATATAAGCTCGCATTTTCATGCAGTGCTGGACTATCCCGACGAGGACATAGAGGATTTTACCATTCAGCGTTACGCCTCTCAGCTCCGTGATGCAGAAGCGCAGCTGAGCGCACTGTTGGCAACGTTTTCCAGAGGCAAGCTCATGAGCACGGGCATACCCGCCGCAATCGTCGGGAAGCCGAACGCGGGCAAAAGCTCTCTGCTCAACGCGCTTTTGGGATATGAGCGCGCGATAGTCACAAAGATTCCCGGCACAACCCGCGATACGATAGAGGAAAAACTGAAAATCGGAAAGGTCTTGCTCAAACTTATCGATACTGCCGGCATTCGCGATACCTCGGACGAGGTCGAGCGCCTCGGCGTTGAGCGCAGCCGCCGCGCCATGGAAAACGCGGAGCTTGTTATCGCGGTTGTTGACGGAAACGGCGGGCTGTCGGATGAGGATTATGAGATAATCCGCGATGCTGAAAAAGCCCGGCACGGCATTGTCGTGATATCAAAGAAGGATCTCGGCGCGCCTGCCGCTCTTCCCGAAACTTCTTTGCGCATTGTTCCTGTCAGCTCCTTTACGGGCGAAGGGCTTGACGAGCTTGAGGCGGCGATTTCGGCTATGTTCCCGCTTCCGTCCGTTCCGGCAGGGGAAATACTTACCAATGTCCGCCACGCGCAGGCGATTACAACGGCGCTTGAATATATCCGCGCCGCAATCGATGCTATGGATGTCGGCATGACGCCCGATATAATCCTCACTGAAAGCGAGGGCGCGATGGAAGCTCTCGGCGAGCTCACGGGGCGCACGGTGCGCGAAGATGTGACGAACCGCATATTCAGCCGGTTTTGTGTCGGAAAATAAAGCTTGCAATTTGAGTGTTCGCATGATATACTTCTCTTTGCGTCTTGTAACTATGCGCATGCACAATCAAGGCAGCATTTGATTTGAGGAGACTTGTACCAATGAAGGAAGGAATCCATCCTAAATATCAGCAGACCACCATTAAGTGCGCTTGCGGCGCGGTCATCGAGACCGGCTCCACCAAGCCCAACATCACCGTTGAAATCTGCTCCAAGTGCCATCCTTTTTACACCGGCAAACAGAAGCTGGTCGACACCAGCGGCCGTGTTGATAAGTTCAACAAGAAGTACGGCATCAAGTAATCAGGCATATAATCTGATGAAAATAAAGCGCAGACCTG